>NZ_JBIUVO010000005.1:49924-128830 GCF_044742995.1 Pseudomonas sp. NPDC087803
CCAATCGCTGGCAAGCCAGCTCCCACAATGTTCAGCGGTTGCCACAGGATTGGAGTAATCCACAAAACCTGTAGGAGCGAGCCTGCTCGCGAAAGCGCTGGGCCATCCAGAACAGCTTCGCCTGACACAACCCAATCGCTGGCAGGCCAGCTCCCACAGCATTCGGTGTTTGCCACAGGATTGGAGTGATACCCAAAACCTGTGGGAGCGGGCTTGCCCGCGAATGCGGTGGGCCATCCAGAACAGCTTCGCCTGACACAACCCAATCACTGGCAAGCCAGCTCCCACAATGTTCAGCGGTTGCCACAGGATTGGAGTAATCCACAAAACCTGTAGGAGCGAGCCTGCTCGCGAAAGCGGTGGGTCATCCAGAACAGTTTCACCTGACACAACCCAATCGCCGGCAGGCCAGCTCCCACAATGTTCAGCGGTTGCCACAGGATTGGAGTAATCCACAAAACCTGTAGGAGCGAGCCTGCTCGCGAAAGCGGTGGGCCATCCAGAACAGCTTTGCCTGACACGACGCCATCGCCGGCAAGCCAGCTCCCACAATGTTCAGCGGTTGCCACAGTATTGGAGTAATCCACAAAACCTGTGGGAGCGAGCCTGCTCGCGAATGCGGTGGGCCATCCAGAACAGCTTTGCCTGACACAGCCCAATCGCTGGCAAGCCAGCTCCCACAGGATTCGGTGTTTGCCACAGGTTTGGGGTGATCCACAACACCTGTGGGAGCGGGCTTGCTCGCGAATGCGGTGGGCCATCCAGAACAGCTTTGCCTGACACAGCCCAATCGTTGGCAAGCCAGCTCCCACAATGTTCAGCGGTTGCCACAGGATTGGAGTAATCCACAACACCTTTGGGAGCGGGCTTGCCCGCGAATGCGGTAGATCATCCAGAACAGCTTCGCCTGACGCAACCCAATCGCTGGCAGGCCAGCTCCCACAATGTTCAGCGGTTGCCATAGGATTGGGGTGATCCACAAAACCTGTAGGAGCGAGCCTGCTCGCGAAAGCGGTGGGCCATCCAGAACAGCTTTGCCTGACACAGCCCATTCGCTGGCAGGCCAGCTCCCACAGGGTCCAGTGGTTGCCACAGTATTGGAGTAATCCACAAAACCTGTAGGAGCGAGCCTGCTCGCGAAAGCGGTGGGCCATCCAGAACAGCTTCACCTGACACAGCCCATTCGCTGGCAAGCCAGCTCCCACAATGTTCAGCGGTTGCCACAGGATTGGAGTGATCCACAACACCTGTAGGAGCGAGCCTGCTCGCGAAAGCGGTGGGCCATCCAGAATAGCTTCGCCTGACACAACCCAATCGCTGGCAAGCCAGCTCCCACAATGTTCAGCGGTTGCCACAGGATTGGGGGGATCCACAAAACCTGTGGGAGCGGGCTTGCTCGCGAATGCGGTGAGCCATCCAGAACAGCTTCGCCTGACACAACCCAATCGCTGGCAAGCCAGCTCCCACAATGTTCAGCGGTTGCCACAGGATTGGAGTGATACCCAAAACCTGTGGGAGCGGGCTTGCCCGCGAATGCGGTGGGTCATTCAGGATGGATTTGTTTGATTCAACTCAACGCAAGCATTCCTCTTCCCCAGAGATCAGCGGCTCGCGGTTTGCCAGCCACCCCCCAGCGCCTTGTACAACGCGATGCTCGCCTGCAGTCGCGACAGGCGCAGTTGCACGTTTAGGTCTTGCGCGGCATACAGGGTGCGCTGGGTTTCCAGTACGGTCAGCAGGTCGGCGGCGCCGGCCTGATAGCGGCTCTGGGCGATGTTGAAAGCGGTTTGCGCCTGGTTCAGTTCTTCGCTCTGCCATTGCCGTTGCCGGTCGAGGCCGCGAATGCTGTTCAGGGCTTTTTCCACATCGGCGAAACCATTGATGATCGCGCCGCGATAGTTTTCCAGCAGCTCCTGCTGGCGTGCGCTGGCCTTGTCGCGCTCGGCGCTCAGGCGGCCATTGTTGAAGATCGGCGCAACCAGGCCGGCCGTGAGGTTGTAGAAGGGGCTGCGGAGCAACTGGTCGAACTGGTCGGCACCCGAGCCCAGTTGAGCGGTGAGGGTCAGGCTCGGCAGCATCGCCGCGCGGGCGACTTTGACGTCAGCCTCGGCCGCCGCCAGTTGGGCTTCGGCGCGGGCGATGTCCGGGCGCCGGCTGAGCAGTTCGCTGGGGACGCCACTGGCAATTTCCGGCCATTGCAGTTGATCAAAGGACTCCTGACTGGCCGCCAGTTGCTGCACCGGGCGGCCGAGCAGCGCGGCGAGGCTGATCAAGGCGTCCCGGGCCTGCTGTTGCACCAGCGGCAATTGCCGTTGCTGCGCTGCCACCAGGCTTTTTTGCTGGGCCAGTTCCAGCGCGGTGGCTGAGCCGGAGTCGTAACGGGTCTGCACCAGTTGCAATACGCTTTCGGCGTTGCCCAGATTGAGCTCGGCGATGCGCGCCTGTTCACCCAGCGCCAACGTCTGCGCATAGGTGCTGGCGACGTCGCTGAACAACGTCAGCTCGACCGTGGCGCGATCGAATTCGCTGGCCTGCAAGGTGAATTGCGCACTGTCGCGGGAGGCGCGCTGGCCACCCCAGAAGTCGACTTCGTAGCTGGCGCTCAGGCTGCTGTCGAAGTAGTCCACGGCCTGATTGCTGCTGTCGGCATCCAGTTGGCTGTAGCCACTGCCACGCAGCAGTTTCTGCCGATTGGCGTTGATCCCGGCCTTGACCTCCGGCAGTTGCGAGCCGCCGGCGATCACCGTGCTGGCCCGAGCCTGTTGCACTCGGGCGACGGCGGCGGCGAGGTCGAAGCTGCCCAGGCGCGCTTGCTCGATCAGGCGATCGAGTTCGTGACTGCCGAATTGCGTCCACCACTGCGGGTTGTTGCGGGCGAGGCTGGCGCTGTGCGGCGCTTGCCAGGTGGCCGGCGCCTGCACGCCGCTGTCCGGGCGTTGAACGGGGCTGGCGCAGGCGCTGAGAATCAGGCACACGGTCAACAGGCTGAGGCGCGGTTTCATAGATCGTTCATTCACTGGTAAGGGCCGTGACCGGGTCGAGCCGGGCAGCTTTGCGGGCGGGCATGAAGCCGAAGACAACACCGGTGACCAGGGCGCAGCCGAAGGCGCCGAGCACGGCCAGCAACGAGAACGCGACAGCGACTTCGCTGAGGATCAGCACGCCGCCGACGATCAGCGCCAGGGCAATGCCGGCTATCCCGCCGACCACCGAGAGCATCACCGCTTCGGTAAGGAACTGGCGCAGGATGTCGCGCTGGCGGGCACCGGTGGCCATGCGAATGCCGATCTCGCGAGTGCGCTCGCGCACGGTCATCAACATGATGTTCATCACGCCGATGCCGCCGACCAGCAGCGAGATCGCGGCAATCGAACCGAGCATCAGCGACAGGGTGTTCTGCGTGCGCGCTTCGGCCTGGATCATCGCGGCATTGTTGGTCAGTTCGAAATCCTTCTTGCCGTTGTGCAGGCGCAGCATCATGCGTTCGATCGCCTGTTCGGTCTGCTTGACCTTGCGCGCGTCGGCCGCGGCGATGGCCACGTACTCGGGGTTGTAGGTGCCGAACAGTCGCGTGCTTGCGGCGGAGTAAGGCACGGCAATGCGATCGTCGCTGTCGGAGTCGCCGGAGCTGGCGCCTTTTTCCGCGAGCACGCCGACCACTTGAAACGGCACGTTCTCGATCAGGATGTACTGGCCGATCGGGTTGGCGACGTCCTTGAGCAGTTTGCTCCGCACCTTGTGCCCGATCACCGCCACGGCGGCACCGGCGGCTTCATCGGCCGCGGTGAAATAGCTGCCCTCGGCCACCGGCCAGTTGAAGATTTTCGGGAAATTGGTGTCGTTGCCGCCGACGTAGCTGTTGTGGTCGAGGTTGCCGAAACGCACCACGGCTTCGGCGCCATTGACCGGCATGATCTGCTTGATCAGCGGCAGGGTGGCGAGCACCGCCAGATCATCCAGGGTGACGATGCCCTGCGGCGCGCGCGGGTGCGGCGATGCACCGCTGAGGTAAATGATGTTGGAACCGAAGGCGCCCATCTGCGCCATGACCTGGCGCTTGCTGCCTTCGCCGACCGCGAGCATCACCACCACCGACGCTACGCCGATGATGATCCCGAGCAGGGTCAGCGCGGTGCGAAAGCGGTTGATCCACATCACTCGCCAGGCGGCGTGCAAGGCGTCGACCAGTTCGCCTTTCCAGGCGCCGGTGGCTTCGGCGCCCTCGACCAGACGCTTGCGCAGATCCACCGCTTGCAGGGCGCCGGGGTTGGCGCTGGTCTGGGCTTGGGGGTTGTCGCGGGCGCTGTCGCTGATGATCAGGCCGTCGCGAATTTCGATGATGCGCTTGGCCCGGGCCGCAACTTCGCGGTCGTGGGTGATGAGGATCACCACGTGGCCCTGGCTCGCCAGTTCATCGAGCAGCGCCATCACCTCTTTGCCGCTGTGGCTGTCGAGGGCGCCGGTGGGTTCGTCGGCGAGGATGATGTGGCCGCCGTTCATCAACGCCCGGGCAATCGACACCCGTTGCTGCTGACCACCGGACAGCTGATGCGGGCGATTGCCGGTGCGCGAAGCCAGGCCGAGACGGTCGAGCAGGGCGGCGGCACGGGCGTGACGCTCGGCGGCCGGGGTGCCGGCATAGATCGCCGGCATCTCGACGTTTTCCTGGGCCGAGCCGGACGGAATCAGGTGATAGCCCTGGAACACAAATCCAAAGGCTTCGCGGCGCAGCCAGGCCAGCTCGTCGCTGTCGAGGCCGGCGACGTTTTCCCCGGCGAAGCGGTACTCGCCGGAGGTCGGGCGGTCGAGGCAGCCGAGGATGTTCATCAGGGTCGATTTGCCGGAACCGGAAGCGCCGACAATCGCCACGAATTCGCCGGCGTGGATCGACAGGTCGATGCCACGCAGCACGTGAACCTCGGGAGCGTCGCCGCCACCGTAGGATTTGCGAATGTCCTGCAGGTCGATCAAAGGCGTTTGCATTCAGCCCCCGTTGCCATCAGCCGGGCCGATCAGCAGGTGATCGCCTTCGTTGAGGCCGTCGACAATCTGCACCTTGAGCCGGTCGCTGATGCCGGTGCGTACTTCGCGCTGCTGAATATCACCGTTGGCCGCCACCACCTGAGCGATTTGCAGGTTGGCCGTGCTGCTGCCCTGCAGTGCGGCGACCGGCGCGGTGAGCACATCCTTGGCCTGATCGGCGACGAAAAATACCTGGGTGGTCATCTCGGCCATCAACGCGTTGTCGGCGTTATCGACGTCGAGCAGCACGGTGTACAACACCACCCGCGCGCTGCCGCTTTTGCTGGTGCTGGCCGGGCTGCCGCCGCCCTGGCTGGTCTGGTCCAGTGGCTTGGGCGGCACCGGCAGAATCTGCCGTACAGTGCTGCTCCAGCGCCGCTGGCCGCCGCTGAGGGTGGTGAAGTAGGCGGTCATGCCCGGTTTGACGTGACCGATGTCAGCCTCGGAGACCTCGGCCCACACGGTCATCGGTGACAGCTTGGCGATGCGCAGGATCAGCGGTGTCTGCTGTTGCGCGTTGAGGGTCTGGCCTTCGCGGGCGTCGAGGGCAACCACGGTGCCGGCCATCGGCGCGTAGATCCGCGTGTAGCCGAGTTCGGCCTGATCGCTGCGCAGGCTGGCCTCGGCTTGGCGGATCTGCGCCTGGAACATGTCGATGCGCGCCTGGGTGGCTTTCAGTTCGGCGCGGGCGGTCTGCACGTCTTCTTCACGGGTGGCGCCGCCGGCGGCGAGATGCTGCTGACGCTGATACTTCTGCCGCGCCAGTTCATGCTGGGCGCGTTGCTCCTGCAATTGCGCCTTGAGGTTTTCGATGGAAAAGCGCCCGGCGTCGAGTTTGGCCTTCTGCGTGGAGGGATCAATTTCCACCAGCAGTTGACCTTCCTTGACCACGTCACCGACTTCCACGTGGATTTTCTGGATCTGCCCGGAGGCCTGCGCACCGACATCGACGTAACGTCGCGGTTGCAGGGTGCCCAGCGCGGTGACGCTGCTTTCAATATCGCCACGGCTGACTTGCACGGTGGCGAAGCGCTCGCGCCCCGGGGGCATGATTTGCCACGCGGCGTAGGCAACAACGGGAATCAGACAAAGGACTACGAGCAGGGCGCGTCGGGCGGGGCGGGGACGTTTCATGCAGGGTTCCGGCCAGTGGAATTCGGCCCGTCGTTCGGGGGCGCGCAGAAGCGGGCAGCCGCTGAACGCTGACGCAAGGCGCGGCAGACACGGGGAGCTGTCCTGTAAACGATGAAAGCGGCGGGGAATTTAAGCGAAGACACAGGATGTTACAGGTATAGAACGGCACTATTTGGCGGGCAACGACAAACGCCACTTTAAATCTATATGAGAATTACTATAAATTACGCACCTCAAGTTGCCACTATCTTGCTACCCCGTCTTCCGGGGCTGTCGATCAGTGTGCTCAAGGATAGAATCCGCATCAAAGCGGCCGGGAGTCATGTTGGAAAACTACTATCGCGAGCTGGTGTGTTTCCTGAACGCCAAGCTCGGCAACCGTCAGGTCGCCGAAGATGTGGTGCATGACGCCTACGTGCGGGTGCTGGAACGATCCAGCGACACCCCCATCGAGCAACCTCGGGCGTTTCTTTATCGCACCGCGTTGAATCTGGTGATCGACGATCATCGGCGCAACGCCTTGCGTCAGGTCGAACCGCTGGAAGTGCTCGACAGCGAAGAGCGCTATTTCACCCCATCGCCTCACGGCACCCTCGATCACGGCCAGCGTCTGGAAATGCTCCAGCGCGCCCTGGCGGAACTGTCACCGCTGTGTCGCGACAGTTTTCTGCTGCGCAAGATCGAAGGCCTGTCGCACCCGCAGATCGCCGAACATCTGGGGATTTCCAAGGCGCTGGTGGAAAAACACATCGTCAATGCGATGAAGCATTGCCGCCTGCGCATCAAGCAATGGGATGCCCATTGAGCCGACATCGTTAAATTTTATTTCACTGTCCTCGTTCCTACTCAACAGACGACCTGCTGTCCTGCTCAAGGCCAGTCGGGTCACTTAGGCTCTCCTTTCCCCTTGTTGAGGGGTTCATCCAGAGGACACTGGAAATGACTCAGGCAATTGCATCGCCCATCGTTCACGACCTGATCGGCGTCGGTTTCGGCCCTTCGAACCTGGCGCTGGCCATCGCTCTGCAAGAGCGCGGCCCGACCCACGGCGAGCTGGATGTGCTGTTCCTCGACAAGCAGGCCGACTACAGCTGGCACGGCAACACCCTGTCGACCCAGAGCGAGTTGCAGATTTCCTTCCTCAAGGATCTGGTGACCCTGCGCAACCCGACCAGCCCGTACTCGTTCGTCAATTACCTGAAAGCCCACGGCCGTCTGGTCGACTTCATCAACCTCGGCACCTTCTACCCGTGCCGCATGGAGTACAACGACTACCTGCGCTGGGTTGCCGGGCAGTTCACCGAGCAGAGCCGCTACGGCGAAGAAGTGCTGACCATCGAACCGGTACTGCACAACCATCAGGTTGAAGCGCTGCGCGTGATCTCCCGCGACACCGAAGGCCAGCAGTTCGTGCGCACCGCGCGTTCGGTGGTGGTCAGCGCCGGTGGCACGCCGCGTATTCCGCAAGCGTTCAAGGCGCTCAAGGGCGACAGCCGCGTGTTCCACCACTCGCAGTACCTGTCGCAGATGGCCAAGCAGCCGTGCGTGAACAATCAACCGATGAGCATCGCCATCATCGGTGGCGGGCAGAGCGCGGCAGAAGCGTTCATCGACCTCAACGATTCGTTCCCGTCGGTGCAGGTCGACATGATCCTGCGCGGCTCGGCCCTCAAGCCTGCGGACGACAGCCCGTTCGTCAACGAAGTGTTCTCGCCGGAGTTCACCGATCTGGTGTTCCAGCAAAACAGCGCCGAGCGCGAGCGCCTGGTCAACGAATACCACAACACCAACTACTCGGTGGTGGACATCGACCTGATCGAGCGCATCTACGGCATCTTCTATCGGCAGAAAGTCTCGGGCATCGCCCGTCATGCGTTCCGTACCCTGACCACCGTCGAGAGCGCCACCGCCACCGAGCGCGGCATTGAACTGGCCGTGCGCAACAACGCCACCGGCGAAGTCACCGTGCGTGTCTATGACGCCGTGGTCCTGGCCACCGGTTACGAGCGGCAGATGCACCGCAAACTGCTGGCGCCACTGGAGGAATACCTCGGTGATTTCGAGGTTGATCGCAACTACAAACTGATCACCGACGAGCGCTGCAAGGCCGGCCTGTACATGCAGGGCTTCTGCCAGGCCAGCCATGGTCTGAGCGACACCTTGCTGTCGGTGCTGCCGGTGCGTGCTGACGAGATCGCCGGGTCGCTGTACGAGCATGGCAAGAACCGTGGGCATCGTTCGATGGCGGATCTGCTGTTGGCGACGGCCAGCTGAGTTTTGCGTCGTCTGTAATACCGCTATCGCGAGCAGGCTCACCCCTACAAATGTTCTGTGTACGCAGGACAAAATGTAGGAGTGAGCCTGCTCGCGATGGGGCCATCAGCACTGCTGAAAATCTGGATCCTGAACCCTTCCTGAACCCTTCCTGAACACCCGCCACATTCCCCCGACACACTTCCTCTTGCGGGTTTACTCTCCAATCATCGAGGCGTAAGCTTCGCGCGTTTTCATCAATAGCGGAGACCCACAGTGGGTACTTGTTCGAGTGACAGTTGTCGGCCGGTCTCGGTAACCGGCAGATTCTCGGCAAGATAACGCGCAGCCTTTCTCTGCCGTTGTCTCGCCGTAAAAGCGAGCAGCGGCATCCCGATCATGGTCAGTTGAGACCATGTCCCGACGTCCTTCTCATCGACACTGAACGTGTGTGGTTTCGACCGTGTGGTCGTGATCGCAAACCTATCGACACGCCTGTCTTTTCTGACCGGCGCGCCAAGCCTTGCCGTGCCGGTTTTTCCGGTGAACGAGGCATGGTCGTACCTGCTCGACGGTTTCCCGGCTGACCATAGGGGCAACAGCCATGAAACTTACGCTCAAGGAATTTTTCGCAGGCTTCCTGCGCACACGCCACATCGCCCGGCACTTCCGCCGTCTGGCGTTGCTGGAATCGTTCAACGACACCACGGTCAGCCGTGAAGTGCCGCCCACCCTGGCCAATACCCTGGTCGATGCGGCCCATCGCGACAGCGGCGAACTGCTGTCTTCGCTGGGCACCCACACCGACGGCCTGACTGATTTTGAAGTCGACGCACTGCGCGCGCAGTACGGCCTCAACGAAGTCGAACACGAGCAACCGCTGCCGTGGTGGACCCACCTGTGGCACTGCTACAAAAACCCGTTCAACCTGCTGCTGACCCTGTTGGCAGTGATCTCTTGGCTGACCGAAGACCTGAAAGCCGCCACGGTGATTTTCTCCATGGTGGTGCTGTCGACGCTCCTGCGCTTCTGGCAGGAAAGCAAATCCAATCAGGCCGCCGACGCGCTCAAGGCCATGGTCAGCAACACCGCCACGGTGATGCGCCGCGATGAGCCGCGGATCGAACTGCCGATCAAGCAACTTGTGCCGGGCGACCTCATCGTGCTGTCCGCCGGCGACATGATTCCCGCCGATTGCCGGGTGCTCAGCGCCAAGGACCTGTTCGTCAGCCAGGCAGCGATGACCGGTGAGTCGATGCCGGTGGAAAAATTTGCCCGGCAAGCCGACCGCGACACGCGCAATCCGCTGGAACTGGAGAACATCCTGTTCATGGGCACCAACGTGGTGTCCGGTACGGCGGTGGCGGTGATTCTCACCACCGGCAACAGCACCTATTTCGGCGCGTTGGCGCAGCGAGTCGGCGCGACTGACCGCGCGGTGACCTCGTTCCAGCTCGGTGTGAACAAAGTCAGCTGGCTGCTGATCCGCTTCATGTTCGTCATGGCGCCGCTGGTGCTGTTCATCAACGGTTTCACCAAGGGCGACTGGACCGAAGCGCTGCTGTTCGCCTTGTCGATTGCCGTTGGGCTGACCCCGGAAATGCTGCCGATGATCGTCACCTCGACGCTGGCCAAAGGAGCGGTGTTCCTGTCGCGCAAGAAGGTCATCGTCAAGCGTCTGGATGCGATCCAGAACTTCGGCGCCATGGACGTGCTGTGCACCGACAAGACCGGCACCCTGACCCAGGACAAGATCTTCCTCGCGCGCAATGTCGACGTCTGGGGTGAAGACTCCGATGACGTGCTGGAAATGGCCTACTTGAACAGCTACTACCAGACCGGCCTGAAAAACCTGCTCGACGTGGCGGTGCTGGAGCACGTGGAAATCCATCGCGAACTGAAGGTCGGCACGGCGTTTCGCAAGGTCGATGAGATTCCGTTCGACTTCAACCGCCGGCGCATGTCGGTGGTGGTCGAAGGGCGTGGTCAGCCACATCAACTGATCTGCAAAGGTGCGGTGGAAGAAGTGCTGGCGGTGTGCACCCGTGTGCAGCACGGCGAAGTCGAAGAAGCCTTGAGCGATGAATTGCTGACCCGGATTCGGCAGGTCACCGCAGCATTCAACGCTGAAGGCTTGCGCGTGGTGGCCGTGGCTGCCCGCTCGATGCCGCAAGGTCGCGACACTTACAGCCTGGCGGATGAACAGGAATTGACGCTGATCGGTTACGTGGCGTTCCTTGATCCACCGAAGGAAAGCACCGCGCCGGCGCTCAAGGCATTGGCCGAGCATGGCGTGGCGGTCAAAGTGCTGACCGGCGACAACGAACTGGTGACCGCGAAGATCTGCCGTGAAGTCGGTCTGGCGCAACAGGGCTTGCTGATGGGCAACGACATCGAGCGCATGAGCGACGCCGAGCTGGCCGTGGCGGTAGAAAAAACCAACGTCTTCGCCAAGCTCACGCCGTCGCACAAGGAGCGCATCGTGCGCATCCTCAAGGGCAACGGGCACGTGGTCGGGTTCATGGGCGACGGCATCAACGACGCCCCGGCACTGCGCACGGCCGACATCGGCATCTCGGTGGACAGCGCGGTGGACATCGCCAAGGAAGCCGCCGATATCATCCTCCTGGAAAAGAGCCTGATGGTGCTGGAGGAGGGCGTGCTCGAAGGGCGCCGGACCTTCGCCAACATGCTCAAGTACATCAAGATGACCGCCAGTTCCAACTTCGGCAACGTGTTCTCGGTGCTGGTCGCCAGTGCTTTCATTCCGTTCCTGCCGATGCTGCCGATGCACCTGCTGGTGCAGAACCTGCTTTACGACATTTCGCAGATCGCCATTCCGTTCGATAACGTCGATGACGAGATGCTGAAAAAGCCGCAGCGCTGGCAGCCGGCTGATGTTGGACGCTTCATGCTGTTCTTCGGGCCGATCAGTTCGATCTTTGACATCACCACGTTCGCCTTGATGTGGTACGTGTTTGATGCCAACACCCCGGATCACCAGACTCTGTTCCAGTCCGGCTGGTTCGTGGTCGGTCTGCTGACCCAGACGCTGATCGTGCACATGATCCGCACGCCGAAGATTCCGTTCCTGCAAAGCCGTGCAGCCACGCCGCTGCTGGTGATGACCGGGATCATCATGGCGGTGGGGATCTTCCTGCCGATGGGGCCACTGGCCAACTACTTCAAATTGCAGGCACTGCCGTCGCTGTACTTCGTGTTCCTGCCGGTGATCCTGCTGGCGTACATGGCGCTGACCCAGGCGGTGAAAGGTTTCTACATCCGCCGGTTCGGCTGGCAGTAATGCTGCCCCTGTAGGAGCTGCCGCAGGCTGCGATCTTTTGATTTTGTTTTTACAAGACAAGATCAAAAGATCGCAGCCTGCGGCAGCTCCTACAGGGATCGGCTATTTCAAGTGAATTGGCAGCAAGCCCGACAAAGGGACTGTGGTTTATTCAAGGAGCTTCATCATGCAAGCCATCAACAACCTCAACCTCACCTCGCTGCTCGACACCCTCGTCAGCCTCAGTGCAGCCTTCATCCTCGGTGGCCTGATCGGTTTCGAGCGTCAGTACCGGCAGCGCACCGCCGGCCTGCGCACCAACGTGCTGGTGGCGGTCGGTGCGGCGATTTTCGTCGACATGGCCAACCGTCTCGGCGGCGCTGAAGGGGCTGTGCGCGTGGTCGCCTACGTGGTCTCCGGCATCGGCTTTCTCGGCGCCGGGGTGATCATGCGCGAAGAGGGCAACGTCCGTGGTCTCAACACCGCCGCGACCTTGTGGACTTCCGCCGCCGTCGGTGCCTGCGCCGGTGCCGACCTGCTGGCCGAAGCGGTGCTCGGCACGCTGTTCATTCTGGCCGCCAACACCTTGCTGCGACCGATCGTCAACAACATCAACCGCCAGCCACTGGATGTGGTCTCGGCCGAAGTCACCAACATCGTTTACGTGATCGCCCGGCGCTCGCAGCAGAAAGCTGTGTTCGCCCTGCTGGAAGCCGAACTGGAACGCAGCAACTACCCGGCCAGCGACGTCGATGTACACGCCTTCGGTGCCGACGAAATCGAGATCGAAGCGACGCTGGCGACCACCTCGGTGGACGGTGACGAACTCGATGCCCTGGTGGCGCGGATTTCGACCTCGGCGCTGGTGGTGCAGGCGTTCTGGAGTCCGAGTACTACCGAGTAAGGCGGTGGGTTCCAGCCGTCGTTCGGCAGGATGGCGGGTGGCGCTGTCACATTGGCTGGCAAGAAAAAAACGCCGCATGGATCCGACCTGTGCGGCGTTTTCGGCGGTTTTCAACAGGTTTGCGCCTGCTTTTGGGAATTTTCCTACATAGATTTCGACGGCTTGTCGTTAGCGTGGTCAGCACATTTTCTACACCGTTAAATTTTATGTCCTACAAGTGCAGGCGAATCGTGATTGTCGAAGAGCAGCAGGCGCTGCAATCCAGAATCGCCAGAGTCTTCCACGAGCTGGGTTATCGCAATCTCACGCCGATCCGTTCGTTTCGTGAACTGCTGGCGCTCACGCATTACTCCCCTGAGCCGTTCGAGCAATTCGACCTGATGCTCATCAATGGCGAACTGATCGCTGCTGCCGGTGTTGATCCCGTGCGGTTCTTTCAAGGCAACCCGCAGATTCGGCATGCGGTGATCCACGATGTCCGGCGTGGGCAAGCGCAGGCCGAGGCGATTTATGCCACTCGTCGACGCCAGTTGTTCATGCTGCGGATCCCCGATCGGCAGGCCCTTGGCAGCGTGCTGGAACATCTCGATGGTTAGGCAATGTGCGCTGCGACCGCAGACGCCTGCTCGAAACGGCAAACACTCGTCCGCCATTCACTCACAACGAGGCCATCAGCATGTCCAACCCGCCCCTGCGTATCCTGGTTCTTGAAGATCACCCGTTCCAACGCTCGGTGGCGGTCAGCATGCTGCAGAGCCTGGGCTGTCATCAGGTGTTCGAAGCCAGCGACGGGGCGCAGGCGCTGGCGCTGCTCGATGAGGTCGGCACGGTGGACATCGCACTGTGCGACTTGCAGATGGAGGGCATGGACGGCCTGGAGTTTCTGCAGCGGGTCGGTGCGTCGGGGCAGGTGCGGTCGGTGATCATCTGCAGCTCGCTGTCGGCGGATCTGCGCCGGGCGGTACACCAGATGGTCACGCTGCTCGGTCTGGAGCTGCTGGGGGATGTCGGCAAACCGCTGCATGCCCAGGTGTTGGCGGGGTTGCTGGACAAATTCGTTCACCGCCCGGTCGAGGCGCCGAGCCCGTCCGGGGCGGTGGTGCTGGCCAGTGAAGCGGCTGTACGCCAGGCGTTGGTCGATCAGCAATTGCATGCCTGGTATCAACCCAAATTCAACCTGCACACCGGTGAAGTCTGCGGTGTCGAGGTGCTTTGTCGCTGGCTGCATCCGACCCGCGGGATCATTGCCCCTGGGCAATTCATGCCGGTGCTGGAGCGTTGTGGCTTGCTCGACTCATTGCTGTTTTGCCAACTGGAGCAGGCGCTGAACCTGCACAAACGCGCCAAGGCCCAAGGTTTTGCACTGAACATGGCGTTCAATCTGCAAACCGTGCAGCTGGCTAATCCGGAGCTGGCCAACACCCTCAAAGCCACGCTGGCGCGGCATGCCGTGGCGGGCTCCAGCCTGACCTTCGAGCTGACTGAAAGCGGCCTGCTCGAAGCGCCCGCCACCAGCCTGGAGAGCCTGGTGCGTTTGCGCATGATGGGCTGCCGCTTGTCCATTGATGACTTCGGTGCTGGATTCTCCTCGTTGCAGCGTCTGTGTCAGTTGCCGTTCAACGAGATCAAGCTCGACGCCGACTTCATTCGCAACCTTGCGCACGAGCCGCGTTGCCGTGCGGCCATCGCCAGCACCCTGGCGCTGGGCGAGACCCTGGGCATGAGCGTGGTCATCGAGGGCATCGAAACCGATGCGCAACGTCGCGAACTGCTGGCGCTGGGCTGCGCGCAAGGGCAGGGCTACTGGTACGCGCGGCCGATGGCCGGGGCCGATCTGCTGCACTGGTTGCAACGGCGCAATCACCGGGAACACGCGGATGAGTGACGGTTTTTTTAGGAAAAGTCCTACAGAGTTGTCCATGCCGCTTGCGTAGTCTTGGCGCACACACCCGTGACCTCCACGAGACCGAGCATGATAAATAAAACCCTGCGCATCCTGATAGCCGACCCGCAGCATTTTCACCGGATGAAAATCGAGCGCCTGTTCAACGCTCTTGAATACTTCCGCATTGCCCCGGTGCAGAACCTCGTTGAACTGCTGACCCTGGTGGAGTACGGCTGCGAGCCGTTTGACGCCGTGGTCATCAATGCCGAACTGGCGGCCGGTTCGCTGGACCTGCCCGGTTTTTTCCTCAACAACCCGCATGTGCGCCACGTCCTGATCTATAACGAACCCACCGCGCCAGCGCTGACGCCTGCCGGCTTCGCCCAGGAAAACCTGCAGATCAGTCCTGTCGCCTTGCCCAATGCAGCGGCGATCAAGCAGCTGATGGCGCGGGTCGACGTTGCCCCGGTGTGCGCAGCCAATGTCTGGAACCCGGCGCCAGCCTTGCAACGTCGGGCTTGAGCACGGATTGTCCGTTGTCGCAACTGTCAGATCTGACAGGTAGATACGGTTTGCTTCCCGTGTAACAGTCTTTGCGCAGCCATCCCGGCGGGGAACAGCCGATGCCGGTGGCACCCTTGTCATGTTTTTGCACTGGGAGCGCTCATGAAGTCAGCGTTGATCGTCGACGATCATCCGGTGGTGCGGGCTGCCGTGAGACTCGTGCTTGAAACCGAAAGGTTCAAGGTGATCCACGAAGCGTCGAGCGCCAGCGAAGCCGTGGAGCTGAGCCGTAAACACAAACCCAGGCTGGTGGTGCTCGATCTCAAGTTGCCAGGGCTCGGCGGACTGGAGGTGCTGGAGCGACTCAAGGCCCACGACCCCGAATGCCGGGTGCTGATCTTCACGTCGCAGGATCCTTTGCACTATCAGGACCGCTGCATGCGCTGCGGCGCCATGGCCTATGTGGCCAAGAGCAACCAGTTGCTGCAACTGCACAAGGCCATCCAGGCGCTGATGTCGGGCTACTCGTATTTTGTTGCGCTGCCCGACAACGGACATATAGCGTCGCCGTTGCACCACAGCGAAAAGCAACTGATCGACCAGTTGTCCAATCGCGAACTGAGCATTCTCGAACAACTGGCGCAGGGCAAACCCAACAAGACGATCGCCGAAGACATGCACCTGAGCCATAAAACCGTCAGTACCTACAAAACCCGCCTGATGAAAAAGCTCGGTATCAATTCCACGGTGCACTTGCGCGAATTCGCCAAGCGCAATTTTCTGATCTGAGTGACCAAGGTGAGTCCGCGACGCGGGTGGTGGCTGGTGTGGTTGAGCCTCACGGTCAGCTGTTGGGCCAGCGAGCCGCCGCAGCATCTGGAACTGTTGACTCAGGCGGGCCTGGAAAATATCCGGGTGCCGCTCGACGAACAGGACCGGCAATGGCTGCGCCAGCACCCGGTATTGCGCATGGGCATTTCCGGCGCCGATTACCCACCCTTCGAAATCACCCGCAATCGCCAGGAGCTGGAAGGTCTCACCGCCGACTACGCCGACCTGCTGGCGCAACTGCTGGGTGTGCGGATCGAGGTGCAGCGTTTCGCCCAGCGCGATGAGGTGATGGCTGCGCTCAAACGCGGCGAACTCGATCTGCTGGGAACGTCCAACAGCTTTGAGCTGGCCGATCCGGATTTCGTCCTGACGCGGCCCTACGCCGAAGATCAGCCGATGCTGGTGACCCGGCGCGACGAAACCTTGCCGGCGGATCTGGCCGGCCAACGCATCGCCATGGTCGAGGACTATCTGCCACTGGCCAGCGTCCAGGCGTTCTATCCCGAGGTAAACCTGCAGCGCTATCCCTCGGCGATGGATGCGCTCGGTGCGGTGGCATTCGGGGTTGATGATGGGTACCTGGGGGACCTGATCAGTGCCAATTACCTGATCAACACCAATTACCGCAATGACCTGCAACTGGCCGGGCCGTCAGGTTTGGACGCCAACCCTTTCGGTTTCGCCGTGCTGCGCAGCGAGGCACGCCTCAAGCGCATCCTCGACAAGGCGCTGGCGGCGATTCCCATGGAACGTCGTCAGCTGATCGAGCAGCGCTGGAGCGCGGGGCGCGCGCAAATGGCCACGCAGTCGCGGGTGCGCCTCAGTGCCGGGGAGCAGGAGTGGCTGCAGCAGCATCCGCGTGTGCGTGTCGGCGTGATCGAAGACTTCGCGCCGCTGACGTTTTTTGATGCCGACGGGCGTTTCAACGGGCTGTCGGCGCAATTGCTCAACCTGATCAGTCAGCGCACCGGGCTGCAACTGGAGATTGTTCGCGGACAGTCGCTGGACCGCCAGATCGAACAGCTCAAGGCCGGCGAACTCGACGTGTTGCCGGTGGTGACACCCAGCAGCGAGCGCGAAGTCGAGCTGCAATTCACCCGTGCGTACCTGAACAATCCGTTTGTACTGGTCAGCGCCACCACGCCCCGCAGCCCGCGCAGCCTTGACGATCTGGCGGGCAAGCGCCTGGCGATTTATCGCGGCCATCCGTTGCGCGGCTACATACAGGGACGGGTACCCGGCTTACGCCTGGTGGAGGTCAGCAGCCCCGCCGAGGGCATGGAACTGATCACCAAGGGGCAGGCCGACGCGACGGTCAGCTCGTTGCTGGTGGCGCGTTTTCTGATTGCCCGTCATTACCGCGAACGCCTGCGCGTCACCAACACCATCGGTAATCAGCCGGCGCGCATTGCCCTGGCCACCGCCCCGCAGGCGACCGCACTGCACACGATTCTGAACAAGGCGCTGCTGAGCATCGCGCCGCAGCAGATGGACGAACTGGTCGAGCGGTGGAGCCATGATGTGGTCGTGGAGGAGAGCTATTGGCAGCGCCACCGGCGCGAAATTCTCCTGGCGTTCGCCACGGCGGCGGGCCTGCTGGTACTGGCGTTGGCCTGGATCGGTTTTCAGCGCTGGCAGTTGCGTCAGCGTCAGCAATGGCTGCGCCAGTTGCGGCAGGCCAAGGAAGCCGCCGACGACGCCAACCGCGCCAAGACCACGTTTCTGGCGACCATGAGCCATGAAATCCGCACCCCGATGAACGCCTTGATCGGCATGCTCGAACTGGCCCTCAAACGCGCCGAGGAGGGCGTCACCGATCGGCTGGCGATCCAGGTCGCGTCCAGCGCCGGCCAGCAATTGCTCGCACTGATCGGTGACATTCTCGACATCGCGCGCATCGAGTCGGGGCATCTGTCCCTGGTGCCGGAGCGGACCAACCTGCGCGAGTTGGTGGCTTCGGTGTGCCGGGTGTTCGAGGGCTTGGCACGCGAGAAGCGTCTGTCATGGCATGTAGAGTTGGGGGCGCACAGTGACGTTGATGTCATGCTTGATCCGACGCGTTTCAAGCAAGTGCTGTCGAACCTGTTGAGCAACGCGATCAAGTTCACCGAGCAGGGCGAAGTGAGCCTGTGGTTGACGGTGACGCGGACCGCGTTTGGGCCGTTGGCCGTGACGCTGGTAATCGAGGACAGCGGCATCGGCATCAGCGCCGATGACCGCCAGCGTCTGTTCAACCCGTTTGTCCAGGCGCGCAACACCGGTCAATCAGCGCGCAGTGGCTCGGGGCTGGGGCTGGTGATCAGCCGCAGCCTCTGCGAAATGATGGGCGGGACGCTGCATCTCGACAGTCGACCCGGGCAAGGCACGCGGGTTGAAATCAATCTGCAGCTGTCACCGTTGGCCGCGCTCGCAGCAGTTGCCGTCCCGGCAGAGCCGGAAATGGTGCCCAGGTCCGCGCGGCCATTGAGTGTGCTGGTGGTGGACGATCATCCGGTCAACCGACTGCTGCTGTGCTGGCAATTGAGTGAGTTGGGCCACCGCACGGTGGATATCGAAGACGGTGAACAAGGCCTGGAGCGTTGGCGGGCACAACCGTTCGATGTGCTGATCACCGACTGCAACATGCCGCAGCGCAACGGCTACGAACTTGCGCGGGCGATTCGTGCCGAAGAGGCGGCGAGCGGCAGGGCGCGTTGCCTGATTCTCGGTTTTACCGCCAATGCGCAGATCGAGGAGAAGATCCGCTGTCTTGAGGCCGGCATGGACGATTGTCTGTTCAAGCCGATTCGCTTGCGCGATCTGGAGCAGGCATTGAGGGCGGCCACTCACGCTGCAAGTGAGCTCGTCGCGAGCCCGACACTGCCGTCGCCCGAGATCGACCTCAGCGCGCTGGAGCAAATGGCCGGAGACGATCACACGGTGATGCAACGCCTGCGTGAGCAAGTGTTGCGCAGTTTGCACGAGGATCTGCAACGGCTGGATGCGGCGCGCCAGCCCCAGGATCTGGACGGGTTGCGGACGCTCGCGCATCACATCAAGGGCGGTGCGCAAATGGTCGGTGCCGCCCGGGTGGTGGCGGCGTGCGTGGATCTCGAACAAGCCTGTCGGGACGCCGAAACGCTGGCCGTGCACCGGTCGGTCGGTGCGCTGCGCGCGACCATGCTCGGCCTCGCGCAGCTGCTTCAGGGCTGAGTGCTCAATCCCACTGCGGGGCGATGCCTTTCGGACTGGTCAGGCGCTGGCCGCGCTCCAGACCGGCGATCAGCGCCATGTCGGCCTCGCTCAGGGTCAGCGCGGTGGCGCCGAGGTTGCTCTGCAGGTTGGCGCGTTTGGTCGACGACGGGATCACCGCGTAACCCGACTGCATCGCCCAGGCCAGCGTCACTTGCGCCGGCGTGGCTTGCAGGCGTTCGGCAATCTGCTGGATCACTGGATCCTTCAACACTTCGCCATAGGCGAGGGTCATGTACGAGGTGATGTGGATGCCCTGGCTGCGGGCGAACTCGACCACTTTGCGGTTTTGCAGGTACGGGTGCAGCTCGATCTGATTGGTGGCGATATTTTCTGCACCGACCGCTGCGATGGCGTGTTGCATCAGCTCGATAGTGAAGTTGGACACGCCGATCTGCCGGGTCAGGCCCAGACGCTTGGCTTCGAGCAGCGCGCCCATGAATTCGCCGACCGGCACCTGATCTTCCGGTGACGGCCAGTGGATCAGCGTCAGGTCCAGATAGTCGGTCTGCAATTTCTGCAGGCTTTCCTTGAGGCTGTCGATGAGACGGTCCTTGGCGAAGTTGGCAATCCAGATCTTGCTGGTGATGAACAGCTCTTCGCGGGCAATCCCGCTGGCGGCGATGGCCTGACCGACCTCGGCTTCGTTTTCGTAGATCTGCGCGGTGTCGATGGCACGGTAGCCGAGTTCAAGGGCGGTGCTCACCGAGTCGATGACCACCTGACCTTGCAGGCGAAACGTACCCAGACCAAAAGCGGGAACAGACATTGATGACTCCAGGGTTGCAGTGGGAATGAGAGGAGTATCCGTGTCTGCGTCCGTGAGAAAAACCGCTGCCGGGGCAAAGCACTGTTGAGCGCAAGTCACGAATCTTGTAGGAGCTGCGGCACGCTGCGATCTTTTGATCCTGAAAAACAAGATCAAAAGATCGCAGCGTGCCGCAGCTCCTACAAGGCTATGTGGATAGGTGCAGCACTGTTCTATAAGTGGAACACTAAAGCCGGTTTTTGCCGGCTAGTCCTCCAACCGTCATGGATTTAAGCTTAATCCATTGCGTCACCCACTTTTCTGGAGGCAACCATGAAAAACATCATCGGTATCTACACCAGCCCTCGCGGCCATTGGGTCGGCGATGGGTTCCCGGTTCGCACCCTGTTTTCCTACGACAACCTGGGCAAACACATCAGCCCGTTCCTGCTGCTCGATCACGCAGGACCTGCCGAATTCACCCCGACCACCGAGCGCCGTGGCGTCGGCCAGCATCCGCATCGTGGTTTTGAAACGGTGACCATCGTCTACGACGGCGAAGTGCAGCACCGCGATTCCACCGGCAGCGGCGGCACCATCGGCCCGGGCGATGTGCAGTGGATGACGGCGGCGTCCGGGATCCTGCACGAAGAGTTTCACTCGGATGATTTCGCCAGAACCGGCGGCAAACTGGAAATGGTGCAACTCTGGGTCAACCTGCCGGCCAAGGACAAAATGGCCGCGCCCGGCTACCAGACCATTCTCGATCGCGACATTCCAGATATCGCGCTGAAGGACAACGCCGGCCGCCTGCGGTTGATCGCCGGTGAGTTCGAGGGGCAGAAAGGCCCGTCGCAGACCTTCACGCCGATCGACGTCTGGGACCTGCGGCTGAACGCCGGCAAGTTGCTGACGCTGGATCTGCACGAAGGGCGCAACACCGCGCTGGTGCTGTTGAAAGGTTCGGTGACGATCAACGGTACGCAAACGGCAGGTATCGGGCAGTTGGTGTTGTTCGAGCGCGACGGTCGTCAGTTGACCCTTGAGGCCAGTGAAGACGCGGTGGTGCTGCTGCTCAGCGGCGAGCCGATCGACGAACCGATCGTCGGCCACGGCCCGTTCGTGATGAACACCGAGCAGGAGATTCATCAGGCGTTCGCCGACTTCCAGTCCGGACGATTCGGCCGGATGCACGGGTAATTACCCCCTGTGGGAGCGGGCTTGCTCGCGAAAGCGGAGTGCCAGTCGATGCGTGTCTGACTGATCCACCGCCGTTGCGAGCAAGCCCGCTCCCACATTGGTTTTTGGGTGTTTTTACGCGGGCGTTCATCCTCTGAAATCAATTGCTCCTACACTGAGCCAATCTGTGCGATCTTCTCGCGATTGGCCCCTGTCGGAGTGGTTTGATGTTGTCTTTTTTGACCGAACATCCGTTGTTCTGCGCGTTGATCCTGATCCTCCTCGATCTCGGGCTGTGGCGCCTGATCAGCTCCCGTGGCAGCGAGTGGAAGCTGCTGGTGCGGGTGCTGATTTTCAGCCTGTTCAGCGTGCTGTTGTTCAACGAAGGCCTCAACCCGATGGAACCGGCGCCGTGGGCCGACAACGTGCCGCTGCACCTGGCGGCGACCGGCTTGCAGATTGGCTGGTGGCTGTTCGGCGCGCGCACCCTGACGGTGCTGATCGGCGCGGTGATGATGCAGCGCGTCGGGCACACCGGGCGGCTGTTGCAGGATCTGCTCGGCGCGGTGATTTTCCTGATCGCCATTATCGCGGCACTGGCTTACGTGCTGGATCTGCCGGTCAAAGGCGTGCTGGCCACGTCCGGGGCCTTGGCGATCATCGTCGGTCTGGCATTGCAGAGCACCCTGAGTGACGTGTTCTCCGGGATCGTGCTCAACACCACCAAGCCCTATCAGATTGATGACTGGATCTCCATCGACGGCACCGAAGGCCGGGTCGTCGATATCGACTGGCGCGCCACGCGCCTGCAAACCAGCCAGGGCAGCATGGCGGTGATTCCCAACTCACTGGCAGCCAAGGCCAAGATCATCAACTTCAGCCGACCGAGCAACATGTTCGGGGTGGCCGTCAGTGTCCAGGTCAGCCCGCACGCCCGGCCCAATACGGTGATCGACGCGCTGGAGCGGGCGATGCAGGGTTGCCGCCCGCTGCTGGACAATCCGTCGCCGAGCGTCGCGTTGAAAAGCTCCAGCAGCGCTGGTGCTGAATATGAGATCAGCGGTTTTGTGTCGTCGATGGATCAGAAGCGTTCGGTGCGCAATCAGCTGTTCGATCTGGCTTACCGGCATCTGCAGGCATCCGGGGTCAATCTGTTGTCGAGTGTCGAACCGATTGTCGCCGGCAACCTCTCGCGGCCACGGGCGCTGCTCGACAGTTCGCCGATTTTCTCCACTCTGCGCCAGGAAGAGAAAGACACCTTCAGCCAGAACATGACCCTGCAGACTTTCCGCGCCGGCGAGACGATTCTCGATGCCGGGGAGGTCAGCGATCATTTGTTCATCATCGAGTCCGGCGTGGTCAGCGTGACCTTGACTCGCCATGGCACGCCGTTCGAATCCGGGCGTATGGGGCCGGGGGAAGTGATCGGTGAGGCCGGCATTCTCTCCGATTCCTCGGTGCCGGCGACCTTCGCGGCGAAAACCTTCTGTGCGCTGTACCGCATCGAGAAGACCTACCTGAAGCCGTGCCTGGATGCCCGCCATGACATCAACGAGGCGATGAAAGCCTTGCTCGATTATCGCCTGCACAAGGCCCAGACCCTGACCCAGGACGTGCCGCCTGTGGTGGCGAAAACCGGGTTCCTGCACTGGTTACGCAATCGCGTGTGACGCGGTGGTCTACTCGTCTTCCGGGAGATTGGCTATTTGTCCGGGGCAGGTGCGGGGCTACCTTAGTCACACATTCACTGGCCCCGGAAACTCAACCATGAAAGCTCGCACCGATTTCTACACCGCCTCCCCAGACGCCCTGAAAGCGATGATCGCCCTGGAAACCGCCGTCTCGAAACTGCCGCTGGAAAAGACCCTGGTCGAACTGGTCAAACTGCGAGCTTCGCAGATCAACGGCTGTGCGTTCTGCATCGACATGCACACCACCGACGCGATCAAGGGCGGCGAGACCCCACGTCGGCTGTTCGCCGTGACCGCGTGGCGTGAAGCGCCATTCTTCACCGACCGCGAACGTGCGGCGCTGCTGTGGACCGAATCGCTGACCCAACTGAGCCTGACCCACGCTCCGGACGAAGATTACGAAGCAGTCGCTGCGCATTTCACCCCCAAGGAAATGGTCGACCTGAGCGTGGCGATCAGCACCATCAACAGCTGGAACCGTCTGGCCGTGGGCTTCCGTAAAACCCCACAGCTCTAAGCCGCAACACATAACCCCTGTAGGAGCTGCCGCAGGCTGCGATCTTTTGATCTTGTTTTTAAAATCAAAGCCAAAAGATCGCAGCCTGCGGCAGCTCCTACAGGGGCCGGTCGTTTTGGAAGTCTGGATCAATGCGCATCCGCACTCGGCGCGGCCGGTGGTTGCACCTTGCGCATCAAGGGCACCATCGCCGTGGCGATGATGAAGCACAACATGATCATCAAAAAGGTGTCGCCGTAGGTCTGGGTCTGCGCCTCGCGGTAGGTCAGCAGCCACAGCTGATGCAGGCCGGCGGTGACGCCGACATCACCGCTCTGACCCAGCGTCGCCAGGTTGCCACCGACCTGTGACAGCCACTGATTCAGCGCCTCGTTGCTGCTGTTCAGATGCTCGGCCAGGCGGGTGAAGTGCAGGTTGGTGCGGTCATTGAGAATGGTCGCGCACGCCGCAATGCCAATGGCACCGCCCAGGTTGCGCATCAGGTTGAACAGCCCCGAAGCGTGCTTCAAGCGTGCCGGGGCCAAGCCGCCCAAAGTCAGCGTCACCGCCGGTGGCACCGCCAGTTGCTGGGCAATCCCGCGCAGCGCTTGCGGCAGCAGCAACTGGCCCGCGCCCCAGTCGTGGGTGATCGGACTGAATTCCCACATCGACAATGCAAACAGCCCCAGGCCGATCATCATGATCCAGCGCAAATCCATGCGATTGGCGAGAAAGGCGTACAGCGGAATCGCCATGATCTGGAACACCCCGGTGGAAAAAACCGCCAGACCAATGTCCAGCGCGCTGTAGCCGCGTACCCGTCCGAGAAACAGCGGCGTCAGGTAAATCGTCGCGAACAGGCCGATCCCGGTGACAAAGGAAAAGAAGCAGCCGAGGGCAAAGTTGCGATCCTTGAGCGCGCGCAGATCGACGATCGGATTGGCCACGTGCAAGGTGCGCGCGATGAAGGCCACACCGGCGATGCCGCTGATCCATGCGGTGGTGAGGATTGTGCTGTCACTGAACCAGTTCCAGCGCGGGCCTTCTTCGAGGGTGTATTCCAGGCAGCCGAGAAACAGCGCGAGAAACACCATGCTCAGGTAGTCGGCACCTTTGAGCAGCGCCAGTTCCGGCTGGTCGATCTTCACCAGCATCGGCACTGCCACCGCGACGAAAATCCCCGGCACCAGGTTGATGTAGAACAGCCAGTGCCACGAGGAAATATCGGTGATCCAGCCGCCGATCACCGGCCCCATGGTCGGCGCCAGTGACGCCACCGCACCGATGGTCGCGGCGGCAATCACCCGTTGTTTGCCGGTGAAGAAAAAGAACGCGGTGGTGAACACCAGCGGAATCATCGAACCGCCGAGAAAGCCTTGCAGCGCACGAAAGGCGATCATGCTCTGGATGTTCCAAGCCACGCCGCAAAGCAGGCTGGCCAGGGTGAAGCCGACCGCCGAAGCGCAAAACAGCCAGCGCGTGGAGAACACCCGCGACAGCCAGCCCGACAGCGGGATCACGATGATTTCGGCGATCAGGTAACTGGTCTGCACCCACGCGGTTTCGTCGGTGCCGGCCGAGAGTCCGCCGCCGATATCACGCAGCGACGCCGAGACGATCTGGATGTCCAGCAGCGCAATGAACATGCCGATGCACATCGTGGCGAAGGCGAACACTTTGGTCGCGGTGGCCATGTCGGCGGCGTTGAACGGTTGCGCCGGGGCGGCGAGGGCGGTGCTCATGGCGCGACAGCCACGGCGCTGGTTTCAGCTGGCGCGCGGGTGTCGACTTCGGCGGTCACCGACAGGCCGGGACGCAGATGCCCGAGCACGCCGTCGGCCGGATCGAGGAGGATTCGCACCGGCACTCGCTGGACGATTTTGGTGAAGTTGCCGGTGGCGTTCTCCGGGGGCAGCACACTGAATTGCGACCCGGTGGCGGGCGCGAGGCTGTCGAGGCGGCCATGGAATTCCTGGCCGGAGAGCACGTCGGCGCGGATGCTCACGCGTTGCCCGGGTCTCATTCGCGCCAGTTGGTCTTCCTTGAAATTGGCATCCACCCACAGACCGCTGGCCGGTACCACCGACAACTGTTGCGAACCAGCCTGGGCATAGGCGCCGACCCGTGCGCGGCGGTTGCCGATCACCCCGTCGACCGGTGCGCGCAGCTCGGTGTAGCCGAGGTTCAGTTGCGCCAGATCGCGCTCGGCTCGAGCCTGTTGCAGGGCGGCGCGGGCCTGTTGTTTCTGAGTGTCGATCACTGCCAGTTGGCGCTGTGCGGCGAGCAATTCAGCCTGGGCACGGGCGCTCAGGGCCTGGGCGGTCTTGAAGCTGGCGTCGGCGCGCTGGGCGCTTTCCACCGACACCGCGTTGCTGCTCACCAGGCGTTTGTAGCGGGCATTGTCGTCCCGCGAACGGGCGGTTTCGGCAGCGGCGGCATCAATGCCGGCCCGAGCCTGGCCGATCACCGCTTGCTGCAATTGCTCGGTGGCGTCGAGGTTGGCCAGCAGCGCTTGTTCGGCAGCGACGGCGCCCTCGGCTTTGGCGAGGTTGGCGCGATAGTCACGCGCATCGAGTCGAATCAGCACGTCGCCGGCCTTCACCGATTGGTTGTCACTGACCAGCACTTCTTCGATGTACCCGGCGACCTTCGGCCCGATCACCGTGACGTCGCCACCGATGTAGGCATCGTCGGTCTCTTCCAGAAAACGCCCGGTGCCCCACCAGTGCGCGGCGTACACACCAACCACCACCAGCGCGATCAGGCCGGCGCCCGTCAGCAGCAGGCGTTTGCGCAGTGGCGGCTTGGCGGCGGTGACCGCAACAGACAGGTCGGGCTCAAGGGTGGGCATGCTGGTCATGGCTTGGTACCTGCGGAAACGAGTCGTTATTACGGACGTAATATGAGGCAAGTAATATTTTGTGGCAATTGAGTTTTTATGCCGGTCGTCCGTTTGCTTCCAGCGACTCAGGTTTTGGAGGGGGCTCGGTAGACAGTTAGCGCCCGTGAGGTGGGACGAGCGTTCGACAACTCGATCACCCCCCTCGGGGAAACCCTTACGCCGTGCGCGGTTGCTGGCGGTGAACGCAGCAAAATCAATTGTTTAAGAAATGTAAGCGCTGTAGGAAGCGTCTTGCATTTGCGTAGGAAGGCTCTGACTATCACTCGCATTGATGAAGTGGCATTACGCCATTTTATGCTTGCAAGGATGTTGCGTGCCGTATTCGCTTTGCGCTGTTTTTCGTCGTCGTTCCACGCTTTGCCCGCTGTTGTCGGCCTTTGTGTTGAGTGTGTGCGCCTCCTCGATACAAGCGGCTGACCCTGTTGCGCCGGGCCAGGAAGTGCTGCGCCAGCAGCAACAGCAACAGCGCGATCTGCAACAACTGCAGATGGAGCAACGCCAGCGCCAACTCGAGCGCGGTGCGTTCGGCCCGGCGCCGGCCACTCCAGTCATCGCGCAAACCGTCACCCCCGATGAACGCTGCTGGCCGCTAAGTGGCACGCGCATCGGCGGCGTTACGCTGATCGACAGCGACAAGCTCAACGCCCGGATCAAACCGCTGCTGGCGCCGTGCATGGGCGTCGGCCAGATCAACCATCTGCTGGCGACCATCACCGCGAGCTACGTCGAAAAGGGCTACATTGCCAGCCGCCCGTACCTGTTGAGCGCGCCGGAGGCGGGACAGTCGCTGGACATCATGATCGACGAGGGCTACATCGAGTCCATCGAACTGGCCGATCAGAGCCTGCCCGTGTCGCTGGGCGGCGCGTTCCCGCATATGCTCGGTCAGCCGCTGAACCTGCGCGATCTGGAGCAGGGCCTGGATCAGTTGAACCGCTTGCGTTCGATTGACCTGACCGCCGACATCGCCCCCGGCAGCCAGCCGGGCGCGTCGCGAATCATCCTGCGTTCGCGCACGGCCGGGCTGTCGCGCTGGGCGTTGGGCCTGGGTATGGACAACCTCGGCAGCGCCAGCACCGGGCGTGATCGCGACAGCGTCAGCCTGAGCTTCGACAGCCCGTTGCAACTCAACGATCTGTTGAGCCTCAGCGCCAGCGACACGTTGAATCAGGGCGACCGCTACAGTCGCAACGCCAGCCTGTACTACGCGATTCCCTACGGCTACTGGACCTACAGCGCGTTCGCCAGCCACGCCGAATACCGCGCGCCGTTCAAACTGCCCAGTGCGACCTTGTACAGCACCGGCATCACCGATCAACTGAGCCTGCGCGCCGACCGTGTGTTGTGGCGCGACCAGAGCCGTCAGCTCAGCGCCAACCTGCAATTGGCGCACAAGGATGTCGACAGCTATCTGGAGAATGTCCGCCTGGGCATTCAAAGCCCGACCCTGACCGTGGCCGAAGCCGGACTCAATCTGTTCTGGCTCGACCGTGCGGTGTGGAACCTCGACTTCAGCTACTCGCAAGGCTTGCGCTGGCTGGGTGCCGATGACGACGCCAATCATGCAGTCAACAACCTGCCCAAAGCGCAGTTTCGCAAGTACCGCGCCGGCCTCAGTCAGTGGCGCAACGGTCAGTTCGGCGCGCAAGCGTGGCAGTGGCAGAGCCAGCTCAATCTGCAATACAGCCCCGATCCGTTACCGGCCATCGAACAGTTGCTCGGCACCGACGATTCGGCGGTGCGCGGCTATCGGGTCAGCAGCGCATCCGGTGCCAGCGGCGCGATCTGGCGCAACACCTTGCGTCTGCCGCTGCGCAGCGATTGGCCGCTGCAAATCACCCCGCGCGTAGGTTTGGACAACGGCTGGCTCAAGGCCGATCACGGCGCGCAAGGTCAACGCCTGAGCGGCGCCAGCGTCGGGCTGAATCTGGGCTGGAAGAATCTGCAAGTGGACATCGATTACCAACGCGCCCTCAACACCCCCAACGGTTTGCAGCACGAGCCAGAGACCTGGCTGATGCGCGTGGGGTTGCAGATATGAGCACCACCGAGATTCATCAAGCAGTGAACAAACCGCCGTCGGATCTGAGCGCGACAGCCACGGCCAAGACCAAATCGCGCGCCGTGATGCCGTACTTACATGGAGACGTTTTTATGCCAGCACATTCCTTTGCATTCCATCTTTCTCCTCGGGGCAAACTGCGCTGGGCGATCGCCAGCCTGTTCTTCGCCGTGCACCTGCCCAGCGCCATCGCCGGCGGTGTGATGGTCGCACCCGGGCCCGGCGGCACCGCGCAGTTGCAGACTCAGGGCGGGGTGCCCATCGTCAATATCGTCGCGCCCAACGGCTCGGGTCTGTCGCACAACCAGTTCCTCGACTACAACGTCGACCGTCAGGGGCTGGTGCTGAACAACGCCTTGCAGGCCGGGCAATCGCAGCTCGCCGGGCAACTGGCGGCCAACCCGCAACTGCAGGGGCAGGCGGCGAGCGTGATCCTCAACGAGGTGATCAGCCGCAACCCGTCGGCCATTAACGGCGCCCAGGAAATCTTCGGCCGTGCGGCCGATTATGTGCTGGCCAATCCCAACGGCATTTCGGTGAACGGCGGCAGTTTCATCAATACGCCGAACGCCAGTCTGCTGGTCGGTCGTCCGGAATTGAACGACGGCAAACTGCAAGGCCTGAGCACCCGCGACGCCAGCGGTCAGTTGCAGATCCAGAGTGGCGGCCTGCGTAACGCCGAGGGTTCGGTCAACCTGATCGCCCCGCGTATCGACAGCCAGGGCCGCATCGACGCCCGCGATCAATTGAACCTCACGCTCGGACGCAATCAGGTCGATTACGCCAGCGGTCAGGTCAAAGCCGTGGACCCGGCGGGCAACACCCAGGATCAACGCATTGACGCCAGCCTGTTCGGCGCGATGCAGGCCGGGCGCATCAATATCATCAGCACCGCAGAGGGCGCGGGCGTGCGTGTGGGTGCGGTGCAAGTGGCCGGGCGTGACGGCGTGCAGATCCGTTCCGCCGGCGACCTCAGCGTCAGCGGTGAAGCCATCCCCAATAGCCTCGAAGTGACCCGTGCCGGCATTCGCAGCAGTCAGGGCGATGTCGGCCTGCACAGCGGCAACGACCTGACGCTGGCCGCCACCGATGTCAGTGCTCGCGACGTCAGCGTCAATGCCAAGCGCAACCTGACCCTGAGCACCGTCGAAAGCCGCAAGCTCCAGGAGCAGCGCGAAAACTGGAGCAACAGCACCATCGGCATCACTTGGGAAACCTACGACCGCACCCAGACTGACAGTGAAACTCGCCAGCACGGCAGCCAGATCGTCGCCAGCCGCGACGTCAAGCTGAGCTCCGGCAAAGACACCGAACTCAAAGCGGCCAAGGTTGAAGCGGCGAAAAATCTCGATGTGCAAAGCGGCGGCGATCTGCGCCTGACCGCCGCCACCGAAAGCCACACCCAGACCGATCAGGGCAACCATCGCAAGCATCTGTGGAAGGCCGACTGGAACAACAGCAGCGAAGAACAGCGCAGCATCAGCAGCCAGTTGAAGAGCGGCAATATCGCTCTGCAAACCGCCGCGTTGTTGCGTTCCGAAGGCGCTGAATTGAACAGCGCCGGTGATGTGAAACTGGCGGGCAAGCAGGTGGAGGTCACCACGGCCACCCGCACCAACCGCAGCAATAACAACAGTTATTCTGGTGACCTGGTCGGCGGTGGTTTCTTCGGCAAGACCGGTGACGCCGACAAAGGCAAGACTCAGCATCAGGGCAGCAAAATCAACGCCGCCGGTAAACTGATCGTCAAGGCCGACGATGTACGCATCAGCGGCAGCCAGGTCCGTGGCGGCACCGAGGCCAGCGTGATCAGCGCTCAGGGTTCGCTGCTGATCGACGGCGTGCAGGACACCTCGCACAGCAACAACCACGACAAGGACAGCAAGTTCTTCGGCATCACCAAGGACGAGTCGCGGCAGAACTCCAGAGACAGCACCACGCTGGGCAGCGAGCTGGTTTCTGACAGCAACCTCAAGCTCAAAAGCGCCAAGGATATTGAAGTGGCTGGTTCCACGGTCAAGGCCGGCGGCGCGCTGACGGCGGACGCGGCGGGTGATGTGAACGTGCATTCCGCGCAGAACACTCACGACAGCAGCTCGACCACCGAGACCCGTGGCTTCGATGCCTACGCCAAAGAGCAAACGCCGGAGCAATACCGCGCCGGGGTGCACTATGAAGACAAACAACAGACCGTCACCCGCAACGACGTCAACCAGCAAGGCTCGAGCCTCAGCGGCGGCAGCGTGCAGGTGCAGGCCGGCGGTGATCTGACAGTCAAGGGCGGTGAGGTCAAATCCACAGCCGGCGACACCACGCTGAGTGGCAAGAATGTGTCGTTGCTGGCTGAACAGGACAGCCACAAAACCTCATCCGGCACCTCCAGTACCGGCGGCGGTTTTTACTACACCGGCGGCCTTGACCGTGCCGGCAGTGGCGTCGATTTCGCCCACAGCACCACGCAAGACAGCAGCAGCAACACCACCGCGCAAACCACCCACGTGCAGAGCAGCGGCAGCCTGAACATCAACGCCGACAAGCTGCTGACCGAAGGCGCGCAGGTCAAGGCTGGCAACGGTCTGAACGTCGCGGCCAACGCGATCGACAACCGCGCTGCCAGCAACACCGAAAGCAGCACCCACAACCAGAGCAACTGGTCGGCGGACATTGGCGCCAACGTCGAGTACAAGGACATCGCCCGGCCGATTGCCGGTGCGGTCAAGGATGTGCTTAACGGCAAGGTGCCGGACAAGGAAGCATTGAGCAATCTCGGCCAGCCGAACGTCGGCCTCGACGTGGCGATCGGTCACGGCAGCGCCGACAAGACCGAGCAGAGCAGCAACGCCGTGGTCAGTCGTTTCGACGGTGGCAGTGTCGAGGTAAAAACCGCCGGCACCCTGCACGACCAGGGCACCCAGTACAGCGCCAGCAACGGCAAGGTCAACATCAGCGCCGACAAACTGGTTGCCGATGCCGCGAGCAACAATCACAGCAGCACCGATAACTCAGTGGACGCCAAGGTCGACGTGCGCGTCTACACCAAGACCGGCGAAGACGTGAACGTCGCCGCCAGCGGCGCCGGTGGCAATAGCTACGCCAGTAAGGACAGCAGCACCGCGGTGGTCGGCGGTTATGCCGGCAGCCAAGGCGTGAACATTAAAGTGGGCGGGGACGCACAGTTCGCTGGCAGCCGTTTCGACGGCGGGCAGGGCGGGGTGAGCATCAAGACCGGCGGCGATCTGGCGCTGAATCAGGCCACCGACCGCCAGAGCAGCAGCGACTCCAGCCTGCGCGGCAGCGGCTCGTTGACGGTCGGCACCTTGCCGGGCACCGACGGCACCAACGTCGACCTCGGCGCTGGCTTCCAGCTCGATCACAGCGGCAAGCAGACCACTGACACTCAGGCCCATGTGGCGAGCATCAGCGGCAACGACCCGGTGCAACTGAGCAGCGGTGGCAATCAGGTTCAGCAAGGCACGCAGGTCGACAGCGCCGGCGGGATTGATCTGCACGCTGACGGCAAGCTTGATCTGCAAGCGGCCACCACCACGCACACCGCGACCGGCAGCAATCTCGGCGGCGGTTTGAAGGGTGGCGGCAGCAAATCCAGCAGCGAGAAGAGTCGCGATCAGGGCGGTAATCTGAGCGGCAATTTCAACATCGGCCGGGTCAACGAAAACTCGCAGACGTTGACCGGTGGTCAGCTCAATAGCCAGAGCAATATCGTGTTGAGCGGTGACGCGGTGCACCTGCAAGGCACGCAAGTCAGCGCGCCGAACGTCAGCATCGATGCGCAGAAGGGCGGTTTCGTTCAGGAGTCGGCGCAGTCCACTGACAGCCGCAACAACTGGAACGTCGCGCTGAATGCCGGCGGCAACCTGAGCAGCAAGACCCCGACCGCCGCCGATGAGAAGGCCAGCAGCGACCACGGCTTCAACGCCGGGGCCAAGATTGGCGTCGACTACCTGCAAGGCACCACCCAGCAGAACAGCCAGATCAAGGCTGACAGCGTGGTGCTCAACAGTGCCGGTGATGCACAGCTGTCGGGTGCACGGATCGACGCGAAAAATGTCAGCGGCAAGATTGCCGGTGACCTGAGCGTCGACAGTCGTCAGGACTCGCAGACGCAAGCCAAGGTCGATGTCGATCTGGGCCTGACCGCGAAGAAGAACCCACCGAGCGACAAGGAAAAGCTCGCCGGCACCGACTACAAGCCAACGCTGAAAGCGCAGGGCGAATACGCGCACAAGGACAGTGTGGCGCAGGCGTCCGGCATCAGTGGCAATCAGGGTGTGAATCTTGCGGTGGGCGGCGCAACGCAGCTGACTGGCGCGCGGATTTCATCGCCTGAGGGCAAGGTCGATCTGGGCGGTTCGAAGGTGGGTAGCAGCGATCTGGTCAACCGTGACTACGGAGTAAAAGCCGGGCTGGACCTGCCGCAGAAAACCGAGGAAAACGCCCCGAAGGTGTCGTTCGATAACGGCAATCTGAAAGTCGGTCCGGTGACCCTGAGCGGCCATCTGGACAGCCAGACCCTGCAAGCCGGGATCGACGAAAAAGGCTAAGCAGCACCGCAGTAAAAACTGTGGGAGCGGGCTTGCTCGCGAAGGCGGTGATTCAGTCAGCTAATTTATCGACTGAATCACCGCCTTCGCGAGCAAGCCCGCTCCCACATTGGTTTCTGTCGCGACCAGATCCGGCGATCAGCTCGAAGCCTTCGCCTTACCCGCATTCAGCAGCACGACCACCGCCAGCAGCGCGGACAGGATCGAACCCAGCAACACCCCCACCTTCACCGAATCGACCAGATGCGCTGCGCCCGGGAAGGCCAGTGCGCCGATGAACAGGCTCATGGTGAAGCCGATCCCGCAGAGCAGGGCGACACCGTACAGTTGCAGCCAGCTCGCGCCTTGCGGCAACTGCGCCAGACCACTGCGAATCGCCAGGGCACCGAGGCCGAGGATGCCGATCTGCTTGCCGAACAACAGGCCCAGCGCCACACCCAGCGGTACCGGCTCAAGCAGGTTGCTCGGGGAAATGCCGGCCAGCGATACACCCGCATTGGCGAAACCGAAAATCGGCACCACGGCGAACGCCACCCAGGGATGCATTTTTTCTTCGAGGTACAGCAGCGGCGAGTTGTGCTCGTCTTCCGGGTTACCCAGTGGAATGCACAGGGCCAGAATCACCCCGGCGAGGGTCGCGTGGATCCCCGATTGCAGCATGAAGAACCACAGGAAGGCGCCGGCGAGCAGGTACGGCCAGAGCTTTCTGACACCGCAGCGGTTGAGGATCACCAGCAATGCGATCACCGCCAACGAGGCCAGGAGCATGCTCACCGACAGGCCGCTGGTGTAGAAAATCGCGATGATCACCACCGCGCCCAGATCATCAAGAATGGCCAGCGCCGAGAGGAAGATTTTCAGCGACACGGGCACCCGTTTGCCCAGCAGCGACAGCACGCCCAAGGCGAAAGCAATGTCGGTGGCGGCGGGAATCGCCCAACCGCTGAGGGTCTGCGGATTGCCCCAGTTGATCGCAACGTAGATCAAGGCCGGGACCAGCATCCCACCCAGCGCGGCGAAGCCCGGCAGCGCGCGCTGACCCCAGGTCGACAACTGCCCGGCGAGCATTTCGCGCTTGATCTCCAGGCCCACCAGCATGAAGAAGATCGCCATCAGGCCATCATTCACCCAATGCTCGATCGACAGACCGGCGATCTTGATGTGCAGGGTCGAGAAATACGTGGCCGCCCAAGGCGAGTTGGCGACCAACAGTGCGGCGAGGGCCGCGGCCATCAGGATCAGGCCACCGGCGGATTCGGCGGCGAAGAATCGGGAGAGAAAGGCCAGGGCAGACGGCGAATCCTGGCGGGCAGGGGCAGCATGCAGGCGTGACGGATCGTGGCTCATAGGCACGGCAACTCCGCGCGGCGGCCCGACCTGCGCTGAATTAAACCTGCCCTGCCGCGTCGTTGCGGTGGCACCCGGGCGGCATTTTACACAATAGGCGGGACGGCTGCGAAAAACTCGACGACGTGGGTCGCTGCCGGCAATTTCTCGATAGGTGGAAAGTCACTTCCTGATGTGTGCTTAGCTGTGCGCCGCCCATTTCAGCCTCTGACGCTCTATAAAAATGAAAACAACCTTCATCGCCTTATTCGCTTTGTTATCAGTCATTCAGACCTCCCTGTCCGTTGCGGAAAATGCCAACGGCAAAAATCTTTATGTCCAGCGATGTGCCGTGTGCCACGGCGCGGATATCAAGGCAACCGGGCCATTGGCCAATAAAAGCAATCCGCCAACGCCTGACTTGACAACAGCCACCTTCAAGAAACGCCTGAAGGATTATCCGGGCGTCATCGTGTCCTCGATCATCCTTCGCCCCAATGGAAACCTGATTCCAAAAACCTTGCGGGACAACGGCGTGAAGATCGCGCCGCATGCCTGGAGCGTTGAGGATTTTCGCGATCTGCATCAATACATGAGTGAGGTGATTGCCAAAGCACGATGACCTGGAGATGAACGGCGGGGCGAGTTTCCAAGGAATGAATTGCCGAGCTTAATAGGAAGCATTACTATTCACGCCCCTTTCTATCGCACGCCGTCATGAACCCCATGCTGCCCCGCAGACCCGGCTTTTTCGAGCATTACGAAGAGTTGATCGGCACCTGGACCCGGCGTCTGCGCAATCGCGCGCAGGCCGAGGATCTGGCGCACGACACCTTTGTGCGGGTGCTCGAATCGGATTCGGCAGCGGTGCAGCAGCCACGGGCCTATCTGCACCAGACCGCACGCAACATTGCGGTCGACGGTTATCGGCGTGAGGACCGGCGGGAAGCCATGGAGTCGCAGGCGATCGATCACAGTGTGTCGTCCACCGGCGACCCGGAGCATTACATGCAGGCGATCCAGTTGGCCGATTCCATCGAACGGGCGCTGCAGGAATTGCCGCTCAACTGCCGGAAGATTTTCGTCTGGCAGAAGATCGAAGGCCTGACCCAGGCGGAAATCGCCGAACGCCTGGGGCTGTCGAGGAACATGGTCGAAAAGTATATGATCCGCACCCTGCGACATTTGCGCGACCGTCTCGACGGCTTGCAGTCATGAGCCGCTGCTTTCAATCCCCAGCCAAACAGGACATTCCATGATGGATACTCGTGATTGCGCGTGCGGGCAAACAACGGTGCGCGATGAAGCGGCACGCTGGTTTGTGCGTTTGCAGGAACCGCTGATCAGTGCCGACGAACAGCAGCGCTTCGACGCCTGGCTGAACCAGCATCCGCAACACCGTGACGAATTCCAGTTGCTGCAAGGCTTGTGGACGGCGGCTGATCTGCTGCCGGCGCCACGCCTTAAGGCCCTCGTCGAAACCCCGCCAACTCGCCGCGAACGTCGCCCGCTTTTGCGCTATGCCGTGGCGGCCAGTGTGCTGGCGGTGGCGCTCGGCCTCGGGTTGTTCAGCGGTCTGAATCACCCGGACGGCTATAGCGCCGAGTTCACCACGGCGCTGGGTGAGCGCAAGCATGTGGCGCTGCCGGACGGATCGGTGATCGACCTGAACAGTCGCAGCCGTTTGCAGGTGCGCTATGAGAAGGACCGACGGCTGATCGAATTGAGTGAAGGCGAGGCGATGTTCAGCGTTCAGCACGACAGCGCGCGCCCGTTCGTGGTCGAGGCCGGTAACGGTAAGGTCACGGTCACCGGCACGCGCTTCGATGTGCGCCGCGATGTCACGCAAACCCGGGTCGCGGTGGAGCAGGGCACGGTCAAGGTGCAGGGGCGCGATGCGCCGGACGACCAACTCATCAACCTGACCGCAGGCCTCGGCACCCATGTCGATGCCGAGGGCAAAGTCGCTGCCGCCTACGCGGTCAACCCCGCCGAATTGACGGCGTGGCGCGGCGGCAAACTGGTGTTCAACAACGCCAGCCTCGGCGAAGTGGCAGCGGAGGTTTCGCGTTATCGCGACAAACCGCTGAAGGTCAGCAACCCGGACGTGGCCAGTCTGCGCCTGACCAGCGTGTTCAAATCCGACAACACCGACGCCTTGCTCAAGGCCCTGCCGAGCATCCTGCCGGTGGCCGTTCGCACCCTGGCCGATGGCAGTCAGGAAATAATTTCAAAATAAAATTCAGGTTTTTTTCGAGTTCATCGTCTTCCTGTTCAACTGCAACTGGTTTGCATTAACAGACGCGCACTCTTGCGATCCACAGGACTACGTTCGACGTGAAAAACACCTCAGCCAACAACAAAAAATCCCCCTGGTTACCGCTGGCCCTGGCGTTAGCGGTCAACGCCGCCGTGCCGCTGGCCTTCGCCGCTGAAGCCATTCACATCCGCGCCCAGCCGCTGGGCCAGGCCCTTAGCGAATTGGGCCAGCAAACTTCGCTGCAAGTGTTTTTCAGCCCCGACCTGGTCACCGGTAAACAGGCGCCCGCCGTGGACGGCAACCTTTCCCCCGAGCAGGCGTTGCGCCAATTGCTCCAGGGCAGTGGTCTGGATTATCAGATCAACGAAGGCTCGGTAACCCTGGCGCCGGCCGCAACTGCCGCCAGCAATGGCCCGCTGGAACTGGGCGTGACCGACATCAAAGTGGTCGGTGACTGGCTCGGCGACGCCGACGCTGCGGTGGTGCAGAACCATCCCGGCGCACGCACGGTGATCCGCCGCGAAGCCATGGTCGAGCAGGGCGCGATGAATGTCAGTGATGTGCTCAAGCGCGTGCCGGGTGTGCAGGTGCAGGACTCCAATGGCACCGGCGGCAGCGACATCGCGTTGAACGTCGGCGTGCGTGGCCTGACCTCGCGCCTGTCGCCACGCTCCACGGTGCTGATCGACGGCGTGCCCGCCGCGTTCGCGCCGTACGGTCAGCCACAACTGTCGATGGCGCCGATCTCCTCGGGCAACCTCGACAGCATCGACGTGGTACGCGGCGCCGGTTCTGTGCGTTACGGCCCGCAAAACGTCGGCGGGGTGATCAACTTCGTCACCCGCGCCATCCCGGAAAAAGCCACCGGGGAAATCGGCACCACGCTGGAAACCACCCGCTACGGCGGCTGGAAGCACATCGACACGGCGTTCCTCGGCGGCACTGCCGACAACGGCATGGGCGTGGCGCTGTTGTATTCCGGGGTCAACGGCAACGGTTACCGCGAGCGCAACAACGACAACGACATCGACGACGTACTGCTCAAGACCCATTGGGCGCCGACCGATCAGGACGATTTCAGTCTCAACTTCCACTACTACGACGCCAGCGCCGACATGCCCGGCGGCCTGACGCAGAAGCAGTACGACGACAAGCCGTACGACTCGGTGCGCGATTACGACAACTTCAGCGGCCGGCGCAAAGACGTGTCGTTCAAGTGGATCCGCCAGATCGACGAGCGCACCCAAGCCGAAGTGCTCACCTACTACACCGACAGCTTTCGTGGCAGCACCATCGCCGCGCGCGACCAGAAAACCCTTAGCTCGTACCCGCGTTCCTACTACACCCTCGGTGTCGAGCCGCGTGTGTCGCGGGTCCTCGACGTCGGCCCGACCACTCAGGAAGTCAGCGTCGGTTATCGCTACCTGAAAGAGGCGATGCACGAGCAGTCGAGCCGTCTGGCGCTGGTCAACAATCAGCCGGTGGTCACGCCGACGTCCGATGGTCATGTGTTTCAGGACCGCACCGGCGGCACCGAGGCCAACTCGGTGTATGTCGACAACAAGATCGACGTCGGCAACTGGACCATCACCCCCGGCGTTCGCTTCGAACACATCAGCACCGACTGGCATGACCGCGCCGTACTCGACACCTCGGGCAAGCGCGTGCCAGAGAAAAACCGCAGCATCGAAAGCAACGAACCGCTGCCGGCGCTGAGCGTGATGTATCACCTGTCGGACGCGTGGAAACTGTTCGCCAACTACGAAACCTCGTTCGGCAGCCTGCAGTATTTCCAGCTCGGCCAGGGCGGCTCGGGTGACCAGACTGCCAACGGCCTGGAGCCGGAAAAAGCCAAGACCTACGAGATCGGCACGCGCTACAACGATGACGTGTGGGGCGGGGAAGTGACGCTGTTCTACATCGACTTCGATGACGAACTGCAATACATCAGCAACGATGTCGGCTGGACCAACCTCGGCGCGACCAAGCACCAGGGCATCGAAGCGTCGGTGCATTACGACATGGCCGCGCTTGATCCGCGCCTTGACGGGCTGACCGCCAACGCCGGTTTCACCTACACCCGCGCCACCTACGAAGGTGAGATTCCGGGCTTCAAGGGCCGTGATCTGCCGTTCTATTCGCGGCAGGTGGCAACCGTTGGCTTGCGTTACGACATCAATCGCTGGACCTACAACATCGACGGTTTCGCCCAATCGAAACAGCGCTCGCCGGGCACCGGGGTCAACGCCGATGGCAGCTTCAACGGCAATTACATCACCGAAGGCACGGCCGACGGGCAGTACGGCGACATCCCGGGTTACGTGACCTGGAACGTGCGCGGCGGGTATGACTTCGGGCCGCAGGTGTCGAACCTGAAGCTCAGCGCCGGGGTGAAAAACGTCTTCGACAAGCAGTATTTCACCCGTTCCAGCGATAACAATTCGGGGATGTATGTGGGCGCACCGCGGACGTTCTTTGTGCAGGCCAGCGTCGGCTTCTGATAACGCCTGACCCTGTGGCGAGGGAGCTTGCTCCCGCTGGACTGCGCAGCAGGCCCGATTTTTGGGGTCGCTGCGCAACCCGGCGGGAGCAAGCTCCCTCGCCACAATGATGCTGTTCAGACCTTGAGGACTTTGCCGCCAATGGCGACTGCCACCAACAGCACCGCCATCAACCCGAAAGCAAAACTCAAACTGCTGGCATGCGCGACAAAGCCGATCACCGCCGGCCCCGCCAGAATCCCCGCGTAACCCAAGGTGGTAATGGCTGGCACTGCGATGCTTTCCGGCATCACGGTCTGCTTGCCTACCGCCGTGTACAGCACCGGCACAATGTTCGAACAGCCCGCGCCGACCAGCGCATAACCCAGCAGCGCCGCTTCCCAGCTCGGGGCGAAGGTCGCCAGAAACAGACCTGCCGCCGCCAGCAGCCCGCCGAACAGAATGATCCGCGTGGCACCCAGATGCCGAACAATCCGGTCACCCATCAAGCGTCCCGCCGTCATGGTCAGGGCAAACGCCGCGTAACCAAGCCCGGCATACGCCGTGTCGATTCCGCGTTCCTGGGCGAGGAACACCGCGCTCCAGTCCAGCGCCGCGCCTTCGGTGAGGAACACGATGAAGCACATCCCGCCGATGAACAGCACGATGCCATGGGGAATGGCGAACGCCGGCCCGGAGCTTTCACTGCCGTACGGCAACATGTGCGGCACGGCTTTGAACAGCGCGCCGATCAACACCGCCACCACCACCAGCATGGCCGCCAGCGGTGTCAGTCCGAGGCCGAGCAGGGCGCTGACGCCTGCCGCGCCGACAATTCCGCCGAGGCTGAACAGGCCATGAAACCCCGACATCATATTTTTGCCGCTGGCCCGCTCGACGATCACCGCTTGCAGGTTGACGGTCGAATCCACCGTGCCCAATCCGGCGCCGAACATGAACAGCGTGGCGATCAGCGCCGGGATCGACGACACCGTCGCCAGCAACGGCAGCGCCGCGCAAATCAGCAGGGTGCCGCCGGTCGCTACTTTGCGGCAGCCGAAGCGCGTGGAGAGAATCCCCGCCAGTGGCATCGCCAGAATCGAGCCGACTCCCAGGCACAGCAGCAGAAGGCCCAACGTACCTTCATCGAGGCCCGCGCGGGCCTTGGCGTATGGCACCAGCGGCGCCCACGCGGCAATCCCCAGGCCGGCGATGAAAAAAGCGATGCGCGTCGACATCTGTTGCAGGCGTCCGGGGACGAAGGTGTCTTGGGGGTTGAGGCTGGTCATATCGATCCTTGGCAAAAAACGTCGCGTCCCCGAATGACCGTGATAGCGCGTCGAGGTTCGATCGCAGGTCTCGGGGCGGTGCAACCGACATCCTAACCTGTAGCGGTGAGTCTGCTCACGATAGTGGTGTGTCAGCCAAAGAATATAGTGACTGACACACCGCATTCGCGAGCAAGCCCGCTCCCACAGTGATCTGCGCATGACAGCAGATTTGTGAGCGCCCGCCATTTAGTGTGGGAGCGGGCTTGCTCGCGAAGGCGGTGGCTCAGGCAATGACCAGGGCGCCTGACACCCCGCTATCGCGAGCAGGCTCACTCCTACAGGGGATCGCGGTTTACAGTGATGGCTTCGACAAGGTGAGTGAGGCCGGTGATGACGCAGTTCTACGATGCGCGGGGCAATATTTACGGGGTGATTTCGCCTGAGGCCCTTCGCGAGGCCGGGATCGATTTGCCGCTCGGTGCCGCGCAGTGCGCTGCGTCGAGACAGGCATGGAGTCGCGCAGCCATTGCGCTGTGTTGCGACTGGCCCGAGGGCCAGCGTCCGGCGGGGAGCAAATCGCACCGCAGCGACGGTCTGCTGATCGGTCCGTTCCAGTCAGCACCGCCGTTCGACGTGCTGATCGTCAACACCGACGGCACCTTGGCCGAGCGCAGTGGCAATGGCCTGACGATTTTCTCCCAGTCGTTGTTGGCGCAGGGGCTGATGCCGGCGCAAGGCGCGTCGCTGCGGGTCCATCACGACAAGGGCGGCGCGGTGGAAACATCGGTGAAAACAGCGGAAGTCGGAGGTGTGAAGGGCTTCTGGCTGGACCTCGGTCAACCGGGCTTCGGGCCTTCAGCGGTGGCCGCCCGGAATGTAGAAGGCCGCGAATTCAATGGTCATGAGCTGAGCCATGTAAAACCATTGGCGCAGCTTGATCCCGCGTGGCAGCACAGCCAGTTCGTGCGCATCGGCAATCCGCATTGCGTGACGTTGTTGACCAACGTCGCCGAGCTACCGGGCAACTCACAAATGCGCCAATCGCCTTGGGCCGAAGGCCTGACCCGAATCGCCTACGCGATGCCCACCGGTGCCGGGCAGCCGTGTTCGGAGGGTATCAATCTGCAATGGGCCGCGCTTGAGTCAGCACAGCGCATCGTCGCCCGAGTGTTCGAGCGTGGCGAAGGGCCGACCGCGTCTTCCGGCACCAGCGCCAGTGCAGTGGCGTGTGCTGCATGGCGAGTGGGTTGGGTGACGGCGGGGCAGGTGCAAGTGATCATGCCCGGCGGCACCGCGCCGGTTTTGCTCGAAGAAACAGACGGAGAGTTGGTGCGGGTCAGGTTGTTCGGTGCGGCGCGGTTGATGGGCTGAATTCTGAATCGCCATCGCTGGCAAGCCAGGCTCCCACATTGGATTCAGGTGGGCACGAATAATGTTTCCACACAAAACCCTGTGGGAGCCTGGCTTGCCAGCGATGAGGCCCGCAGGTTGACCCTGTCAATGAGCCTTGAACAACGTCACCGACACCACATGATCACCCTGCACCGTCAACCAGAGCAGTGCACGTGGCGACAGCTCATCCTCGAAACATTCAACAATCACTGTGTGCGCCGAACTGGCCTGTAGCGCCAACCTTTGCGCGTGTTTCAACTGGCGCTTTACCGCGCCACTTACAGGAATCGGTGCATGCCCGGCGCGCACTTGTTCACAGAAGGTCTGTGCGACTTCACGGGGTGTCGGTGGGGGCGGTGAGGTCAGGCCGGCTTCGTCGAACAGCCGATTGAGTTGCTCCGCTGCGCTGACCGCCCGAGGAAAACCGGCAAATGCCGAGGCCTGCAATAACACTTCGGTCATTTCACCGGGCGCCAGCCCCGAGGCCAGTCCCGTCTTGAGGTGCACACTCAGCGGCGGACCGACCATCCCCGAGGCGACGATGGCGGCAAACGATACTGCTTCACGCAAACGCGGGTCGAGGCCGGGGCGGGCATGCAAATGCCCGTAAACCACGCCCACCGCCAACTCGCCCAACGCGGGTACGGTGTGAAACAGTGCATCGAGACGAGCGCCGCCATCGGGTACAAGTCCGGTAAAGGTATGACGGCCTTCGTCGTACAGCGTGGCCATGGGTGAAGGTTTGTGGTTCATGGAGAAATCCTCAAGCCAATGAGGATGGCGGTTGATCAACTACGCACGAACTTCAGCATGAAAAAGCGTCCATCGAGGTGGGGGAAATCGGCGTCATCGCGACGCCGATCTGATTACCTTAGACGAACTCCACCACCGGCATCTGCCGCTGCATCAACACCTTGCCGCCGCGAATCGAATACAGCGGCAGGCCCTGGCTGCGGATCACTTCGTAATCGCTGTCCGCCGACAGAATCAGCAGGTTCGCCGGGCGCCCCTGTTCCAGGCCGTAACGCTCGCCCAGGTGCATGGCTTTGGCGCTGTTGTCAGTCACCAGATCCAGCGCGTTCTGCAGGTTGCGATAACCGAGCATGTGGCAGATGTGCAACCCGGCCTCGAGCACGCGCAGAATGTTGCCGTTGCCCAGCGGATACCACGGATCGACGATGGAGTCCTGGCCAAAACACACGTTCATCCCGGCCTCCAGCAACTCGTTCACGCGGGTCACACCACGGCGTTTCGGGAAGTTGTCGAAGCGCCCTTGCAGGTGAATGCTTTCGGTCGGGCATGAGACAAAACTGATCCCGGAATGGCCAAGCAGGCGGAACAGTTTGGCGCAATAAGCGTTGTCGTAAGAGCCCATCGCTGTGGTGTGGCTGGCCGTGACCAAGGCACCCATATCACGGCTGCGGGCTTCTTCGGCGAGCACTTCGAGAAAGCGTGAGTGCGGGTCGTCGGTTTCGTCGCAATGCACGTCCACCAGGCAGCCGGTGCGTTCGGCCAGGTCCATCAGAAACTTCACCGAGCTGACGCCCTGATCGCGGGTGTACTCGAAATGCGGAATGCCGCCGACCACATCGGCGCCCATGCGAATCGCTTCTTCCATCAGCTCGCGACCGTTGCGGAACGACTCGATGCCTTCCTGCGGGAACGCGACGATTTGCAGGTCGATCAGGTGCCGGGATTCTTCGCGGACTTCGAGCATTGCCTTGAGTGCGGTGAGCTGTGGATCGGTGACGTCGACGTGGGTGCGCACGTGCTGGATGCCGTGGGCGGCCAAGGCCTGGATGGTCTTTTTGGCGCGGGTCTTGGTGTCTTCTTCGGTGATGGTGACCTTGCGCTCGCCCCAGCACTCGATGCCCTCGAACAGCGTGCCGCTCATGTTCCAGCGCGGCTCGCCGGCGGTGAGGGTGGCGTCGAGGTGGATGTGCGGCTCGACGAAGGGCGGCACCACCAGATTGCCGCCGGCGTCGAGGTCGCCGGGGTTGAGGGTCGGGGCTTCGGTCTGGCGGCCGATGCTGCGGATCAGACCGTCTTCCAGGTGCAGTTCGTGCAAACCTTCCTGGTTGCGCAGTCGGGCGTTGATGATGTGCATCAGGCGAATCCTTCTTATAGGTCTTGTAATGGCACGGTGGCGCGACGGGCGCCGAGCAGGCCGGTAACGATGACATACGTTAGCGCGGCGGCGGCAATCCCTACCAGCGGCGCGACCCAGGGCGAGTGGAATGCGGCGAGCGTACCGACCGCGTAAGCCCCCAGCCCCGGCCAGTTGAACGCCGGCAGCCGTGCGTCGGCCAGACGCGGATAGCGCCCGCGCCAGCGGAAGAAAAAGTCGGCCATGATCACCCCGCCAATCGGCGGAATCACCGTACCCAGCAGAATCAGGTACGGCACGAGCATGTCGTACATGCCCAGCAGGGCGAGCAGGGTGCCGATCACCGCACCGGCCAGGGTCACGGTCTTGCGCCGGCCGGTGCGCAGCAGGTTGCAGCCGGCGACGGCGAAGTTGTAGATGGTGTTGTCCTGGGTGCTCCAGATGTTCAGCAGCAACATCGCCATCGCGGCCATGGCGAAACCTTGCAACAGCAACACTTCAACCACATCCGGCTGCTGATAGACGATTGCGCCGTAGGCACCGATCAGCACCATCAGGCCATTGCCGATGAAAAATCCGATCAGGCTCGCCAGCACGGCGACCCGTGCCGAGCGCGAGAAACGGGTCCAGTTGGTCGCCTGGGTCGCGCCGCTGACAAAGGTGCCGAACACCAGCGTGATCGCGGTCGACCAGTCCAGCGAACCGCTCGGCACTACGCTGAGCAAACCATCGAGGCCACCGACTTTTACGGTCGCAACCCACATCGACAGCATCAGCAGCAACATCATCGCCGGCACCGCGATGTACGACAGAATCTCCAGGCCGCGATAACCGACATACGCGGTGGCGCAGAACACCAGGCCGAACAGCACCATCAGACCGAGCACGGTGCCCTCATCCAGATCAAAGTATTTGCCGAGCACCACGGCGGCGGTCGCAGTGCCCCAGGCGTACCAGCCGATCTGGGTGAAGCCGAGGATCAGGTCACTGAGCTTGCTGCCGACTTCACCAAAACAGAAGCGCCCCATCAGCACCGAATTCAGGCCGCTCTTGAAGGCGATGTAACCCAGCCCCGCCGCATACAGCCCGAGCAGCAGGTTACCGACGACGATCACCGCCAGCATCTCGCCAAAACTGAAGGCCACACCGAGCTTGCCGCCGGCGAACATGGTTGCGGTGAAGAAGGTGAAGCCCAGCAGCACCATGGCGGTGGAGGCCAAGCCTTTGCGTGCATGCATCGGGACTTCGCTGAGGGGGTAGTCGTTGCCGGGATCGGTCTGCGTCATGGGGCGTTCCTTGCTGAAAAGGGGGGACGCGGTGTGGGTTGCAGTGGTCGTGCCAAGCGACGGCATTGCGCGTAGGTATAGACGAGGTGGTGATATTCGGCGCGAAAACGGTGCACCTGAACGCACCGAAGCCCAATGTAGGAGCTGCCGCAGGCTGCGATCTTTTGACTTTGATTTTAAAAAACAAGATCAAAAGATCGCAGCCTGCGGCAGCTCCTACAGGGGGATTTGTGTTGGAGTCAGAGGAAGCGCAGCAGGGCGGCGACGATGGCTTCCGGGGCGTCTTCCTGAACGAGGTGGCCGGCGTTTTCGATTGGGTGAAATTGCGCGCCGGGGATCATCTTGTGCAACGCCCGGCCCCGCTCGATGGGAATCCACTGATCGGCTTCACCCCAGAGAATCTGCACCGGACAGCGGATGCTCGGGTACAGCGGTTCGGCCTCGCGGGTGTAGCGTTCGTCCATCTGCGCGATCTGCCGATAGAACGCCGCTTGCCCCGGATCGCCGAGCCACGGTTGCACGTAGGGCGCCAGTTCAGCGTCGGGGATGTGGCGGTGAATCGCCCCGCGAATGTAAGTCGGGGCGATCGCGCGCTGAATGTAATCGGGCAGGCCGCTGAACGCCGCTTCATGCTGGCGCACATGCTGCACGAACGGCGATCCCCATGGCGTCAGCGCCACCGGATCGATCAGCGTCAGGCTGCGGTAATCCTTGCCATCAAGCAAATGCGTGCGCAGCGCGGTGGCACCGCCGAAGTCATGGGCGACCACGTCCGGGCGCTGGATGTGCCAGTGATCGAGCAATTGCGCGAGAAGCAGGTTTTGCACGCCGAGGGATACATCGGCATCCGGTTGTGCGGAGCGCCCGTAACCCAGCAGGTCGAAATAATGCACCCGGTGACTGGCAAAGAAATACGGCGCGATGCGGTGCCACACATACGATGAAAACGGCGTGCCATGCACGAATACCAGTGGCGGGCCGTCACCGATTACCGCGTGGCGTATCGGATGCCCGTTGAAATCGAAGACCTGATCCAGCAGCCAGTCCGTCATCGGCCTGTCCTCTTGGCGGGTTTGAGCCAAAAAGCATAGGCATAAAAAAACAGCCGTGAAGGCTGTTCTCTATTTTCCTGACAAACACCGATCCTTTGTAGGAGTGAGCCTGCTCGCGATAGCGTCGGCACATCCGAAATCAATGTGTCTGACAAACCGCTATCGCGAGCAGGCTCACTCCTACAGGGGGATTTGTGTTGAATCATTCGCCGCGATAGATGCAACCGCTGGTGCAGGTCTCGTGAATGCGGATCGCGCTGAGTTCCGGCAGCAGCGGCTTCATTTCATTCCAGATGAATTTGGCCAGCACTTCGCTGGTCGGGTTTTCCAGGCCGGGAATGTCGTTCAGGTAGTTGTGATCCAGACGCTCGTACAACGGCTTGAAAATAGCCTTGATCTCGGAGAAGTCGCGGATCCAGCCGGTGTGCGGATCGAGGTCGCCGCTCAGGTGCAGCGCCACTTTGAACGAGTGACCGTGCAGGCGTCCGCACTTGTGGCCGTCCGGTACGTGCGGCAGGCGGTGGGCGGATTCGAAAGTAAATTCCTTGAAGATTTCCACAGTATTTTCGGCTCTGTTCAGGTGGCGTTCGCCGCAGCGATTCGGGCAGGCGGCGAGTTTACCAGCTTGTGTTTGGCGATGCGGGAAAACACTGACTAAAGGGTCAGCAAGCGCTCGGCGAGGCGACCGTTGGCCGCCAGTTCGAGAAACTCGTCGCCGAGGCGGCGGCTTTCGTCCATCGCCGCGTGCCAGTACTTTTGGCGGCTCGGCGCATCGCCCATGAAGCGCTTGAAGTCGTTACGGTCCGGCAGTTTGCCGTAGGGCAGGCGCGCCAGATATTCCTTCGACGGCGCCAGCAGCAGCACGTCCTGCAAGCGCTCGACCGAGGCGCGCCGCCACGGCAGGGTCTTGTCGAACCAGCCCGGAATCACCCGGTCGGTGAAGTGTGGATAGAGCACAATCCCGTCGCCGCTGTAGGGCAGGTCGAGGTGATAGTCGAGCAGCCCGCCATCGCGGAAGGTGCCGACACCGGCGCCCGGCAGGTCGCGCACGCCTTCCATGACCATCGGGATCGAACCCGAGGCCAGCAGCGCCTGGCGCAGGTTGCCGGCATTGAGGGCGACGAAACGCGACGGGAAGTCGTCAAGCGCGTTGACCGGTGGCGCGAGGCGCGGATCGTGAATGATCAGCCGTTCGAAGTGCCGCGACAGCCGCGCGCGACCGCGCAGGTTATCGGCGATCACCGAACCCAGCGCCAGGCCGAGGCGGCCACGATGGTCGTCGGCCAGGCGTCCGTGGCTTTTGACCACCATAATGTTCAGGCGATAGTCGGCGTTGTTGAGGATGCTGGCGTCGCGGCCGTCGAGCAGGTCATTGAGCATGCGCTGCGAGCTCGCGCTGATCTCGGCCATGGTCACGCCTTTGTTGAAATTCTGCTCGGCGTACAACTGGCCGAGGCGGCGAATGCCTGCGGCGGCGTCCGGCAGGCAGGCGCTGGCGAAGCGCCAGGAGCCGACCGACGCACCAATCAGCGAGCGCTCACGCGGCGCGCTCGGCAGCCATTCGCCGAACAACGCCAGGTCCAGCCCCTGAATCCCCAAAGCCTTAGGTCCGCCGGCCGCACCGGGCAGGGTGCCGACGTCGGCGGCGTTCAGCCCTTGGGCACGAATGCGCGCCATGGCCCGAGGGCCGGCCTTGAGGGTGAGGGCAGGGAACTTGATGTGGATGGCGGTCATACCGGTCTCGATCGTTAGCAAGCGAACAATTATAAGCACATGTTGCAAAACACTGTAGGAGTGAGCCTGCTCGCGATAGCGGTGTATCAGACATATCAATGCTCAATGACACACCGCAATCGCGAGCAGGCTCACTCCTACAGGGCGAAGGTGTTGCTCTGGAGCAATGATGGCAATTCAGTTTCAGTTAAGTTGATCCCGCTAAGGTGCCCACCGTAGCTGCACATAAAAATACGGAGACCCCATGAAAACCCTGACTGCCCTGTCCATTGCCGCGATCATCGGCCTGACCGCCAGCTTCGCCCACGCCCGCGATCTTGGCCCCGATGAAGCCCTGCGCCTGCGCGACGCTGGTACTATCGTGTCCTTCGAGAAGCTCAACGCCACGGCGCTGGCCAGGCACCCGGGTTCGACGATCACCGAAACCGAGCTGGAAGAAGAGTACGGCAAGTACGTCTACCAGGTCGAAATGCGTGATCCGCAAGGGCTGGAGTGGGATCTGGAATTAGACGCGGTCACTGGGCAGGTTCTCAAGGATCATCAGGATACGTAATGAAGGTTAATGTTCGCGCCACCGGTCGCACGGCGTTGGCGCTCGTGATTTTTTGCTCGGCGGCGATGGCCCGCGATCTCGATCAGGACGAAGCCCTGAAGCTGCGTCAGCAGGGGGTGATCCTGCCGCTGGAGCAGGTGCTGCAACAGGCGCTGGATCGCTACCCCGGGGCCAAACTGCTGGAAGTCGAGCTGGAGGAAAAGCACGACGTCTATGTTTATGAAGTCGAGCTGCTGACGGTCGAAGGTGTGGCGCGCGAGCTGCACCTGAAAGCCGATACCGGCCAATTACTCAAAGACAAGGAAGATTGACCGATGCGTTTGCTTCTGGTGGAAGACCACGTGCCGCTCGCCGACGAACTGATCGCCGGCCTGCAGCGCCAAGGCTACGCGGTGGACTGGCTGGCGGACGGGCGCGATGCGGTCTATCAAGGCAGCAGCGAGCCGTATGACCTGATCATTCTCGACCTCGGCCTGCCCGGCGTTCCGGGGCTGGAGGTGCTGGCGCAATGGCGCGCCGGGGGCCTGTCGACCCCGGTGCTGATCCTCACCGCCCGCGATTCCTGGGCTGAGCGCATCGAAGGCCTGAAGGCCGGCGCCGACGATTACCTGACCAAACCGTTCCACCCCGAAGAGTTGCACCTGCGTGTGCAGTCGTTGCTGCGCCGCTCCAAGGGCCAGGCCAATCAGCCGACGCTCAAGGCTGCCGGCCTGCATCTGGATGAAGGTCGCCAGTGCGTGATTCGCGACGGCAGCGAGATTCAGCTGACCGCCGCCGAATTCCGCCTGCTGCGCTATTTCATGCTGCACCCGGAACAGATCCTGTCGAAAACCCACCTTGCCGAACACCTCTATGACGGCGAGACCGAGCGTGATTCCAACGTCCTCGAAGTCCACGTCAACCACCTGCGGCGCAAGCTTGGTAAAGCCGTGATCGAAACCCGTCGCGGCCAGGGTTACCTGTTCGGCGGGCAAGCTTCGTGAGGTCGATCCAGCGCCGTTTGAGCCTGGGCTTGATCAGTGTGATGGTGATCGTTGGCGTGGTGCTGGCGCAAACCAGCCTGTGGTTGTTCGAAGTCGGTTTGCAGCGCTATCTCGAAGCGGGACTGCGCAACGACAGCGAAAGCCTGCTGGTGGCGCTGGTGCGCGGCCCGCAGGGTTTGCAGCTGGATGAGCGGCACCTGTCGCCGGCCTATCAGCGACCGTTTTCCGGGCACTACTTCCGCATCGACTTTGCCGACAGCCACTGGCGCTCACGCTCGTTGTGGGATCAGGATCTGCCGCTGCTCGACCAGCCGGGCTTGCACAGCAACCTGCAACTGGGCCCGGACGGTCAGCAGTTGCTGGTATTGCGCTCGGACTATCGACGGCTGGGGCAGTCGATCTCAATCAGCGTCGCCCAGGATTACACCCCGGTGCGCGAGAGTTTCCAGCGCATGCGCCAGATCGGTCTCGGCCTGGGGCTGGCCGGATTGCTGCTGATTCTGCTCCTGCAACGGCTGACGGTGCGCCGCGCGTTGAAGCCGCTGGAACGCGCGCGCGAGCAGATCGCCCAGTTGCAGCAGGGCCAGCGCTCGCAACTGGACGACCAGGTGCCGGTAGAGCTGGAGCCGCTGGTGGCGCAGATCAACCATTTGCTGGCGCACACCGAAGACAGTCTCAAACGCTCGCGCAATGCGCTGGGCAATCTGGGGCATGCGCTGAAGACGCCGCTGGCGGTGCTGCTGAGTCTGGCGTCGAGCGAAAAGCTCGATGCTCACCCGGAGCTGCGCAAGATTCTCAAAGAACAACTGGAGCAGGTGCAGCAGCGGCTCAATCGCGAACTCAATCGCGCACGGTTATCCGGTGATGCGCTGCCGGGTGCGCTGTTCGATTGCGATGCGGAACTGCCGGGGCTGCTGGCAACGCTGAACATGATCCACGGCGAGCATCTGGCGCTGAGCTATGTCGCGCCACCGGGGCTGCAACTGCCCTGGGATCGCGAGGACTTGCTGGAGCTGCTTGGCAACCTGCTCGACAACGCCTGCAAATGGGCGGATGCCGAGGTGCGTCTGAGTGTGATCGAACGTACTGACGGCTACGCCCTGAGTGTTGAAGATGACGGGCCGGGGATCCCTGAAGAGCAACGCACTCAGGTGTTCAGCCGTGGCACGCGGCTCGACGAGCAGACTGACGGGCATGGTCTGGGACTGGGGATCGTGCGCGATATCGTCGAGACGTGGGGTGGGCTGCTGGTGCTGGGCGAGAGCGAGTGGGGCGGGTTGAAGGTGATGATCGAGCTGCCAAAACGCTGATCTTCCCAACACCACCAATCCCCTGTGGGAGCGAGCCTGCTCGCGAATGCGCTGGGTCAGACACATCATCGCTGACTGACATACCGCTTTCGCGAGCAGGCTCGCTCCCACATTGGGTTTGGCAATGGGCAGTCAGACCCGGAACTGATCCATCAGGCTCTGCTGCTGATTCGCCAGACTGTTCAGCGACTGACTCACCCGCGCCGACTCATTAGCCTGTCCGGACAGCGATTCGGTCACGTCGCGAATGGTCGCCACGTTGTTATTGATCTCCTCGGCCACCGCGCTTTGTTCTTCCGCCGCGCTGGCGATCTGCAGGTTCATGTCGCTGATCACAGTTACCGCATCGCCGATCTGGCGCAGTGCGGTCACCGCTTGCCCGACCTGTTCGACACTGCCCTGCGCCTGACGATGGCTGTTGCCCATCGACCCGACCACGTCCTGGGTGCCGGTCTGCAGTTGTTCGATCACCTGACGGGTTTCTTCCACCGACTCTTGCGTGCGGCGGGCGAGGTTGCGCACTTCGTCGGCGACCACGGCAAAACCGCGCCCTGCTTCACCGGCACGGGCGGCTTCGATCGCGGCGTTGAGGGCCAGCAGGTTGGTCTGTTCGGCAATGGCGCGGATGGTTTCCAGCACGGTGCCGATCTTTTCACTGTTGGCGGCCAGGCCTTCGACTTGAACCATCGCCGCGCTCATGTCGGCGGCCAGGGTGTCGATGCTCGCGGTAGTGCGGTCGATCACGGTCAGGCCCTGGCGGGTAGCGCGGTCGGCGTCCTTGGCGGCTTCGGCGGCTTGCGCAGCACTGCGTGCAACGTCCTGCGCGGTGGCACTCATTTCGTGGGACGCGGTGGCGACCTGATCGACCTGACGGTATTGCTGCTCCATGCCGGCGCTGGTCTGGGTGGCGATGGCCGAGGACTGGTCGGCGGTGTTGCGTGCATCCTGCACCGAGCGTTTCACTTCGGCGATGATCGGCTGCAACTTGTCGAGGAACTTGTTGAACCAGCCGGCCAGTTGACCGAGTTCATCTTTCTTGTCATAGGCCAGACGGCGGGTCAGGTCGCCTTCACCACTGGCAATGTCTTCGAGCATATGCGCGACGCCGAGGATCGGTTTGGTCACGCTGCGCGCCATCAGCCACACCAGCAGCAGGCCGACCAGGGCCGCGAGCACGCCAAGGCTCAGTTCGATCAGGGTGCCGGCGTTGTTGCTTGCATCCAGTTGCTGCTTGAGCGCTTCGGCGCGGCTGACCAGGACCTTTTCCGGCACGTCGAGCAACACGCCCCACGACGGGCCGCCGGGGATTGGCTGGAACGGCGACAGCACTTTCAACTGGCCGTTGCTGTGCAGGCTGCTGACGCTGCTGCTGGCCGCAAGTTGCCGCAACAGTTCGGCGCCGCTGACGGTGTCCACGGCATCCAGACGCTTGCTCAGCTTGCTCGCATCCGGGCTGTGACCGGCGAGCAGGCCAGCCGGGCTGATGATGCTCACGGCGGTCTGACCGTCATAGAGTTTTTTGCTCGCGCCCTGGCTGATTGCTTGCAGGCTGTTGAGGTTGATGTCTACCGACAGCGAGGCGATGACTTTGCCGTTGACCATCAGCGGGAAGACGATGCTGGTCATCAGCACGTTCTGGCCGTCGATCACATAAAAGTACGGTTCGATCACGCACGGCTTGAGCGTGGTGCGCGGGCAGGTGAACCAGGCGTTGGCCGCCTGACCGCTGGGGCCGGTGCTGGTGTCGGCCATGTCGCTTTCCGGCAGCGCCATCGAGGTGACTTTGCCGGGAGTCGGCTGCGACCAGTACAGGGCGAAGCGGCCCTTGTCGTTGCTGCCGAGTTCAGCCTGACCGGCGAACAGTTCATCCTTGCCGTCCAGCGCGTTGGCTTCGAACACCAGCGACAGACCAAGCAGATCCGGGTTGGCTTGCAAGGCGGACTTGACCTGACGGGTCATGTCCTCGCGCAGGTCGAAGGCGTCGAGGAAGCGCTTTTCGGCCTGTTCACGCAGGAACAGCACTTGGCGCGAGAAGCCGTGGCCATATTGATAGGCGTCCATGAACTGCTGGCGAATGCCGGCGGCCTGCACTTCACCTTGCGATTCGATACGCGCCTGGGCTGACTCGGTCAGCATCTCCATGCTCGACGCTTTCACCAGCTCGGAGCTGTGCTCCATGCGGTACAGCGAAAGACCCACCAGCAGGGTCACGATGCCGGCCAGGCACAGGCCTGCGAGCAGGGTGATTTTCCATTGAATGGAAAGTTGTCTGAGCGACATGGAGACGTCCTTATTCGATAAATATCTGAGACTTTGCACTGTAACGGCCGCGTTTCGGCTTTCTTTATTGTTCAGGCGCAATATGACCAATTGCCGCAGCTGAGTGACATTTAGGCCCCTGTGGCGAGGGAGCTTGCTCCCGCTGGGGTGCGTAGCGCCCCCAAACCCTGCTAATGCGGTCATTCAGGCACAACGCGTCTACCGAGTTTGCGACTGCTGCGCAGCCGAGCGGGAGCAAGCTCCCTCGCCACAGGGATCTCCTGCGCATCACCGGGTTGTGCATTGTCAGTTACATTTCAATTCAGCCGCTCGCTTTGACACCGCCGCCACTCTGCGGCACAGTGCGCGCCCTTCTAATAAGACCCTCTTTGCAAATCCGCCGGTCAAGCGTTGGCGGACTCATCCTGTCTGGCGGTGATGATTTCATCGCAGTGTTTTTGAGGTAGTGAAATGAATGCAGTGATTGCTGCGGTCGGCGTCATGCTGATCCTCAGCCTGTCCCGCGTGCACGTGGTGATCGCCCTGATCGTCGGTGCGCTGGTCGGTGGCCTGACCGGTGGTCTGGGCATCGACGCCACGCTCAAGGCGTTCAACAGCGGCCTGGGTGGCGGGGCGACGGTGGCGTTGTCCTACGCATTGCTCGGCGCTTTCGCCGTGGCGATTGCCAAGTCCGGCCTGGCCCATGCGCTGGCCGACAAGGCCCTGGCGATGGTCGACCGCCAGCATTCGACCGGCGGCGGCAGCGTCAAATGGCTGCTGATCGGCCTGCTGTGGGTAGTGGCGATTGCCTCGCAGAACATTCTGCCGATCCACATTGCGTTCATCCCGCTGCTGGTGCCGCCACTGTTATATGTGCTGACCAAGTTGCAACTGGATCGCCGGCTGATCGCCTGCGTCATGACCTTCGGCCTGATCACTCCGTACATGGTGTTCCCGGTGGGTTTCGGCAATATCTTCCTCAACCAGATCCTGCTGGCCAACGTCAGCAAGGCCGGGGTCGATATCAGCCAGATCAACGTCATGCACGCCATGGCGATCCCGGCACTGGGCATGGTCTTCGGCCTGTTGCTGGCGGTGTTTTTCAGCTATCGCAAGAAGCGCGTTTACGATCTGCAGAAGATCGAACAGGTCGAGCAAGTCAGCGTCGCATACAACCCGAAGACCATTGGCATTGCCGGTCTGGCGATTGCCGCCGCGTTCATCATTCAGTTGCTGCTGGATTCGATGATTATCGGCGCACTGGCCGGGTTCCTGATCTTCTCGGCCTCGGGCATCGTCAAGTGGCGCGAGACCGACGACCTGTTCACCGAAGGCATGAAGATGATGGCGATGATCGGCTTCATCATGATCTCCGCCTCGGGTTTCGCCGAAGTGCTCAAGGCCACCGGCGAAGTGCGTTCGCTGGTCGAGAGCGCGGCGGCGTGGATCGATCACAGCCAGGCGATCGGCGCGCTGTTGATGCTGCTGGTAGGCCTGATGGTGACCATCGGTATCGGCTCGTCGTTCTCCACCGTGCCGATTCTGGCGGCGATTTTCGTGCCGCTGTGCGTGCAGCTGGGGTTCAGCCCGATGGCCATCGTGTGCATCGTCGGCACCGCCGGGGCGCTGGGCGATACCGGTTCGCCGGCCTCTGACTCGACCCTGGGCCCGACCTCCGGTCTGAACGTCGACGGCCAGCATCACCACATCTGGGACACCGTGGTCCCGACCTTCCTGCACTACAACCTGCCGTTGTTGGCATTCGGCTGGGTGGCCGCGATGGTGTTGTAAACGCTGAAACCTGTGGGAGCGGGCTTGCTCGCGAAAGCGGTGTATCAGAAACATAAATGTTGACTGACACGACGCCTTCGCGAGCAAGCCCGCTCCCACAGGGGAATGCGGTGAATCCCCCGCTCAACTTTTGCTTGCGCGTGCCGTTAACGCCTTTAACCACGCCAATAAAACCAAAAGAGTGAGCCCCCCAATGCGCTTGAGTCTCAAGGCCAAAGTCCTGTCCCTTGCCGTCCTGCCGGTGCTACTCTTTGCGCTGGTCATCAGCCTGACCACGCTGTTCATCCTCCAGCAACAGGCGCACACCGAAGTCGAACAGACTCGCGAGCGTCTGCTGGCCGACGCCAAAGCCACGCTGCAAAGTTACGTCGCCGTGGCGATGACCACGATCAAACCGCTGTACGACGCTGCCGCCCCCGGTGACAACGCGGCGCGGGTGCAGGCGATCAAGCTGTTGTCGGGCATCCGCTACGGCAAGGACGGCTACTTTTTCGGCTACGACTCCGAGACCGTGCGCCTGTTCAAGGCCAACGACCCCGAAGGCGTGGGCAAAAGCTTCAAGGACAACCGCGATCCGAATGGCGTCTACGTCAACCTCGGCCTGGTGAAAGTGGCGAAGGACGGCACCCACTATCTGCAATACAGCTCGCCGCTGCCGGGCAATGCCAACGTGCTGGTGCCGAAACTCGGCTACACCGAGTACCTGGCGAAATGGGACATGGCGGTTGGCACCTCGGTCAACCTCGACGGCATCGAAGCGCAAGTCGCGGTGGTGCAGGCGCAAGTACAGGAGCGCATGGAAGGGGTGATCCTCAGCATCGTCGGCGTGGCGCTGGTGGTGTTGCTGGTGATCGCCATCGCCGGGATGCTGCTGGCCAACACTATTCTGCGGCCGCTGAACCTGATGAAAGCCAACCTCGATGACATCGCGGCGGGCGAGGGCGATCTGACCCGCCGACTGAACATCACCAGCCAGGACGAACTCGGCGAACTGGCCGGCTCGTTCAACCGATTCGTCGACAAGATCCACGGTCTGGTGCGGCAGATCAGCGAGATGACCACGCAACTGACTGGCCTGGTGACCCAGGTGTCGGATCAGGCTCAGCGTTCCGATCAGGCGATGGAGCGTCAGCGCCACGAGACCGATCAGGTCGCCACGGCGATCAACCAGATGTCCGCCGCCGCCCAGGAGGTCGCCAAGAGCGCGCAGAACGCGGCAGTCGCCGCGCAGCAGACCGACGAAGAAGGCCAGAGCGCCAAACGCGTGGTGGCCGGCAGCATCAAACAGATTCATGCACTGGTGGATGACATTCGCAGCAGCGGCGTGTCGCTCGACAGCCTGCAGCAGGACGTGTCGTCGATTGTCGGCGTGCTCGGGGTGATCCGCTCGATTGCCGAGCAGACCAACCTCTTGGCACTGAACGCGGCGATTGAAGCGGCGCGCGCCGGGGAGGCCGGGCGCGGTTTTGCGGTGGTGGCGGACGAAGTGCGCGCGTTGGCCAGCCGCACGCAGATCAGCACCCAGGAAATTCAGGGCATGATCGATCGCCTGCAGGCTGGCACGCAGTCGGCGGTCGAGGCGATGCGCCGTTCCAGTGAAGCGGGGGATGGCACCTCGGCGCAGGCCAATCAGGCCGGGGCGTCGCTGGACGCCATGGCTGACCTGATCGCGACCATCAACTCGATGAACGCGCAGATCGCCAGCGCAGCCGAGGAACAGACGGCGGTGGCCGAAGAGATCAACCGCAGCGTGCATCAGATCGCGGTGGCGGTGGACAGCGTGGCGGACGAGACCCAATTGGGCGCGCAGACTTCGCGCAGCCTGGCCGAACTTGGCCAGCTATTGGGCAAACTCGTAGGCCAGTTCCGCATCTGACGTAATCGAGAGTTCGCTCAAAACCCTGTGGGAGCTGGCTTGCCAGCGATGGCGTCCTGTCAGTCGACATCAATGTCGGATGTGCTGGCGTCATCGCTGGCAAGCCAGCTCCCACAGGGATTGTGGTGCTTGATCTATTAAGGTCGGTCCCAGTAGGGCACTTCGCCGAAGCACTCGACGAAGAAATCAATCACCGTCCGCACCTTCACCGACAGCCGCCGGCTCCCCGGCCACAGCACCGCGATCTGCTGCGGCTCCAGGCTGTTCGACACCTGATATTCGCGCAACACCGGCACCAGCGTGCCTTCACGCACCGCTTCACCAATCAGCCACGACGGAAACATCACCAACCCGAGGCCTTGTTCGGCCGCTTGGGTGAGCGTGTCGGCGTGGTTGCCAGTGATCGGGCCTTTGACCGAGTAGGGCGTCCAGTCGCCCTGATCCCGCCGGAAGAACCAGCGTTGCTGACCGGTCGCACCTTTGTAGGCCAGACATTGATGTTGCGCCAGATCCTCCGGGTGCTGCGGGATGCCGTGGCGCTTGAGATACGCCGGGCTGGCCGCGACCTGAAAGCGGTGCGGCGCGAGAATCCGCGCCTGCATGCTCGAGTCGTGCATGGGACCGATGCGAAACAGCAGGTCGGCGCCTTCCTGCAACGGGTCGACGTAGTGGTCGGTCTGCTGGATGTCCAGTTGCAGCTGCGGATAGCGCGCGCACAACTGACCGAGCCATGGCGTCAGATGACGTTGGCCGAACACCACCGGTGCGTTGATCCGTACCAGCCCGGTGGGTTCGCTTTGCTGTTCCTGCAACGCCTGCTCGGCTTCTTCCAGTTGCACCAGCACCAGCCGCGCATGGTGGCCGAGCATGCGCCCGGCCTCGGTCGGCGTCACGGCGCGGGTGTGGCGGTAGAGCAATTGCTGGTTCAGCGCCTGCTCCATCAACTGGATCTGCCGCGAGATAGAAGAGGGCGCCACGCCTTCGCGCCGCGCGACTTCGGAAAAACTGCCGTGGTCGAGCACCGCCACAAACAGCCTGAGTGCCTTGAAGCCCAGTTCGTTAAACCCGTGCATGAATCATCCTGCTGTGCGAGTTGCGCAAAAGTGTTGTCTGAATGCTCCCATTTATCGCACAGCGGCGCCAGCCGATAATCCGCGCCATTGTTGACTTGTGTGGGTGTTGGATGATGCAGACGTTGGATGAAGTGAGTGTGGCGGCGCCGGCGAACCGGTCGTGGTTGCGCCTGTTGTTGCTGCCGCTGGTGATTCTGGCCGGCATGGGCCTGTCGGTGGAGGCCGGGTTGCTCGGGCCGTTGGGGGAGCAGGTCGGGCATCTGTGGGCGACCTTGAGCATCTTCGGCGTGGGTTCGGCGATTCTGTTTTTGCTGCTGTTGTTCGCAGGCCCGCAGAAAGGCCCGGCGCTGACTGACCTGCCGCGCTGGCAGTTGATCGGCGGATTTCTCGGGCCGATCTATGTGGTGGTGCTGACCCTGGCGACGCCGCATATCGGGATTGCGATGACGATGATCGCGATTTTGTCCGGGCAGGTCGGCAAGAGTGTGCTGATCGACCATTTCGGCTGGTTCGGCGCGACGCGCAAGAAGGTCAACGCCGAGCGGTGGCTGGCGTTGGGGTTGATTGTGGTGGCATTGGTTCTGATTGCGCGGGGTTGAAGATGAGTCTGGTTATTTTGTTGGCAGTGGTGGTGTTGGCGGGCGCGGTGTTGAGTGTGCAGGCGGCGATCAATGGACGCCTTGGTGAAAGCGTCGGGGTGTTGCGCAGCAGTTTGCTGACGTTTTTCTCCGGGGCGGTGATCACCGGGTTGTTGATTGTGTTTTTTGAGCCGGCGCATGCGGTGAGTCTGCTCGATGTGCCGAAGTGGCAGGTCTGCGGGGCGCTGTTTGGGGTGGTGTACATGATGGTGATGGTCGGTGCGGTGCCTGTTGTCGGGACTGCGGTGGCGACTGTTGCGGTGATTGTCGGTCAACTTGGGATGGGGATGTTGATCGACAATTTTGGCTGGTTGGGGAATCCGGCGATTGAGCTTTCGTCTTCTCGGGTGTTGGCGATGGTGTGTCTGGGGTTGGCTTTGGTTTTTATGTATCGGAGTAGTGTTCGTCGTTCTGATTGAGTTTTGGGGGTATATCCGTTGCTGCGGTAACGGCCACCTGGGGTTCCGCCCTTACGGCGGGTCACTTTTTCCAGACGCCGAAAAAGTAACCAAAAAGGCTTTACCCTGACGTTCGGCCCTCGCTTAGGCTCGGGTTCCTTCGCTCCGGGATTCATCCGGGGGGCAGCGCCTACGGTTTGCTTCGCTGCACCTCCTCTCGCTGTGTTTGGCTGCGCCAAACGGTCGCTGCGCTCCCACCCCCGGATAAACCCCTCCACTCAGCCTGCCGACGGGCCTTCAGATCAAAATCAAAAGCGGTACTCGAGCTAACGCTCATTGTGTTGAGTGGGGCGGCTTCGCCGCAGGGGCAGCACGCAATCTGAACTGTAGGAGCCAGCCTGCTGGCGATGGCGGCCTACGAGCCGACCGATCTCTAACTGAACCCCCCTAATCCCCCTGTGGGAGCGGGCTTGCTCGCGAAGGCGGCCTGCCATCCGACCAATCTCCAACTGAATACACCCAATCCCATATAGGAACTGCCGAAGGCTGTGATCTTTTGATCTGCTTTGGCTCTGGCTCTGGCTCTGGCTCTGGCTCTGGCTCTGGCTCTGGCTCTGGCTTTGGCTTTGGCTCTTGATGTGGCTTTTGATCTTCAGCCCCTTCGGCAGGCCGAGCGAAGGTGTCCATCCGGGGGTTAGGCGCGCAGCGCCATGCGGCGAAGCCGCATCCATCGAGAGGAGGTGCAGCGAAGCAAACCGGAGGCGATGCCCCCGGATGGACACCGTAGCGAGGGAACACTGAGCCTAAGCGAAGTGCCGTACGCCGGGGCAAAGCCTTTTGGGTTACCTTTTCGGCGTTTGGAAAAGGTGACTCGCTGTAAGAGCGAAACCGCCAGCGGCAGCACCCGAAGAAACGGATATTCACCCAATATCGCCAGCAGAAACGGATATTCACCCAATCAAAAAAAAAAACCAGATCAAAAGATCGCAGCCTTCGGCAGCTCCTACACTGGTATTTACGGCTTATCCCAAAAGCCCGGACAACCACCAAAAAAGGAGTCTGCCCCCATGCCCGATAGAAAATGCGACTGCCCCAACTGCAAATGCACCATCAAGGAAGGCGAACACGCCTACGCCGTGCACGGCAAACACTATTGCTGTGAAGCCTGCGCCCACCACCACAAGGGCGGTGAAGAGTGCTCAAGCAAAGGCTGCCATTGCGCCCACCCCAAATAACCGCGCGCAAAAAAAAGTGGAGCCTAATCAGGCTCCACTTGCAGTTTCAGGCTTTCATCATCCAGCCGTTCGGTACGGCGTACCGTGCCTTGCAATCGTCGACCGTCAACCCTGACCACCACGGTTTTCGCCTGGTCGAGGTCTTCCGGTAACGGCGCCGGCACGCGCAGGGCGAAGCTATACGGATCGTCTTCGACAGCCTCAAGACCCACCTGACAGTCCACGCTTTTGGTAATACGACCGAACAGAGTGTCCAGGCCATAATCCAGATGCGCCGGGCTGAAGATGCTGGTCATTGTGTACGCCCCCAAAGAGTCCCCATTGCCTGGCGAGAGTCTAGCTCGCCGGTCGCCATGTGACGTTTTCCACGCCGAATTTCTCCGCCATCGGTTTGCTGGTCTTTTGTACCTTTTCCCGGCCAAAGCGCGGGATGCGACCCACGCCGGCGTCGCAGCTCGCCCAGTGCCACGCCTCGGCGTTGTCCATTTTGTCCGAACGGATAATGAACGACTTGGGCGCGCCATGAAGGGTGTAGTCGATGACAAACAGTTTTGCGTTGTTCATAAAGCCCGTAATCCTCCCTGTGGTATTAGAAGGATCGCGGCGCGCCGGGAAAATTCACTCGGATTGTCCGACGGTATCTATCGTTGTCGACGTTGTGACCGACTGGTTACCATGGGTCTTCCGCCAACCCCAATGAATACTCGCCATGGCCCTCGCAGCGCCTCCCGATCTGAGTGATACCGATGTGCCGGTGCAGCCGCTGGCGCGCACCTATCCGCGTGGGTTGTTCATTGAGCCGCATGAGCATGTCTGGGGTCAGCTGCTGTATGCAATGAGCGGGGTGATGTGGGTCGAGACGCCGCATGAGGCGCTGGTGGTACCGCCGCAGCGCGCGGTGTGGTTGCCGCCCGGAGTGCCGCACGGGATTCGCGTGGTGTCGGACTTGCAGATGCGCAATATCTACCTGCGCCCGGTGCTGGCGGCGACGCTGGATCCGACGGTGCAGGTGATCGAGGTCGGAGGGCTGTTGCGTGAGTTGATCGTCGGGTTGGTGGAGCAGGGCGACGGCGGTGAGCCGGCGTATTACGACGCCTTGGTCGGGCTGGCCTTGCTGGAGCTCAAACGCGCCCGGCGCTCGCAACTGAAAATCCCGCTGCCGGACGATTCCGACCGGCGTCTGATGAACCTGTGCCAGGCAGTGATGGCCGCGCCGTCGCTGGACATTCCTTTCGAGCAGCACGCGGAAAACGCCGGGGCCAGCGTGCGCACGCTGGCGCGGCTGTTCAAGGACAGCCTCGGCATGGGCTTCGCCGAATGGCGGCGGCAGGTGCAACTGGCGACGGCGGTGGCCGAGTTGATTCAAGGTGTGCCAGTGAGTGCGATTGCTCGGGAGCTGGGGTATTCGCCGAGCAGTTTCAGCGACATGTTCCGGCGCGAGCTGGGGGTGGCGCCTTCGCAATTCCCCACTGCCTGAACCCGCCCCCTGTAGGAGTGAGCCTGCTCGCGATTGCGGTATGTCAATTAAAAATGGGTTATCTGACACACCGCTATCGCGAGCAGGCTCACTCCTACAGAGCTATGTGGTGACTTTCTGAGATTTGGCCGAAATTCAGAAGTCCTTGGCCGACGTCTCTGTCCATCCTTCCCTAGACTCTGCCCATTCCTTCAACGCGGCGGAGTTTCCTCCATGAACTACCTGATTTCGCTGGCCATCGGTCTGGGTGTCGGCCTGCTCTATGGCGCACTGGATTTCCGTTCCCCGGCGCCACCGGCCATCGCGCTGGTGGGGCTGCTCGGTATGCTCGCGGGGGAGCAGCTGTGGCCCATGGGCCGGCAACTGGTCGCCGGTTGGTTGTCCTGAATTCTCTTTTTCCTTTGGTGGATGTCCTCATGAAAGCACTGCAATTCGATCAAACCGGCGACCTGTCCTCCCTGCGTTTCGTCGACGTTCCGACCCCGCTGCCCGGCGCTGATGAAGTGCTGGTCGAGATCAAGGCCGCCGGTCTGAACCCCAGCGATGTGAAGAACGTGCTCGGGCGTTTTCCGTACACCACCTTGCCGCGAATTCCCGGGCGTGATTTCGCCGGCGTCGTGGTCGAAGGGCCGCAGGCGTTGATTGGTCAGGAGGTCTGGGGCACCGGGCGTGAGCTGGGCTTTTTCGCCGATGGCTCGCATGCACAATTCGTCAAACTGCCGGCCAACGGCGTCGCGCGCAAACCGTCGCACTTGAGCTTCGCCCAGGCGGCCAGCCTCGGTGTGCCTTACACCACCGCGTGGGATGCGCTGGAGCGCAGTCTGGTGACGGGTGAAACCCGTTTGCTGGTGATCGGCGGCGGCGCGGTGGCCACGGCAGCGTTGGCGCTGGCCAAGGTGCGCGGCGCGCAGATCCTCGCGGCTGCTCGGCGGCCGGAGCAGGTCAAGGAGTTGCAGGCGCAGGGCTTCCAGACGATTCAGCTGGATAAACCCGAAGACCTCGGCGCACAGGTCAACGCGGTGTACAGCGGCGGCGCTGACGTGATCTTCGATACCACCGGTTTCTGGCTGCCGGCCTCGGTGGCGGCACTGGCGGCGTTCGGGCGGATCGCGATCATCGCCGCGCCGGTCGACGGCCATGTGGAGTTGCCGGCGTTGGCGTTGTACCGCAAGGGCGGCTCGGTGGTCGGGATCAACTCGCTGCTGTACGGCGTGCAAGCCTGCGCGGCGATGCTCGAGCAGTTCGGACGGTTCTTCGATGAGGATCTGTTGCCATTGCCGCAAGGGCTGGTGGAGGTGCCGTTGGCGCAAGGGTTGCAGCGCTATGCAGAGGTGAATCAGGGCAGTGGCGACAAGATTATCCTTATTCCCTGATCTTACAGACACCGCATAACCTGTGGGAGCTGGCTTGCCAGCGATAGCGGTAGAACAGTCGATGGAGATGTTGACTGAACTAATGCCATCGCTGGCAAGCCAGCTCCCACAGGGTTCTTTGTTGGTTTCAGGATTGCGGGACGCCGTTTTCCCACGCCGACCAGTTTTTCAGGATGTCCTGCACCAGCGGATTGCCCGCGCGATAGAGGTTTTCCAGCGCGGGCACGAAGCCGCCCTGATCGGCGTATTTCAGCAGATTGTCCACCTCACTGCCGCCCGGCGCCGGGCGATCGAAGTCGGAACCGGCACGCACCACGGCCAGACGCTGCACATCCACCAAACCTTCACGACTGGCGCGTAACAAGGCCTCGTAGGTCGAGTTGTCTTCCTGTTGCGTCGTGCAGTATTCACCCTGGTTGTCGGTCAGCAGTTTGGTCCAGACCTCGGCGCGTTCGCTCAGGCGTGTACCGGAGAACCAGGTGTTGCCCGCCAGCGTGTCGCAGCGCGTGACCACCGGTGGCTGGTTGGCCGGGGCGGACGGGTATTTCAGGCGCCAGGCCGCCGATTCCTTGCTTTCGCTCAGCTCGACCTTGTGGCTCAGGGCGAAGGCTTTGGCCTGCAGGGTCGGGTTGAGTTCGAAGACTTCGGTCTTGTAGTCCAGCGGCGGTTTTTCGTTCGGGCCCTTGGTGTTGATGCCGAGGTAGCCGGTTGGCCAGTTCGCCGGCGCGTCGCGCGCATCCAGCTCCCATTGCGTACCGAATTCCACCAGGTAATGCGCCCACGCGGCGGTACCGATGGTTCCGTGTTTGGGGTTGATGCCGGCGATCCCGGCGATCAGGAACCAGCTTTTGCGCAGGTCGAATTTCGACGACAGCGCCAGGGCCAGGGTCGAAGCAGCGGCGTTGGTCTGGCCCATGCCGGTGGTCAGCAGGCACACCTGTTGGCTGTTGCAGCGGATAGTCGGGTACTCGGCGGACAGCCCCGGCACGCGGATTTCCTGTTTCAGGTCGAGGCGCTCGATCCAGTTCTGCGCCTCGGGGGCGAACATGGTGATCAGCACCACTTTCGGCTGGATCGGCGCTTCAGCCGCCCAAGTAGTGGAAGAGAGCAGGGCCGCGGCGGCCAGGGTCAGACGCGTCATTGCTTGCATGAAAATCTCCTTGATTCAGAACTGGTAGCCGATGCCGGCGTAGTAACCCCAACCGTTGGAGCGCGCGCGGAAATTGCCGTCGCCGAAGTTCAGCTCGCTGCCGTCCTCCCAGTTGCCGCCGTTGTGGAAATAACGACCGACCAGGGTGAAACGCAAGTGGGTGAACGAGTACAGCAACACGTTGGTCGCCACCGTGGCGTTGGCGGTGCGCGCCGGGTTGTCCTTGTGGATGTCCGAGCCGAAATCGAAGTTGGTGAAGCCGATGTAGGTCAGCGACGCGCCGTTGCTGAATTTGTCGATGGGCACGATGTACTTGAGCTGCGCGCGGTAGCCGTCCCACGAATATTCATTGCTCGCACCGTAGTTTTCCCACTGGTAGCGACCGTACAGGTTGGCCGACAGATTGACCCGCGAATGGGTGTCGATGTCGGTGCCGAAGCCGCTGTACAGGGTGTTGGCGCGGTTCTCCTTGCGGCTGCCGTGATCGTAGATCCAGTCGAACGCCACGTACCATTCCTTGAACGGGCCGATGGCCAGGCTGCGGCCGGCGAGGTAGTCGATGGAGATGCGCGGCTCATGCTCCATGAACACTGGCGAGCCGTGGTCCCACACGCCTTTGTCGTGGCTGTTGCCGATGTTGAAGATCTTCGGAATGTCGACGTAGCCGTACAGCTCGAACGGCCCCTTGCGCCCGAAGTACTCGTATTCCAGGTAGATATCGTCGGCCGGTTGCGGCCCGAAGCTGATGTCCTTGCTGCCGATCAGCGTCAGGTCCTGGTTGTACCAGTCCGACAGATAAGCGCCTTGTTTCGGCGGGGCGGCTTCCGGGCTGAGGGCTTCGCCCTGAGCAGATTCTTCGGGCAGCACCGGTTGCGCCAGTGCGGTGTGGCTGAGAACTCCGGTAACGCCGGTCAGTAGCAGGGAAACAGCAAACGTGCGCGCAAACGGGGCGCGGGGAAGGGAAGCAGCGTGCATTCAAAGTCCTTTTTTTGCGGATCGAGGCCCGGGTTCTGCGGGTCTGTACGGTTTTGTCACGAAAATGCCGTTATAGGCGGGTCGCAAACGATTGCACAAGGCGTACCAAGTCTCTCCAGATGACCCTGTAGGAGCTGCGGCACGCTGCGATCTTTTGATTTTGTTTTTAAGGATCAAGATCAAAAGATCGCAGCGTGCCGCAGCTCCTACAGGGGGACGTGGACTGGACAGAGTCCAGTGTTTACGGGCCGAAACCCGCGGTTTAGACGGACCTAGTATTAAAGTATTAACACCATTTAATCAGTGCCCCATCGCGGGGCGTCTACTAGCTTGTCAGCCATGACGCGGTTTTGTGATGACCGTCGCAGTCTTGATTCGCGTGTGGAATAAGCACTGCTACACGCCTTCAAGGAAGAATTTGGCCACGACAAGGAGTAGCCCGTGGAAGCAAGGTTTGGTGTCGCCCTCGTTTCGCGTTTTTCCCCTCTTTCCCTTGCTGTGCACTTGAGCGTTGCCGGACTGCTGTTCGGCGGCGTCAGCGCACCTGCACTGGCTACATGCTCCACGGCCGGTTCCACGGTGACCTGTACCGGGGTGCCGACACTGCCGCTGTTTCTCAACAATTTCGCCAGTGCCACCAACGGTCTGACGGTCAATGTCAACTCGGGGGCGGCAATGAATGCGACCCTCGGCGGCCACGTGATGGACCTGACCGGGGTCAACATCACGCTGAACAACTCCGGCACCATTGACCCTGCCTTTATCGGGCTTGTGTCGGTCTTGAGCGGCGGTGCGTTCATTGGCACCGGTGCGACCAGTACGGTCAGTGTGCTCAACAACGCCAGCGGGATCATTCGCGGCACTGGCATGCTGCTCGGGCTCAACCTGACCAGCATCGACGGCCTGGGCATCGCGGTGAACAACGCTGCAGCCGGCACCACCAGTATCACCAACAACGGCACCATCACCTCGACCGGACTGTCGGTCGGCGGCATCACCCTGGCGGATACTCCGGTGGTCGGCGTCTACGGCGGCTCGCAGGTCAACATGACCAACAGCAGCACCGGCACCATTACTGGCCGCGTCGCCTTCGAAACCTCGGCGGCGGGTAACACGTTCACCAACGCCGGCGCGATCACCGGTGGCGTGTCGATGGGCGCGGCCAGCACCAACACCTTCACCGCTGTGACCGGTTCTTCGGTTCAGGTCGGTGACGGCGTGCAGGTCAGCGTCGGCCTCGGCGGACTGATCGGCATCAACCTGACGTTTGCGCCGACCGGTACGGTCGACGGCGGCGCGGGCGGTACCAACAGCCTGATCCTGCAAAACCCGGCCGGCGTCGGCGGCGGCACCACCGGGGTCGGCACGGCGTCGAGCGCCACTTACGTCAACTTCAACAACCTGACCATCAACAGCGGCACCTGGACCTTGCAGGGGCCACTGGTCAGCGGCGCGACCACGCTCAATGGCGGTGTCGCCCAGTTCAACAACAACGCCACGTTCGGCAGCGGTGTCCTCACCTCCAACGGCGGGATCCTGCAGGCCAGCAATGCCGGTCTGAACATCAGCAACCTGATTGCGCTGGGCGCCGGTGGCGTGACCGTGCAAGGCACCAACGCGACCACGTTGAGCGGGGTGATCTCCGGCAGCGGTGGCCTGACCAAAGTCGGTGCCGGGCAATTGAACCTCAGCGCTGCCAACACCTACCTGGGCAATACCACGCTCAACGGCGGCACCGTGCAGGTGAGCAACAATCAGGCTTTCAGTACCGGCACCCTCAACGTCACCGGCGCGACCACCTTGAGCGCGCCCGGCACGATCAACCTGAACAACGCGATCAGCCTTGGCGGCACATTGACCGCTGGCGGCACCGGCGCACTGACGCTCGGCGGCCTGATCACCGGCAGCAGCGGCTTGACCAAGACCGGTAGCGGCAGCCTGACCCTCAGCGCGGCCAACAGCGGTTACACCGGCACCACCACCCTCAGCGCCGGCAGCTTGCTGGTGACCAACAACAACTCACTCGGCAGCGGCGCGCTGAACACCGCCGCCGGCACCAGTCTCGACAGTACCACCAACGTCACGCTGGCCAACAACATCGGCATGACCGGCGCGCTCAACGTGCTCGGCAGCAACGCCCTGACCCTGGGCGGCGTGTTGTCCGGCACTGGCGGCATAACCAAATCTGGCACCGCGAGCCTGACCCTGACCGGCAACAACACCAACAGCGGCAGTACGGCGCTTAACGCCGGTAGCCTGTTCGTTGGCAGCAACACCGCGCTGGGGACCGGTGCGCTGAGCGCGGCGGCCGGCACCACGCTGGATGCGACCACCGCGGTGACCCTGGCCAACGCCGTCGCGCTGGCGGGCGGAGTGACCATCGGCGGCACCCAGGCACTGGGCCTGAGCGGCGTCGTCAGCGGCACCGGCAACCTGATCAAGAATGGCACCGCGAACCTCAGCCTCAGCGGCAACAACACTTTCTCCGGCGGCACCGCGCTCAACGCCGGTACGCTGATTGTCGGCAGCAACACCGCGCTGGGCACGGGCGCATTGACCACGGCGGCAGGTACCACCCTCGACAGCAGCACGACTGTAGCGCTGACCAACGCGGTCAGCCTCGGCGGCAACCTGAACATCGGCGGCAGCGCCAACCTGACCCTGGGCGGCATCGTCAGCGGCAGTGGCGGGCTGACCAAAAACGGCGCAGCCAACCTGATTCTCAATGGCGCCAATACCTTCCTCGGTCCCATCGCGTTGAACGCCGGCACCCTCACGGCGGGCGCCAATGCGGCGCTCGGCAGCGGCGACATCACCGTCGGCGGCGTGGCGACGCTCGACAGCAATGCTGCGGTAACGCTGAACAACAACGTCATTCTCAACAACAGCCTGGCGATTGGCGGCAGCAACGCGCTGACCCTCGGTGGCGTGATCAGCGGTACCAGCCAACTGGTGAAAAACGGCACCGCCAATCTGGCCCTCAACGGCAGCAATACCTACAGCGGCGGCACCACCCTGAATGCCGGCAGCCTGACCGTTGGCAACGGCGCGGCACTGGGTAGCGGTGCCTTGTCGGTGGAAGGTGCAGGAACCCTTAACAGCAGCTCTGCCGTTACCTTGAACAACAACGTGATTCTCAACGCCAACCTCACCGCCGGCGGCGCCAACGCGCTGACCCTCGGCGGAGTGATCAGCGGCGTCAACGGATTGATCAAGACCGGTGCGTCGAGCCTGACCCTAAACGGCAACAACACCTACACTGGCACCACCGCGTTGACGGCAGGTTCGTTGATCGTCGGCTCCAATACCGCACTCGGCACTGGCGCGCTGAACGCGTCGAACGGCACCACGCTGGATGCCGGCACGGCGGCGACCCTGGCCAACAATGTCAACCTCGGCGGCACCCTGACCGTCGGCGGCACCAATGCGCTGACCCTAGGTGGGGTGGTCGCCGGCATCGGAGGCCTGGTCAAGAACGGCGCCGCCGACCTGACCCTCAACGGCGCCAACACCTATTTCGGCAACACCGCACTGAACGCCGGCAAGCTGATTGTCGGCAGTAACACTGCGCTGGGCTCGGGGACGCTGAACGCGGCGGCCAACACCACGCTGGACGCCAACACCGCCGTCAGCCTGAACAACGCGGTGGCGCTGGCCGGTGCGTTGAACATCGGCGGCACGGCAGATCTGACCCTGACCGGTCTGGTCAGCGGCGCCGGCGGCCTGGTGAAAAACGGCACGGCCAATCTGATTCTGAATGCGGCCAACAACTATGCCGGCGGCACCACGCTGAATGCCGGTACTGTGACCGTCGGCAACAGTTCGGCACTCGGCAGCGGCGCGCTGACCGTCGGCGGTGCAGCGACGCTGGACAGCAACTCGCCGCTGGTCAACCTGAGCAATGCCGTGGCGCTCAACGCCGGGCTGACAGTTGGCGGTACGCAGAACCTCGGCCTCGGTGGCGTGGTCAGCGGTAGCGGCCAATTGATCAAGAACGGCGCAGCGAATCTGACGCTCAACGGCAACAACACCTTCAGCGGCGGCACCACGCTCAACGCCGGCACCCTGACCCTGGGCAATGCCAACGGTCTGGGCAGTGGCGGCTTGATCGTCGGCGGCGCGGCGACTCTCGATAACAGCGCCTCGTTCGGCATTGGTAATGCGATCACGCTTAACGCCGGACTAACGGTGGCCGGCAATAACGACCTGGCCCTCAACGGCATCATCGACGGCGCCGGCAGCCTGACCAAAAACGGCCTGTCAGACCTGACTCTGGCCGGCAACAACACCTTTACCGGCGCAGTGAACATCGTCTCCGGCAGCGTCACTACCCTCAACGCCAATGCGCTGGGCAACACCTCCGGCGTCAACATCAGTGCCGGTGCCGGCCTTAATCTCGGTAGCGATGCCAGCCTCGGCGCGCTGACCGGCAGCGGCAGTGTGCAACTGACCGGCAGCAACACGTTGACCGTCGGTGGCGGCAACGTCACCAGCACCTTTGATGGTGATCTCAGTGGCAGCGGCGGCCTGACCAAAGTCGGCACCGGCACCCTGAACCTCACCGGGATCAACGGCATTACCGGCAACACCGCGGTCAATGGCGGTATCGTCAATCTCACGGGTTCGCTGGGCAGTGCGCAGGTCAACGTCAACACCGGTGGCACCCTGACCGGTACCGGCTCGGCGCTTGGCACGGTGAACATCAACAATGGCGGCCATCTGGCGCTGTCGTCGGGCAACACCCTGTCGGCGAGTAATCTGACCCTCGGTGCCGGCAGCAATGTTGATGTGGCGCTGGCGACACCGTCGACCACCTCGCTGATGAACATCGGCGGCAACCTGACCCTCAACGGCAATCTCAATGTCACCGATGCCGGTGGTTTCGGCGTCGGCGTGTATCGCCTGTTCAACTACACCGGCGCCTTGACCAACCTGGGTCTCGATGTCGCCAGCGTACCGGTCGGTTACGCCCTCGGCGATCTGCTGGTGCAGACCGGTGTGGCCAATCAGATCAACATTCAAGTGTCGGCCCCGAACAGCAACATCCGTTACTGGGATGGCAGCCAGACCATTGCCAACGGAGTGGTCGACGGCGGCACCGGCACGTGGAACGCGGTCGGCACCAACTGGACCGATGCCAACGGCCTGGTCAACCAACCTTGGGCCGGCGACTTCGCGGTGTTCCAGGGCACCGCCGGCACCGTGACCGTGAATGGCACGCAGCTGTTCACCGGCATGCAGTTCCTCACCGACGGCTACAACCTGGTGAACGGTGCGGCGGGGCAACTGACCGCCGTCAATGGCAGTGGTGGGACCACGGCGCTGCGGGTCGATCCGGGTGTGACCGCGACCATCGGCGCCAGCATCAACGGCAGTGGCATCCTCAATAAGCTCGACGCCGGTACCCTGGTGCTCAACGGCGCCAACACCTACAGCGGCGGTACGCAACTGGACGGCGGCAAGATCATCGTCGGCAGCAACACCGCGCTGGGCAGCGGCACGCTGACCGCCAACGCTGGCACACAACTCGATAGCAACACAGCGGTAACGCTGGCTAACGCGGCAACGCTTAACGGCAATCTGACCGTGGTCGGCAGCAATGCGCTGACTCTCAACGGCGTGATCGGTGGCACGGGTGGCCTGATCAAGAATGGCGCGGCCAACCTGACCCTCGGCGGCAACAACGCCTTCCTCGGGCCGGTGGCACTGAACGCGGGCGGTCTGATTCTGGCGTCGAACAGCGCGCTGGGCTCGGCCACCCTGAACGCGGCGAATGGCACCACACTGGATGCCAGCGGCGCCTTCACGGCGGGTAACGCGATCAACCTGGCGGGCAGCCTGGGTATCGTCGGCAGCAACGATCTGACACTGAGCGGCGCGATCAATGGCGCCGGCAGCCTGACCAAGAATGGCGCGGCCAACCTGATCCTGAGCGGGGCCAACAACTTCCTCGGCGGCGTCACCCTCAACGCCGGCACCCTGACTGCCGGCAGCAACGGCGCACTCGGTCTGGGCAACCTGACCGTGGCCGGTGCCTCGGCGCTGGACAGCAACACCTCGGTGTCGCTGGGCAACAACGTGGTGCTCAACGCCAATCTGACCAATACCGGCAGCAGCGACGTAGCGCTCAGCGGCGTGGTCAGCGGCACCGGCGGGCTGATCAAGAACGGCGCCTCGAACCTGACGCTCAACGGCATCAACACTTACACCGGTGGCACCACGCTGAATGCCGGTACGCTGACCCTTGGCACTGGCTCGGCACTGGGCAGCGGTGCTCTGACCGTTGCCGGTGCTTCGAGTCTCGACAGCAGCGCGCCGCTGGTGCTGGCCAACAACATCAACCTCAATGCCAACCTCGGGCTGAGCGGTAACAACAACCTGACCCTCGGCGGTGTGATCGCCGGGGCCGGCACCCTGACCAAGAACGGTCTGGCCGACCTCACATTGAGCGGCAATAACACTTTCAGCGGCACCTTCGATGTGCTGTCGGGCAGCCTGACCACCCTGAGCAATTCGGCATTGGGCAACAACGCCACGGTCAATCTCGCAGGCGGCGCGGCGCTGAACCTCGGCGCTTCGGGCAGCCTTGCCAGCCTGACCGGCAGCGGGACCGCACTGATCGGCACCGGCAACACCCTGAGCCTCGGTGGCAACAACGTCAGCAGCACCTTCGCCGGCATTCTCAGCGGCGACGGCGGGCTGACCAAACTCGGTAGCGGCACCCTGACCCTCAGCGGCATCAGCGACCTGACCGGCGATACCAACGTCAACGCCGGCACCCTGCAAGTCAACGGCTCGCTTGCCAGCGGCAACGTGCTGGTCAACAGCGGCGGCACCCTCGGCGGCAGCGGCACTTTGACCGGTGCGGTGACGGTGGCCGATGGCGGGCATCTGGCGGGTGTTACCGGCAGCACGCTGGCGGTAGATTCGCTGGTGTTCAACGGCAATTCCAACTTCGATGTCGGCCTGGGCACGCCGGTCTCCGGTGGCGGCAACGCACTGGTGAATGTCGGCGGCAACCTGACCCTCGACGGCACCTTGAATGTCAGCGATATCGGCGGCTTCGGTAGCGGCGTGTATCGCCTGATCAACTACACCGGCGGCCTGACCGACAACGGCATGCTGATCGGCACCGTGCCGGGCAGCGTCACCCCGGGCGATCTGACCCTGCAGACCGCGCTGGCCAACCAGATCAACCTGCTGGTCACTGCACCGGGCGTCACTGTGCAGTTCTGGGACGGCAACCAACTGATCGCCAACGGCTCGGTCGATGGCGGCAGCGGCACCTGGGGTACCGGCACCACCAACTGGACCGACGTCAACGGCATCACCAATCAGGCCTGGACCAACAACTTCGCGGTGTTCCAGGGCGCGGCGGGCACAGTCACCGTGAACGGTGCGCAAACCATCACCGGCATGCAGTTCGTCACCGATGGCTACAGCCTGCAGAACGGCACCGCGGGTTCGCTGAATCTGGTCAATGGTTCGCTGGGCAACGCCTCGGTGCGGGTCGACCCGAACGCCACCGCGACCGTCGGCGTTGCGCTGAACGGCAGCGCCACCCTCGGCAAATACGACACCGGTACGCTGGTGCTCAATGCGGCCAACGGCTACACCGGCGGCACCGCGCTCAACGGCGGCAAGATCATCGTCGGCAACAACGCCGCGCTCGGCACCGGCGTGTTGACCGCTGCGGACGGCACTGCGCTGGACAGCAACGCCGCGGTCAGCCTGGCCAACAACGTGGTGCTCAACGGTGGCCTGACCGTCGCCGGCTCCAACGCCTTGACCCTCGGCGGTGTGGTCAGCGGCAGCGGCAGTCTGCTCAAGAGCGGCGCGTCGAGCCTGACCCTCAACGGCAGCAACACCTACAGCGGCGGCACGCAGCTCGCCGGCGGCACCCTGGTGCTGGGCAACAACAGCGCGATCAGCAGCGGTGCATTGAGCGTGACCGGCAACGCCAGCCTCGACAGCACTTCGGCGCTGCAACTGGCCAACGCGATCAATCTGGGCTCGCAACTGACCCTGGCCGGTACGCAGAACACCACGCTGCTCGGCGCCGTCACAGGTACTGGCAGTCTGGTGAAAAACGGCAGCGGCGATCTCGTACTGAGTGGCGCCAATACCTACAGCGGCGGGACCACGCTCAACGGTGGCACGACCACTGGCGACACCAGCAGCCTGCAAGGCGCGATCGTCAACAACGCGGCGCTGACCTTCGCGCAGAACGCCGACGGCAGCTATACCGGTAACCTCACCGGCGCCGGTACGCTGAACAAAACCGGCACCGGCCAATTGCTCCTGACCGGCAACAACACCTTCACCGGCAACACCGCGGTGCAGGCCGGCAGTCTGCTCGTCAACGGCGTACTCAACAGCGCCAACGTCAACGTCGCCAGTGGCGCGAAAATCGGCGGCAGCGGGCAACTGGCAGGCAACGTGCAACTGGCCAGCGGTGCGACGCTGACCGGTGGCGGCACGGCCACGCCGTTGTCAGTGGGTTCGCTGGCACTGTCCTCGGGCACCAACCTGGACTTCAGCCTCGGATCGGCCGCCAGTTCCACCACGGTGGTCAACGTCGCCGGCAACCTGACCCTCGACGGTACGCTGAATGTCAGCAACGCCGGCGGCTTCGGCACCGGGGTCTATCAGCTGTTCCGCTACGGCGGCAGCCTGACCGACAACGGTCTGGTCTATGGCAGCCTGCCGGTGTCGGCGGCCAACCTGACCCTGCAAACCGCGATCGCCAATCAGATCAACCTGCTGGTGCAGGGCACACCGGGTGAAGTGCAGTTCTGGAACGGCGGCACCACTAATCCTGACGGCAGTATCGGTGGCGGCAGTGGCGTGTGGGGCCCGGGCACCAACTGGACCGATCCGAGCGGCACTCAGGCACTCGCTTCCAATGGTCAGTTCGCGGTGTTCGGCGGTCAGGCCGGTACCGTCACGGTGCAAGGCAATCAGAACTTCACCGGCCTGCAATTTCTTACCGGTGGTTACAGTCTGGTGCCGGGCGCTGGCGGTACGCTGACGCCGGTCAACGGTGCGGACGGTACGCTTGCACCGGTGCGGGTGAATGCCGGTGCGAGCGCCGAAATCGATGTGCCGCTGATCGGCACTGGCGGGATCGAAAAACTTGATTCCGGCACGTTGGTGCTGACCGGTGCCAACACCTACAGCGGTGGTACCACCGTCAGTGGCGGTACGTTGATCGGTAACACCACCAGCCTGCAAGGCAACATCAACGACAACGCCACGCTGGTGTTCCAGCAGAACGCCAATGGCCAGTTCAACGGTGTCCTCAGCGGACTCGGGGCGATGGCCAAACGCGGCGCCGGCACGCTGTTGCTGACGGGCAATCAGCCGTTCAGCGGCACCGTCTCGGTCGATCAAGGCGTGCTGCAAGTCGGCAGCCGTGCGGCCCGGGCTTCGCTGGGTGCGCAAGTCACCGTCGCCAACGGCGCCGGCCTGAGCGGTAATGGCAGCGTCGGTTCGGTGGTCAACCACGGTGTGGTGGCTTCCGGTGGTGCTGACGGTACCTTGAGCGTGGCCGGCAACCTGACCAACAGCAGTGATGGTGTGCTGGCGCTGACGGTCAGTTCGCCAACCGCCACACCGCTGGCGGTAGGTGGCACGGCAGCGCTGGGTGGTGGTCTGGTGGTCAACAGCCTGGCGCCGTTTACCGGCAACACCAGTTACTCGCTGATCACCGCAGGCGGTGGTGTCAACGGCACCTTCAGCAGTGCCGATCTGCCGCAGTACGCGTTCCTCGACAGCTCGCTGGTCTACGGTGCCGATTCGGTGACTCTGGCCGTGAGCCGCAACGGCAACTCGTTTGCCGATGTCGCTGTCACGGGCAACCAGCGCGGCGCCGCCACGGCGCTGTCCAGGAACGGTGCGGCCGGCGCAGCGTTGCAGAACCAGATCGTCAACCTCAGCGTGGCCGGTGCGCGCAATGCGTTCGACAGCCTCTCCGGGGAAATCCACGCCAGCACCGCCAGCGCCATGCTGGAGGACTCGCGCTTCATCCGTGAGGCGGTGAATGACCGTATGCGTCAGCCATCGTGCAGCGCGGCGGATGATCCACGCAGAACCCTGGCCCCGAGCGACACGCAACTGAGTAGCAACGGTTGCCATGGGGAAATGGTCGGCTGGATCCGGGCCATTGGTGCCTGGGGCGACATGGGCGGCGACAGCAACACGGCGAAGGTTGATCGCAACCTCGGCGGTTTCATGCTCGGCACCGACAAGGCGCTGGATGACACCTGGCGTGCCGGGATGGCGGCCGGCTACACCCGCAGCAACCTCAACGCGCATGATCGCAACTCGGACGCCAAGGTCGACAGCTACCACCTGGCCGGTTACCTGAACTCGCAATTCGATGCACTGGCGGTGCGCCTCGGCGCGGCTTACAGCTGGCACAGCATCGAGACCAAACGCGATGTCAGCGTCGGCAGCTACAACGATCGTCTGAAGGCCGATTACGACGCACGCAGTGCGCAGGTGTTCGGTGAAGTGGGTTACGCGATCAACGCAGCAGGTGTTGCCATCGAACCGTTCGCCGGGCTGGCCTACGTCAACTACGACAGCGACACCGGCAAGGAGAAAGGTGGCGTGGGGCGCCTGAAGGCCGACGCCGATCAGGACATCACTTACTCGACCCTCGGTGTGCGCATCGGCAAGTTGGTGACCCTGGCCAACGGTAGCCAACTGACGCCACGCGCGGCCATCGGCTGGCGGCATGCCTACGGCGACACCAAACCTGACGCCGACCTGACCTTCATCGACGGTGGCGCCTCGTTCAGTACCCAGGGTGTGCCGATTGCCAAGGACAGCGCATTGCTCGAAGCCGGCATCGACTTCCAGGTCACCCCGACCGGCAAGCTGGGCATCGGCTACTCGGGCCAGGTCTCGAGCGACAACAACGACAGTGCATTCAACATCAGCTTCAGTCAAAGCTTCTGATCATGGTCGAAGTACTTTAGCCGCCCGAAAGGGCGGTTTTTTTTTGCAGTGCAAAAGATCCCGGATGCGTCCTACACAAATAAGCGACTTTCCCGACTGCGGCTATCTGGAGATCCACGCAAAGTCCCGTGCTTAAAAAGACACAGGGAAATGTGCATGCTGACCGTCGGCAAACCTATTGTTTTCAGACTTGATATCGAAGGTGTCTCCAGCGATCTTCAGGTACTCGAATTCCGAGCCAGGGAGGCGCTCAACCAAACCTATGAGGTCGAACTCGAACTGGTCAGTGAACGCCGTGACCTGGATCTCGAGTCTCTTCTGCATCGCCCAGCCTTTGTGTCTTTCTGCGCAGACGGTTCGGGCCTTCATGGACAGGTTTATCGAATTGCCCAGGGCGACTCCGGCGCACGTCTGACGCGCTACCAGATCCTTTTGGTGCCGCATCTGGCCTATCTCGCTCATCGTCACAATCAGCGCATCTTTCAGCATCAGAGCGTGCCGCAAATCATCGCGCGAGTGTTGAGTGATCACGGCATGCAGGCCGATGCCTGGCGCTTTGTGCTCAATGCCGAGTACCCGGCGCGCCTGTATTGCGTGCAATACAACGAGAGCGATCTGCATTTCATCCAGCGGTTGTGCGAGGAGGAGGGACTGCATTTTCATTTTCAGCACAGCCCCGATCGACACCTGTTGGTGTTCGGCGATGACCAGACCGTGTTCCCCAGACCCGACGCGCCGACCGCTTATGCGCAGGGCAGTGGCATGGTTGCCGAGGCGTCGGTGATCGAGCGTTTCACCGTGCGCCTGGAGACCCGTCCCACCCAGGTCAGCCGCCGTGATTACCATTTTGAAAACCCCACGGTGCAACTCGATGCCGCTGCCAGGGAAGCGCGGCTTCCTGTACTCGAGGATTACGGCTTTCCCGGGCAGTTCACCCACCGTGATCGTGGCAGGCACCTGAGCCAGAGAAGCCTCGAGCGGCATCGCGCCGATTACCGTCAGGGGAAAGGTCGCAGCGACCAAAGCCTGATGCGCAGTGGCAGCTTCGTAGACATGGGCGGACATCCGCGCGCCGACCTCAATGGTTTGTGGCTGCTGACGAGCGTCGAGCACACTGGCAAGCAGCCGCAAGTGCTGGAAGATTTGGCCACCGGCACTGATTCCGGTGACGGTTTCAGCCAAGGTTATCGTAATGACTTCGTCGCGACACCTTGGGACGTCATCTTCCGCCCTGCGCTTGCACATCCCAAACCCCGAATGACCGGCAACCAGCATGCCGTGGTCACCGGGCCTCCCGGCGAGGAGATTTACTGCGACGCCTATGGCCGGGTAAAGGTCCAGTTGCTGTGGGACAGGGAAGGGCTGCGCAATGAACAATCCAGCTGCTGGCTGCGGGTAACCAGTGGCTGGGCTCATGATCAATATGGCAGCGTGCAGATCCCGCGTGTCGGCATGGAAGTGTTGGTCGGTTTCACTGACGGCGATCCCGACAAGCCGTTTGTCCTCGGTTGTCTGGCCAACGCCGCGACGCCCGTGCCGCTGAATTTGCCCGCAGAGCAAACGCGCACGGTGCTTCGCAGCCAGAGCACCTCCGGTGGAGGCGGCTACAACGAGCTGCGTATCGAGGACAGGAAAGGCGCCGAAGAAATCGCCATCCGCGCCCAGCGTGACTTTGTCCAGTTGGTACGCAATGACCAGCGGGTGCAGGTCGACAATCAGCGCACGGTAGTGATCGGTGGTCTGGCCAGCCACGACCTGCGCAGTGATGAACATCATCTGACCCATGGCAACCGTCTGACCGAGCTCAAGCAGGACGATCACCTGTGGGTTCAGGGCGACCGGCACGTTCGGGTAGCCAGCCAAAGGCTTAGCGCAGCGCAGCAAATCCACCTCGGCGCGGGCCAGCAAGTGGTGATCGATGGTGGTACGCATGTGACGATCACGGCCGGCGGGCATTGGTTGACGCTGGGGCCGGAAGGCATTTGCAGCAGCGTGCCGATTGTTCAGGGCGGTGCGCCTGCGCTGGGGATGGCGGCAGAGCCTTTGGTGCCAGGGGCGTTGCCATTGTTGAAGGTGGCGTTCGATCCGGTGCAGCAGCGCCATGCATTCGTTTCCGCACGCGGCTCGCGTTGCCTGGCCTGCGAGGCCGCCCACGCATGAGCTTGTCGAGCGCTTTTCCCGAAGGTCTGCCGTGGACCGAGCAACAGGCCTTTCTGTTGCTGGACGGTGCGACGATCCCCGACTTGCCGGCGCGGCTGAAACAGCACAGTTCGGCGCCCGGCACCGTTGCCCTCTACGACCAGCCACCCTTTTCAGCGTTGCGCGACATATCGCCTCTGTTGGTCGCGATTGCGCACGCGGACGATGCGCTGGCCCGGTTCCATCTGCAACATGCGCAGGCGGAGTGGGGCGTGCTGCTGTTCAGCGCCGCGCCTATGCACAGCGTTGCCGAGCACCTGCGCAAACTGCTGGTCGTCGAGTTACCCGCCGGGCAATCGGCATTTTTGCGCATCGCCGATGCGGCGGTGGCGCACGCGTTGTTTGCCCATGCCGATCAGCGATTGTTCGGACCTTTGACCTGTGTAGTGACGGCGGACTGCGTCAATGATGTTTGGCACGGTCATCGACCTCGGCTGGCCGAGTGTCCGGCGCTTGCCGTGCCGTATCGCCTTGATCCGGAGCTGAACGCGGCATTGGATCAGGTTGACCGGCGTCGCAGGTTGCTGGAGCTGGATGCGCATCTGTTGAAGCACTTCCGTGAATACCATGTCGGGGAAACGCTGGGCCAGCGCTGGCCATTGCTGGATCTTATGGAAACCCAAGCCAGTGCCCTCGGCCTGAGCAGTCAATCCGAGTTGTTCAACTACGCCAACCTGCTTGCGCTGCTTGACAGCCACGACATCGCCCAACACCCGCCAATCCACCACGTGCTCCACACGCCCTCCCTGCAACCACCGGGCGAGCGTGTCACGCTGGCCGTTGATATGGCGCAGCGGTGGGTCAGTCAGAGGGAACGCCCATGACCCATCCCGCCATCCTCGACGCCGCCGCAGCCTCCAAGAAACCCTTCGGCTCCCTCGACAGCTGCCCGCTACGGCAAACCCACGTGCAGTTGCTGCCGTTGAGCTACGGTCTGGTGGAAAGGGCGTTCGATCCGAGCACGGAATTGAAGTTGCCGTACGCCCTGACAGCCCGCCCGCTGGGCATTCGCCGCTTGCGCGACGGCTGGCTGTACATCATCGACAGCCTCAGCGG
>NZ_JBIUVO010000006.1:0-124879 GCF_044742995.1 Pseudomonas sp. NPDC087803
CCTCAAGGCCGTGCTGCGCCGCGCCGGCCCGAACGATGGCGAACCCCCGATCGAAGTCGGCGGCCTGCTGCTCGACCAGATCAGCCACCGCGTGACCATCGACGGCCGTCCGGCCGAGATGGGCCCGACCGAATACCGTCTGCTGCAATTTTTCATGACCCACCAGGAACGCGCCTACACGCGCGGGCAGTTGCTGGATCAGGTCTGGGGCGGCAACGTCTATGTTGAAGAGCGCACCGTCGACGTGCACATCCGACGCCTGCGCAAGGCCCTCGGCGACGCCTACGAAAATCTGGTACAAACCGTGCGCGGCACCGGCTACCGGTTTTCCACCAAGGCCTGATCCGACCGCCAGACTCGCTGACAAGGACCGTATTTTCCGTGAATCAAAACTGGCATGGCACCCTGATTCGCCACATGCTGTTGCTGGTCACAGCGTGTCTGGTGATCGGCCTGATCACCGGCTACTACGGCTGGAGCCTCGCTGCCGGCCTGGGGATTTACCTGGCCTGGACGCTCAAGCAATTGCTGCGTCTGCACGAATGGCTGCGCCTGCACCAACCCGATGAAGCACCGCCCGACGGCTATGGCCTGTGGGGCGAGGTGTTCGACAGCATCTACCACCTGCAACGCCGCGACCAACGGGTACGCGGGCGTCTGCAAGCGGTGATCGACCGGGTGCAGGAATCCACCGCCGCGCTGAAAGATGCGGTGATCATGCTCGACAGCGACGGCAACCTGGAATGGTGGAACCGCGCGGCCGAAACCCTGCTCGGCCTCAAGACCCCGCAGGACAGCGGCCAACCGGTGACCAACCTGGTACGCCATCCGCGCTTCAAGGAATACTTCGAGCAGGAAAGCTACGCCGAACCGCTGGAAATCCCCTCGCCGACCAATGATCGGGTGCGCATTCAGCTGTACCTGACGCGCTACGGCAACAACGAACACTTGATGCTGGTGCGCGACGTCACGCGCATCCATCAGTTGGAACAGATGCGCAAAGACTTCATCGCCAACGTCTCCCATGAGCTGCGCACGCCGCTGACCGTAATCTGCGGCTATCTGGAAACCCTGCTCGACAATGTCGAGGAAGTGAACCCGCGCTGGAGCCGCGCCTTGCAGCAGATGCAACAACAGGGCGGGCGCATGCAGACGCTGCTCAATGACCTGCTGTTGCTGGCGAAACTGGAAGCCACCGATTATCCGTCGGACAACCAACCGGTGCAGATCGACACGCTGCTGCAATCGATCAAGAGCGACGCCCAGCAGTTGTCCGGGCAGAAGAACCAGAAAATCACCCTCGAAGCCGATGCGCGCATCCTGCTCAAGGGCAGCGAGGCGGAACTGCGCAGCGCCTTCTCCAACCTGGTGTTCAACGCCGTGAAGTACACCCCGGCCGAGGGCAACATCCGCATTCGCTGGTGGGGCGACGAGCAAGGCGCGCACCTGAGCGTGCAGGATTCCGGGATCGGTATCGACAGCAAACACCTGCCGCGCCTGACCGAACGCTTCTACCGCGTCGACTCCAGCCGCAACTCCAACACCGGCGGCACCGGGCTCGGCCTGGCGATCGTCAAACACGTGTTGCTGCGCCACCGCGCGCGGATGGAGATCAGCAGCGTGCCCGGTCATGGCAGCACGTTCACCTGCCATTTCGCCCCGGCTCAGGTGGCCCAGGCACGGGCCATCAGCGCCGCCGAGTGATACCGGCCAGCACGCGCCACTAGGCAATCACCATGTCAGCCGCTACATTGGCTGACTTGCGTCTGCCTTTCAGGCGCGATTTCTTCTCTCTTACGAATCACACGGAACCTGCAAAACTCCATCATGGACCCTTCCCCTGGCTTGTCCCTCGCTACGATTTTCGCCGACTTCGGCATGATTCTTTTCGCTCTGATCCTGGTTTTGCTCAACGGCTTCTTCGTTGCGGCGGAATTCGCCATGGTCAAACTGCGCTCGACCCGGGTCGAGGCCATCGCCGACAAGAACGGCTGGCGCGGGCATATCCTGCGCACCGTACACAGTCAGCTCGATGCGTACCTCTCGGCGTGTCAGCTCGGTATCACCCTCGCCTCCCTTGGCCTCGGCTGGGTCGGTGAGCCGGCGTTCGCGCACCTTCTCGAGCCGCTGCTGAGCGCGGTCGGCGTGCAGTCGCCGGAAGTGGTCAAGGGCATTTCGTTCTTCACCGCGTTCTTCATCATTTCCTACCTGCACATCGTGGTCGGTGAGCTGGCGCCCAAGTCGTGGGCGATCCGCAAACCGGAGCTGCTGTCGCTGTGGACGGCGGTGCCGCTGTACCTGTTCTACTGGGCGATGTACCCGGCAATCTACCTGCTCAATGCCAGCGCCAACGCGATTCTGCGGATCGCCGGCCAAGGCGAACCCGGCCCGCACCACGAACACCATTACAGCCGCGAAGAACTGAAACTGATCCTGCACTCCAGCCGTGGTCAGGATCCGAGCGACCAAGGCATGCGCGTGCTGGCCTCGGCAGTGGAGATGGGTGAACTGGAAGTGGTCGACTGGGCCAACTCCCGTGAAGACCTGATCACCCTCGAATTCAACGCGCCGCTGAAAGAAATCCTCGCGATGTTCCGTCGCCACAAGTTCAGCCGTTACCCGGTGTACGACAGCGAGCGCCAGGAGTTCGTCGGCCTGCTGCACATCAAGGACCTGCTGCTGGAACTGGCGGCGCTGGACCACATTCCCGAGTCGTTCAACCTGGCTGAACTGACCCGTCCACTGGAGCGCGTGTCGCGGCACATGCCGCTGTCGCAACTGCTGGAGCAGTTCCGCAAGGGCGGCTCGCACTTCGCCGTGGTTGAAGAGGCCGACGGCAACATCATCGGCTACCTGACCATGGAAGACGTGCTGGAAGTGCTGGTCGGCGACATTCAGGACGAACACCGCAAGGCCGAGCGCGGGATCCTCGCGTATCAGCCGGGCAAGCTGCTGGTGCGTGGCGACACGCCGTTGTTCAAGGTTGAACGCCTGCTCGGTATCGACCTGGATCACATCGAAGCCGAAACCCTCGCCGGGCTGGTCTACGAAACCCTGAAACGGGTGCCGGAAGAGGAAGAAGTGCTGGAAGTCGAAGGCCTGCGGATCATCATCAAGAAGATGAAAGGGCCGAAGATTGTGCTGGCGAAGGTGTTGATGCTGGATTGAGTGCAATGCGGGAAACCGCATTGCCTGCTAAAAGATCGCAGCCTTCGGCAGCTCCTACAGGGATATACATTCCAAAGTAGGAGCTGCCGAAGGCTGCGATCTTTTGCTTTCTACTGTTTGCCCAACGCAAAGTTGGGCAACGCCCCCAGCGGCTGGTTGAACTGATACGGAATCGATACCAGCCCCTGCCCCGTATTGCGCTGCACCACAAAGTGCAGATGCGGGCCGCTGCTGTTGCCGGTATTGCCTGATAGCGCCAGCGGGCTGCCGACCGTTACTCGCTGCCCTTCGCGCACGCTCACCGAACCTTGCTTGAGATGCAGGTACACACCCATGGTGCCGTCATCGTGCAGCACCCGGACGAAATTGCCGGAGGCATCATTGCCGCGTCCGCTCTGTGAATTTTCGGTTTTCACCACCACTCCGGCCCGTGCGGCAATGATCGGTGTACCCACCGGCATGGCGATGTCCATCGCATACTTGTTCTTCGGTCCGTAGTGGCTGTACTGGCCGTTGGCACCCTGACTCAGACGAAACGGCCCGCCCCGCCACGGCAACGGGTAACGATAGCTCTGCGCGGCGCCTGCAGGGTCACCCAGCGAATACTGGAATTGCGGGGAATACACCAGCGGCTGGCCGCTGGTTATCGCTGTGAGCAACGCCAAGCGGGTATTGCTGCGTGCCGGCAGCACCCGGCGGATGGTTTGCGCCGGGGCGCCACGCACATTGCTCATCCCGGTAAACGCCAGCGCCACCTCGACCGGCGCATACAGGTCATTGCGCACGAACACCACGTCGCTGCCCTTCTGCTTCTTGATGTCGAGATACACCTGACGCTCGAGGTGCTCGACCATGCGGTCCTGAAACACGAACACCTGCGAGCCTTTGCTCGGGCGGTCGCTGTACGAGACCACGCCGTTGGCATCGGTGGATTTGTAGATGGTCATGGCCACAGTCGAGGTGGAGGCCAGGAAAAGACCACAGAAAAACAGCAGGCGCGCGAGCATGGGCAAAGTTCTGTCGAGTAAGGCCTGGAAAAGAGCCTAGCAGCTGAGACAGACCAGGCTAGTCGACAGATGTTTCAAATTGGGCAGTCTGGAAAATGGACGTCGTCAGTGATGACCCCTTCGCGAGCAAGCCCGCTCCCACCTTGGAATGCATTTCAAAGGTGTGAGCGGGCTTGCTCGCGAAGGCGGTGTGTCAGGCGACGAAGATCAAGCGCCCGGAACGAAGTGCTTCTGCGCCGTGCCGCGGGCGATCAGGCGGGAGATGTAGTCGAGCTTCTGCGCATCCTGGTCGACGAAACGGAAGGTCAGCTGCAGCCAGTCGCTGTCGGCTTTCTGTTCGTGAGCGACGATGGCGTGCAGGTAGCCGTTGAGGCGGGCGATTTCGGCGTTGTCGCCCTGCTCCAGATCGAGCACGGCGCTGTCGAGAATCTGCGGCAGGGTGTCGGTGCGTTTCACCACCAGCAGCGCTTCCTTGATGCTCAGGGCCTTGATCACGCATTGCTGGGTGCCGCTTGGCAGGCGCAGCTGGCCTTGGCCACGACCACCGGCTGGCGCTTTCGAGGCAGCCGGTGCCTGTACCGGCGGGCTGTTGAGCAGACCCCGCGACGGCGCAGCGGCTGGCGTTGGCGCGACAACCGCTGGCTTGGCGAACGGATTGACCGCAGCAGCGGCCGCCGGCGCAGCACCGACCACGGCAGGCTTGCCACCGGTCAACGCGCTCAGGGAGTCGTTGCCGAACGCCGAGTTCATCTTGGTCGGCGCGCTGTTCATCAGGGTGTCGAGCTTGCCGACCTTGTTCAGCGCCTGCTTGACCTTGGTCAGCAGTTGTTCGTTGGTGAACGGCTTGCTGACGTAGCCGGAAACCCCGGCCTGAATCGCCTGGACGACGTTTTCCTTGTCGCCACGGCTGGTGACCATGACGAATGGCATGGTCTTGAGATTGTCTTGCTCGCGGCACCAAGTCAGCAGTTCGAGACCGGACATTTCCGGCATTTCCCAGTCGCACAGCACCAGGTCGAACGCTTCCCTGGCCAGCATGGCCTGAGCCTTTTTGCCGTTGACGGCGTCCTCGGTGCGGATCCCCGGGAAGTAGTTACGCAGGCACTTTTTCACCAGGTCGCGAATGAACGAAGCGTCGTCCACGACCAACACACTGATCTTGCTCATCCAACACCCCTATAAAAATCCCGGCAAGCATACCGCTTTGCTGATGGCACATTGCCAACAATCTTCAGTCACGCCGGGACTTTTCGTTCGCGGGTGCTGCTTTTCAATTCGATTCGCCCTAAACAAAAACGCCCGGCCAAAGGGCCGGGCGCTTTTCTCAGGCAATCTTACTTATCGTCAGCATCGCCCGGAACATTAGCGGTTTCGCCGCTTGTGCCTTGAACTTCTTCTTTCATGCGTTTGAGGCCCAGATGGCGCACATCGGTGCCGCGCACCAGGTAGATCACCAGTTCCGAGATGTTGCGCGCGTGGTCACCGATACGCTCCAGCGAACGCAGCACCCAGATAATGCTCAGAACCCGCGAGATAGAGCGCGGGTCTTCCATCATGTAGGTCGCCAGCTCGCGCAGGGCGGTCTTGTATTCGCGGTCGATGACCTTGTCGTATTGCGCCACCGACAGGGCCAGATCGGCGTCGAAGCGGGCAAACGCGTCCAGCGCATCGCGAACCATGTTGCGCACCTGGTCGCCGATGTGACGCACTTCGACGTAACCGCGCGGCGCTTCGCCTTCTTCGCACAGCTGAATGGCGCGGCGGGCGATCTTGGTCGCTTCGTCGCCGATGCGTTCCAGGTCGATCACCGACTTGGAGATGCTGATGATCAGACGCAGGTCAGACGCCGCCGGCTGACGACGGGCGAGAATGCGCAGGCATTCTTCGTCGATGTTGCGTTCCATCTGATTGATCTGGTCGTCGATCTCGCGCACCTGTTGGGCCAGGCCAGAGTCGGCCTCGATCAGCGCGGTGACCGCGTCGTTGACCTGCTTCTCGACCAGCCCGCCCATGGCCAGCAGGTGGCTGCGCACTTCTTCCAGTTCAGCGTTGAACTGCGCGGAAATGTGATGAGTGAGGCCTTCCTTAGAAATCATGTTGTTTGCTCCGCAAAAGCTTTGAGCTGCAAGCTACGAGCTGCAAGCTGAAATTTGTCGATACGCTGTACTGCTTTGACTTGCCGCGCGCGGCTTGAGGCTCGCAGCTGCATGGCTGAACGGCTAGCCGTATCGCCCTGTGATGTAGTCTTCGGTCTGCTTCTTCGCCGGGTTGGTGAACAGGGTGTCGGTGTCGCCGAACTCCACCAGTTTGCCCATGTACATGAACGCCGTGTAGTCGGAAACCCGCGCGGCCTGCTGCATGTTGTGGGTGACGATGACGATGGTGAACTTGGACTTCAGCTCGTAGATCAGCTCTTCGACTTTCAGGGTCGAGATCGGGTCGAGGGCCGAGCACGGTTCGTCGAGCAGCAACACTTCCGGTTCAACCGCGATGGTGCGCGCGATCACCAGACGCTGCTGCTGACCACCGGACAGGCCGAGTGCCGAGTCGTGCAGACGGTCTTTGACTTCGTCCCACAGTGCCGCGCCTTTCAACGCCCACTCGACCGCTTCGTCGAGGATGCGCTTCTTGTTGATGCCCTGGATGCGCAGGCCGTAGACCACGTTTTCGTAGATGGTCTTGGGGAACGGGTTGGGCTTCTGGAACACCATGCCGACGCGGCGACGCAGTTCGGCGACGTCTTCGCCCTTGCGGTAGATGTTGTTGCCGTACAGGTTGATCGCGCCTTCGACACGGCAACCGTCAACCAGGTCGTTCATGCGGTTGAAGGTGCGCAGCAGCGTGGACTTGCCGCAGCCGGACGGGCCGATGAAGGCGGTCACGCGCTGTTTCGGGATGTTCATGCTGACGTCGAACAGCGCCTGCTTCTCGCCGTAGAACAGGCTCAGGCCCGGGACTTCGATGGCTACGGTTTCCTGCTCGAGGCTCAAGCTCTGCTTGTCGCGACCCAGGGCCGACATGTTGATGCCGTGGGTATGTGTTTCGTGCTGCATGGGAGGCTCCCTGTGCTAACAAATTCGGTTCGGTTTTTGTAGGAGTGAGCCTGCTCGCGATTCAGGCGCTGCGGTTTATCTACGAAACCGCGGTGTTGCGATCGCGAGCAGGCTCACTCCTACATAAGAAATCAGCTATCCAGTGCTTTGTATTTTTCGCGCAGGTGGTTACGAATCCACACGGCCGACAGGTTCAACGTGGCGATCACCAGCACCAGCAGCAGCGCCGTGGCGTACACCAGTGGCCGTGCGGCTTCGACGTTCGGGCTCTGGAAGCCGACGTCGTAGATGTGGAAGCCCAGGTGCATGATCTTCTGGTCCAGGTGCAGGTACGGGTAGTTGCCATCCACCGGCAGCGACGGCGCCAGTTTCACCACACCCACCAGCATCAGCGGCGCCACTTCACCGGCGGCACGGGCCACGGCGAGGATCATGCCGGTCATCATCGCCGGGCTGGCCATTGGCAGGACGATCTTCCACAGCGTTTCCGCCTTGGTCGCGCCCAGTGCCAGCGAGCCTTCACGCACGGTGCGCGGAATACGCGCCAGACCTTCCTCGGTCGCCACGATCACCACCGGCACCGCCAGCAGCGCCAGGGTCAGCGAGGCCCAGAGCAGACCCGGCGTACCGAAGGTCGGCGCCGGCAATGCTTCCGGGAAGAATAGACGGTCGACCGAACCACCCAGCACGTAAACGAAGAAGCCCAGACCGAACACGCCGTAGACGATGGCCGGAACGCCGGCGAGGTTGTTCACCGCGATGCGGATGATCCGGGTCAGGGCGTTCTGCTTGGCGTATTCACGCAGGTACACCGCCGCCAGCACGCCGAACGGGGTGACGATCATGGCCATGATCAGAGTCATCATCACGGTGCCGAAGATCGCCGGGAAGATCCCGCCCTCGGTGTTCGCTTCACGCGGGTCGTCGGACAGGAACTCCCAGACCTTGCTGAAGTAGAAGCCGATCTTGGTCATCGTGCCCATGGCATTCGGCTGATAGGCGTGCACCACTTTGCCCAGGCTGATTTCGATCTCTTTGCCGTTGGCATCGCGGGCGGTCAACGCGTCGCGGTTGAACTGTGCATGCAGATCGCTCAGACGGGCTTCGATGTCCTGATAGCGCGCGTTCAGCTCGGCGCGCTCGGCGTCCATGTCCGCTTGCGCGGTGGCGTCGAGTTTGCCGTCGAGTTCCAGTTTGCGCCCGTGCAGACGGATGCGTTCCAGCCCTGCGTTGATCGCACCGATGTCGGTCTTTTCCAGCGACTTGAGTTGCGCGGCAAGGCCGTTCACACGGTTGATCCGCGCTTGCAGCTCAGGCCAGGCCGCTTCGCCTTCGGCGATCACCTTGCCGTCCTGTTTGACGTTGACCAGGTAGCCGTAGAAGTTGCCCCACTCGCGACGCTCGATCGCCATCAACTCGGGCGGCGTGGTCTGGTTGGTCAGCCACTCGCCGACGATCCAGGTGAAGTCATTGCCGTTCAAGTCACGGTTGCCGACCTTGATCAGCTCACGGGTCATGAATTCCGGGCCCTGATCAGGCACTGGCAGGCCGGCGCTCTTCAGACGGGCACGCGGCACTTCTTCTTTCTGTACTACTTCGCCGATGACCAGGTGATTGGCCTGGCCCGGTACGTCGTAGTTGGCGTGGATCAGGTCCGCCGGCCAGAAGTGACCCAGACCGCGCACGGCAATCACCGCCAGCAGGCCAATGGTCATGATGACCGCGATGGACACCGCGCCACCGCTGATCCAGACGCCTGGGGCGCCGCTCTTGAACCATCAATTCAGGGAGTTCTGTTTCACAGAATTCTACCTTTCTTAAAGCGACGAGTATTTCTTGCGCAGACGCTGACGAATCAGTTCTGCCAGGGTGTTCATGACGAAGGTGAACAACAGCAGCACCAGCGCCGAGAGGAACAGCACGCGGTAGTGGCTGCCGCCGACTTCCGACTCGGGCATTTCCACCGCGACGTTGGCGGCCAGGGTGCGCAGGCCTTCGAACAGGTTCATTTCCATGACCGGGGTGTTACCGGTGGCCATCAGCACGATCATGGTTTCGCCGACCGCACGACCCATGCCGATCATCAGCGCGGAGAAGATCCCCGGGCTGGCGGTGAGGATCACCACGCGGGTCATGGTCTGCCACGGCGTGGCACCGAGCGCCAGGGAACCGAGGGTCAGGCCACGCGGCACACTGAACACGGCGTCTTCGGCGATCGAGTAGATGTTCGGGATCACCGCGAAACCCATCGCCAGACCGACCACCAGAGCGTTGCGCTGGTCGTAGGTGATGCCCAGGTCGTGGGAGATCCACATGCGCATGTCACCGCCGAAGAACCAGTTCTCCATGAACGGGCTCATGTACAGCGACAGCCAACCGACAAACAGAATCACCGGAATCAGCAGCGCACTCTCCCAGCCATCCGGGACTTTCAGGCGGATCGACTCAGGCAGGCGACTGAAGGTGAAACCGGCGACCAGAATGCCGATCGGCAGCAGCATCAGCAGGCTGAAGATGCCCGGCAGATGCCCTTCCACATACGGCGCGAGGAACAGACCGGCGAAGAAACCGAGGATCACCGTCGGCATCGCTTCCATCAGTTCGATCACCGGCTTGACCTTGCGGCGCATGCCCGGGGCCATGAAGTAGGCGGTGTAGATCGCAGCGGCAACCGCCAGCGGTGCCGCCAGCAGCATCGCGTAAAACGCGGCTTTCAGGGTGCCGAAGGTCAGTGGCGAGAGGCTCAGTTTCGGTTCGAAATCGGTGTTGGCCGCGGTCGATTGCCAGACGTATTTAGGCTCGTCGTAGTTCTCGTACCAGACCTTGCTCCACAACGCGCTCCACGACACTTCCGGGTGCGGGTTGTCGAGCAGCAGCGGTTGCAGCTTGCCGCCGGCCTCGACGATCACCCGGTTGGCGCGCGGCGACAGACCAAACAGGCCCTGGCCTTCGGCGACCGGCTCGACCAGCAGGGTGCGGTGCGCGGTGCTGTGGAACACGCCGAGCTTGCCGCTGGCATCGAGGGCGAGGAAGCCCTTGCGGCGTTCTTCGGCGGTGATTTCAACGATTGGCGCCGAGCCCATCTGGAAGGTACGGATCTGCTTCAGGCGCAGCTCGCCATCGGTATCACGCGCCATGAACCACTGGGCCAGGCCACCCTTGGAGTCACCGATGATCAGCGAGATGCCGCCCACCAGTTGCGTGCTCGCGGTGACTTCGGCGTCAGCGTTTTCCAGCAGTTTGTAGCGACCGTTGAGGCTCTTGTCGCGCAGGCTGAACACGTCGGCCTGAGCACGCCCGTTGACCACGTAGAGCCATTGCTGGCGCGGGTCGACGAAGATGTTTTTCACCGGCTCAGTCATCTGCGGCAGCTCGATACGCTTCTGCTCGTTGGTGACTTCACCGGTCATCATGTTTTCTTCGCTGGTCAGCGACAAAACATTGAGTTGCGAACCGGTCGAGCCCACCAGCATCAGGGTCGTGTCGGTGGCGTTGAGGCTGACGTGCTCCAGTGCCCCGCCGCTCTCGTTCACCGCGATCGGCGTGTTGCCGTACGGGTACTCGATGGCCGGAGTAATGGTTTTCTTGCCATCGGGGTAGCTGACTTTATAGGTGTGACGGAACACCAGCGCCTGGCCGTTGGACAGGCCCACGGCCACCAGTGGATGACCTGGCTGATCTTCACCGATGGAAGTTACGGTAGCGCCGGCAGGAACCGGCAGATCGACGCGCTTCAATTCAGCGCCACTGTCGATGTCGAAGAACAGCGCCTGGCCCTTGTCGGAAACGCGCATCGCCACCTGATTCTGCTCTTCGAGCGAAATCATCAGCGACTTGCCGGCGTCCTGCATCCAGGCTGGGGTAATGGCATCTTTCGCGGTCAGGCTGGCACCGTGGAACAACGGTGCAACGACGTAGGCGAGGAAGAAGAAGATCAGCGTGATGGCTGCCAGCACCGCCAGACCGCCAACGAGGACGTACCAGCGGGTGAAGCGATCCTTGAGCGCGCGAATGCGGCGCTTGCGTTGCAGCTCAGGCGTATTGAAATCAATGCGCTTGGGAGGGGAAGTCGTAGTCATTGGGGAATTGGCCAGATCATTCATGCGCACACCCTAGCGATCCTGTATGACAGAAAGATGACAATGCAGTGACGCACCAAATCCACCGCCAGCGGGTACTGGAGGAGGATTGAAAATTCGATAGGTCGTTGGACCTTTTTTGGAACAGCCTGAAACCTGTGTAGGAGCTGCCGAGGGAACCGAGGCTGCGATCTTTTGATCTTGCAATCAGAGGCCAGATCAAAAGATCGCAGCCTCGTTTCACTCGACAGCTCCTACAGGGTTCCTGCAGGTTCGGGGCTCAGCCCGAACCTAGGGTGTTACTTCTTTGCGACTTCAGCGCCGCCTTCCTGCAGACCCAGGTCAGCCAGTGCTTTGGCAGCAACCTTGGCTGGCAGTGGGATGTAGCCGTCTTTCACCACAACTTCCTGACCCTGTTTGGACAGAACCAGTTTCACGAACTCGGCTTCCAGCGGGGCCAGAGGCTTGTTCGGTGCCTTGTTCACATAAACGTAGAGGAAGCGCGACAGCGGGTACTTGCCGTTCAGGGCGTTTTCTTCGGTGTCTTCGATGAAGTCAGTGCTGCCTTTCTTCGACAGAGCAACGGTTTTCACGCTGGCGGTCTTGTAGCCGATGCCCGAGTAACCGATGCCGTTCAGCGAGGAGCTGATCGACTGCACGACCGAGGCCGAACCTGGTTGCTCGTTGACGTTAGGCTTGTAGTCGCCTTTGCACAGGGCTTCTTCCTTGAAGTAGCCGTAGGTGCCGGATACCGAGTTACGACCGAACAGTTGCACTGGCTTGTTGGCCAGGTCGCCGGTCACGCCCAGGTCGCCCCAGGTTTTCACGTCGGCTTTGGCGCCGCACAGACGGGTGGACGAGAAGATCGCGTCAACTTGTTCCATGGTCAGGTGCTGGATCGGGTTGTCCTTGTGCACGAACACCGCCAGGGCGTCCACGGCAACCGGGATTGCGGTTGGCTTGTAGCCGTATTTCTGCTCGAAGGCCGCCAGTTCGGTGTCCTTCATCTTGCGGCTCATCGGGCCCAGGTTGGAGGTGCCTTCAGTCAGCGCAGGTGGCGCGGTGGCGGAGCCAGCGGCCTGAATCTGGATGTTTACGTTCGGGTATTCTTTCTTGTAGTTCTCAGCCCACAGGGTCATGAGGTTGGCCAGAGTGTCGGAACCAACGCTGGACAAGTTGCCCGATACACCGGTGACTTTGGTGTAAGCCGGAATTGCCGGGTCAACGCCAGCGGCTACCGCGTGGGCAGTCGCAACGCCAGCAGCGACAAAAGTCATTGCCGCCATCAAACGCTTCAGTTTCATGCCTTACTCCTAGCAGATAGGGTGTGTTAAGTCGGGGCCAAGTATCAGCAGGCCGTGTGAACACTCTATGGCTGAAATATGACAATTGGATGAAAGGCCAGTATCCGGGTTTTGCAAGATGATTCGACGATCTCAGAGAACAACACAGAACTAATGTGGGAGCGGGCTCGCTCGCGAAGAGGCCGTGTCAGCCTATTCATATGCAGACTGACACAACGCATTCGCGAGCAAGCCCGCTCCCAAAGGTGAAGATTTTCAGCGCCCCTTCTTCCAGAGCCACGCTCCCACCAGAATCCCCATCGTGCACAGTACCGCCACATAGTAAGCCGGGCCCATCGCACTCTCTTTAAGCAGCAGGCTGACCACCATCGGCGTCAGGCCACCGAAGATCGCGTACGCCACGTTGTACGAGAACGACAATCCGCTGAAGCGCACCACCGGCGGGAATGCCTTGACCATCACGTATGGCACCGCACCGATGGTGCCGACCAGCAGACCGGTCAGCGCATACAGCGGGAATAGCCAGTTCGGGTGATCGGCGAGGCTGTGATAGAAGGTCCAGGAGTTGATCAGCAAGCCCAGCGAACCGAAGACAAACACCCGGCCTGCGCCCAAGCGATCGGCCAGCGCACCGGAGATGATGCAACCGACGCTGAGGAACACGATCGCCAGGCTGTTGGATTGCAGCGCCACCGTTGGCGAGAAGTGATAGACCGTCTGCAGCACGGTCGGGGTCATCAGGATCACCACGACGATGCCAGCGGACAGCAACCAGGTCAGCAGCATCGAGATTGCGATTGCCCCACGATGGTCACGCAGCACGGCGCGCAGCGGCACTTCTTCGGCCAGCGCCTTGCGCAGTTGCAACTCGGCGAACACCGGAGTCTCGTGCAGCCAGCGGCGCAGATACACCGAGAACAGGCCGAATACGCCACCGAGCAGGAACGGGATGCGCCAGGCGTAATCCGCAACTTCCACCGGTGTATAAATGCTGTTGATCGCGGTGGCGACCAGCGAGCCGAGCAGGATACCCGCCGTCAGGCCGCTGGTCAGGGTGCCGCAGGCGTAGCCGATGTGCTTTTGCGGCACGTGTTCGGAAACGAAGACCCACGCCCCCGGCACCTCACCGCCAATCGCCGCGCCCTGGATCACTCGCATCAGCAACAGCAGGATCGGCGCCCACATACCGATCTGCGCATAGGTTGGCAGCAGGCCCATGATCAGGGTCGGCACGGCCATCATGAAAATGCTCAGGGTGAACATCTTCTTGCGTCCCAGCAGGTCGCCGAAGTGCGCCATGACGATGCCGCCCAGCGGCCGCGCCAGATAGCCCGCGGCGAAGATGCCGAAGGTCTGCATCAGGCGCAGCCACTCGGGCATGTCGGCCGGGAAAAACAGCTTGCCGACCACGGTGGCGAAGAACACGAAGATGATGAAATCGTAAAACTCCAGCGCACCGCCCAGGGCCGATAGCGACAAAGTCTTGTAGTCATTGCGGGTCAGGGGGCGTGCAGGTTGCTCGGGCTGCGCGAGGCTCGAAGGCGCTGTGGTCATGGCAAGGGCTTCTCTTATAGGCGGATCTACCGCCACAACAACGCTGGCTGTGGCTTGGGCAGGTTCGGCACCATAGCAAATTGTTCGAAAAAGCACATAGAGGCGCGTATTTGCCGGTCAAAATCAGAACCCGAAGGTCGTCGCGGAGTCTACCGACCGATATACTCGCAACCTTGCTCCGGTTTGTAGGGGGTTGCTGTGCGAAAACGTCGTTGGCCCGGCCTTTGAACGGGATCAGCCGGTTTCGCAGAGTTTCCCCTTTAGGCGCCTATGGAAAACGTGACGAACGCAGTATGTTCGGTGCTGAATCGTTTTTCCTGAAGACGGCTACCACCAGCAATACCAACGAAGAGTCACGGGTCAGAGGCACCCCCGGCATGATAGAGCTCGAACAAGAAGATCCGATCCCGCAAGGCGACCTGGCCCTGCAAATTACCGCACTCCCCCGCGAAACCAACGGCTTTGGCGATATTTTCGGCGGCTGGCTGGTGGCGCAGATGGATCTCGCGGGTACCGCGATGGCCAGCCGCGTGGCCGGTGGCCGTGTGGCGACCGTGGCCATCGACCGCATGGCCTTTCTGGTGCCGGTCGCGGTGGGCGCGCAATTGTCCTTTTATACCCAGACCCTGGAAATCGGCCGCAGCTCGATCCAGATGATGGTCGAAGTGTGGAGCGACGATCCGCTGTCCAGCGAATGGCGTAAAGTGACCGAGGCGGTGTTCGTCTTCGTCGCCATCGACGGCAGCGGTCGCACCCGCTCGGTACCGCCGCGCGCGCGTTAAACCTCACCGCGGTTTTGCGGTCGATAGTCGTCCCAAGTGTCTGATCGAGAGTTGTCCCATGAACACGCCCAATGTTGAAGCCGTGAAACTGGATGAACTGAACTGCTGGCGCATCCGCCACGGTCAGGCCGAAGTGCTGGTGGCCCAGCAAGGCGCGCATATCCTCAGTTATCAGATCGACGGCCAGCCGCCGATCATCTGGCTCAACGACAAGGCCGTGTTCAAGACCGGCAAGAGCATTCGCGCTGGTGTCCCGGTGTGCTGGCCGTGGTTCGGGGTCTTCGCGCGCAACCCGCAAAGCGTGCAGGAAATGCGCGTCAGCGAAGAGCCGGCACAGGCCCACGGCTTTGTCCGCGCGATGGACTGGGAGCTGGGCGGTATCGAGGCCGAAGCCGATGGCATCAAGGTCGAGTTCAAGCTGCCCTACCCCGAAGGTGGCTTCCCGGGTTGGCCGCATCAGGTCGACCTGACCCTGACCCTGCATCTGAATGATCAGTTGCACATCAGCCTGACCAGCCACAATCGCGGTGCCGAAAGCGTCAGCATCAGCCAGGCATTGCACAGTTACTTCGCCGTCAGTGATGTGCGCAACGTGCACGTCGACGGTGTGGACGGTCTGGATTACATCGAGACCCTGGACAACTGGAACACCCACCACCAGCAAGGCGATCTGCGCTTCGCCGGCGAAACCGACCGCATCTACCTCGACGCTCCACCGCAGTTGAGCATCGTCGACCCGACCTGGGAGCGACGCCTTGTGCTGACCGCTACCGGTTCGCGCACGGCAGTGATCTGGAACCCGTGGATCGACCGTGCAGCGGCGTTCAGCGACATGGACAACGATGGCTGGCAGCGCATGCTGTGCATCGAGACGGCGAATGTGCTGGATGATGTGGTGAACCTGGCGTCGGGTGCGAGCCATACCATGGGCGTCAGCGTCGGCAGCAAACCGCTGTAACCAGCACCGCAATCAATGTGGGTGAAAGCCTTTGTGGTGAGGGGATTTATCCCCGATGGCCTGCGGAGCAGGCCCCTGCCCTTGATGCAAAGCGGGGGTCGCTTCGCAACCCATCGGGGATAAATCCCCTCGCTACAATTGTTCAGGTGTTAGAGATCGGACTCCTGCACCACCCGCACCTTGTCCGCTTCCAGCGCATACGCCGCATCGGCCAGATCGTTGCTGACCTTTTCGATCTTCAGCGTGCCGGTCACCCACAGCGGTGTGTAGATGTCATCCAGCTTCAAGCCTTTGGGATAACGCACCAGCACCAGTTGATTCGGTGGCGGTGGCGGTACGTGGATGCACGCGCCCGGGTACGGCACGAGGAAGAACAGCGTGCTGCGGCCCTTGGCGTCGGATTCCAGCGGCACCGGATAGCCGCCGATGCGGATGTGCTTGTCGTTCATCGACGCCACGGTCTTGGTCGAATACATCACCGCCGGCAGGCCCTTGGCCTGTTTCATCCCGCCCTTCTCAGTGAAGGTGCCGGTGGCTTCCGGGGAGTTGTGATCGATTTCGGGCATGGCCTCGAGGGCTTTCTGGTCCGACTTGGGCATCAGTTCCAGCCAGTCGGTTTCCGGCAGTTCGCCGGCGTGGGCCAGACCGCTGCCCAGCAAAAGGAGAGTCAACAGAAGACGGCGCATGAAGGTGCTCGGTAAAAGATGCTCGGATAAAGGAAGGACGTTGAATCGCCGAGCATTCTAGCCCTCCCTGCCGCGCTGGCAGAGAGGACTTGGTCGCTTGGATCAGTTCTTTTTGATCAGGCCGTAGATCACCAGCAGCACGATCGCGCCGACCAGTGCACCGATGAAGCCCGCGCCCTGACCGGCCTGATAGATACCCAGAGCCTGGCCGCCGTAAGTGGCCGCCAGCGAACCGCCGATACCGAGCAGGATGGTCATGATCCAACCCATGCTGTCATCGCCCGGTTTGAGGAAGCGTGCCAGCAGGCCGACGATCAAGCCGATAAAGATGGTTCCGATAATTCCCATGGCATTTCCCTCTGACGCTGAATAGTAGATATGCCAAAGCCTAGTCAGACTTTGGCATCCTGCCATGAGAGAACGACGGTGCCTGAATGGTTCCGCCGCTGCCAGATGAAACTGTCGTTACTCGGCGATCAGCGCTTCGACCTTGACGATCTGCGCCTGCAGCGTGGCCATGTCGGCGCAGCGCAGGTTGGCGTGACCGACCTTGCGCCCGGCCTTGAAGGCTTTGCCGTAGTGGTGCAGATGGCAATCTTCGATAGCGATGACCTTCTCCACCGGCGGAACCACGCCGATGAAGTTGAGCATGGCGCTCTCGCCGACCTTGGCGGTCGAACCCAGCGGCAGGCCGGCAACGGCGCGCAAGTGGTTTTCGAACTGGCTGCACTCGGCGCCTTCGGTGGTCCAGTGCCCGGAGTTGTGCACGCGCGGGGCGATCTCGTTAGCCTTCAGGCCTCCGTCGACTTCAAAGAACTCGAACGCCATCACGCCGACGTAATCCAGTTGCTTGAGCACGCGGCTGGAATAGTCTTCAGCCAGCGCCTGTAGCGGGTGATCGGTACTGGCCACCGACAGCTTGAGGATGCCGCTGTCGTGGGTGTTGTGCACCAGTGGATAGAACTTCGTTTCACCATCGCGGGCACGCACGGCGATCAGCGAGACTTCGCCGGTGAACGGCACGAAGCCTTCCAGCAGGCAGGCCACGCTGCCCAGCTCGGCGAAGGTGCCGACCACGTCTTCCGGCTTGCGCAGGACTTTCTGGCCCTTGCCGTCGTAACCCAGAGTGCGGGTTTTCAGCACGGCCGGCAGACCGATCGAAGCCACGGCGGCGTCCAGGTCGGCTTGCGATTGAATGTCGGCGAAGGCCGGGGTCGGGATGCCCAGGTCCTTGAACATGCTCTTCTCGAACCAGCGGTCACGAGCGATGCGCAGGGCTTCGGCGCTCGGGTACACCGGGACGAATTGCGAGAGGAACGCCACGGTTTCGGCCGGGACGCTTTCGAACTCGAAGGTCACCAGATCGACTTCATCGGCCAGTTGACGCAGGTGATCCTGATCGCCGTAATCGGCCCGCAGGTGTTCGCCCAGCGCGGCGGCGCAAGCGTCCGGCGCAGGGTCGAGGAAAGCGAAGTTCATGCCCAGCGGAGTGCCCGCCAGCGCCAACATGCGGCCCAACTGGCCGCCACCGATTACACCGATCTTCATCTCAACAACCTCAGGCAATACGTGGGTCTGGATTGTCCAGGACGCTGTCTGTCTGCTCGGCACGGAAGGTTTTCAGTACCGCGTGGAACTGTGGATGCTTGGCGCCGAGGATGCTCGCCGAGAGCAGCGCGGCGTTGATCGCGCCGGCCTTGCCGATGGCCAGGGTGGCAACCGGAATGCCCGCCGGCATCTGCACGATCGACAGCAGCGAATCGACGCCCGAGAGCATCGACGACTGCACCGGAACGCCCAGCACCGGCAGGTGGGTCTTGGCCGCACACATGCCTGGCAAGTGGGCTGCGCCACCGGCACCGGCGATGATCACCTCGATGCCGCGGCCCTCAGCCTCTTCGGCGTACTGGAACAGCAGATCCGGGGTGCGGTGGGCAGAAACCACCTTGACCTCGTACGGGATGCCGAGCTTTTCCAGCATATCGGCGGTGTGGCTAAGGGTGGACCAATCGGACTTGGAGCCCATGATCACGCCAACCAGTGCACTCATCGTCGCGCCTCTTCTCTCTGGGCGCCCGCAGGCGCGTCAAAAACAACAAGCCACGCAGGATTGCGTGGCTTGATTGTACGAAAAATGGCCGGACGTACCGGCCGAAGGCCGCGCAGTATACCGCAAAGAAAGCAATAAACAGCCCCCGAAACGACCATCTGTCAAATCAGCGAAAGGCCCGGTTTTATTGACCTGAAGGTCAGCCGACAAACACCACGAATCCCCTGTAGGAGTGAGCCTGCTCGCGATGGCGGTGTATCAGTCACATCATCAGTGAATGTACAGACGCTATCGCGAGCAGGCTCACTCCTACAAGGGCTCCGCGCAAGCTCAAGAAGCCTGTGCGGCGCCGCCTTCAAGCTTGCGCCAGAGCAGGCGCACGTTGGCCTTGCGCACCAGTGCGCAGCGGTACAGGCGAATCTCCAGCGGCACATGCCATTGCGGGCCGCCGCAGACCACCAGTTCGCCCCGCGCCAGCTCGGCGCGCACGCTCAACTGCGGCACCCAGGCAATGCCGAGGCCTTCCAGCGCCATGCTCTTGAGGCTGTCGGCCATGGCGGTTTCGTAGATCGTGGTGAAGCGCAACTGACGCTGACGCAAGAGACCATTCACCGAACGTCCGAGAAACGCCCCGGCACTGTACGCCAGCAGCGGCACACTGGCCTCGCCTTCCAGATCGAACAGCGGTTTGCCCTCGGCATCCGCCGCGCACACCGGGAGCATTTCGGTCTGACCCAGGTGCAGCGAGGGGAAGATTTCCGGGTCCATCTGCATTGCCGCGTCCGGGTCGTAGAACGCCAGCATCAGATCGCAGCCACCCTCGCGCAGCGCGTGCACCGCGTCGCCGACGTTGGTCGCCACCAGCCGTGTGGCGATGTTCAGCCCTTCGTTGCGCAGTTGCGCGATCCAGCGCGGAAAGAAGCCCAGCGCCAGCGAGTGCGCCGCCGCGACCTGGATCACCTCGCCCTGCCCGCCTTCCAGGTGATGCAGATGACGCAGCACTTCGCCGAGCTGTTCGACCACGGTGCGCGCAGTTACCAGAAACAGTTGCCCGGCCGCCGTCAGCTCGATCGGCGTGCGCGAGCGGTTGACCAGCGTCAGCCCCAGCGCCGCTTCCAGGCTGCGAATCCGCCGACTGAACGCCGGCTGAGTCACGAAGCGTCGTTCGGCCGCCTGCGAGAAGCTGCGGGTGGCGGCAAGAGCACTGAAGTCCTCGAGCCATTTGCTTTCCAGATTCATCACGTCCTCCCGGACACGCACCAAAACAGGTCACACGTCTGCCGCGCACGCGGCGTCACACGGGCATTATGCCGAATGTGCATAGGCCAGTGTTTAACAGCATTGGCCCAAAAAATCCCGGAAGCCTAGCATTCGCAGCGTTCCGGCATAGACCGGGTCCATATCGAGATGATTTCTATCATGTCCTCCGCTGCATCTTTCCGCACAGAAAACGACCTGCTTGGCGCCCTCGAAGTACCGGCTCAAGCGTATTACGGCATCCAGACCCTGCGAGCGGTGAACAACTTCCGTCTCTCCGGCGTCCCGATTTCGCATTACCCGAAACTGGTTGTCGGTCTGGCGATGGTCAAACAGGCCGCCGCTGACGCCAACCGTGAACTGGGTCATCTGAGCGAAGCCAAGCACGCTGCCATCAGCGAAGCCTGTGCCCGACTGATCCGCGGTGATTTCCACGAAGAGTTCGTGGTCGACATGATTCAAGGTGGCGCCGGTACCTCCACCAACATGAACGCCAACGAAGTGATCGCCAACATTGCGCTCGAAGCAATGGGTCACCAGAAAGGCGAGTACCAGTACCTGCACCCGAACGACGACGTCAACATGGCGCAGTCGACCAACGACGCCTACCCGACCGCGATCCGCCTGGGTCTGCTGTTGGGTCACGACGCGCTGCTGGCCAGCCTCGACAGCCTGATTCAGGCCTTCGCGGCCAAGGGTGAAGAATTCAACCACGTCCTGAAGATGGGCCGTACCCAGTTGCAAGACGCCGTGCCGATGACCTTGGGTCAAGAATTCCGTGCTTTCGCCACCACCATGGGCGAAGACCTGGCCCGTCTGAAGACGCTGGCCCCGGAACTGCTGACTGAAGTGAACCTGGGCGGCACCGCGATCGGCACCGGCATCAACGCCGACCCGCGTTATCAAGCGCTGGCCGTTCAGCGTCTGGCGCTGATCAGCGGTCAGCCGCTGGTGCCAGCCGCCGACCTGATCGAAGCCACTTCCGACATGGGCGCCTTCGTGCTGTTCTCCGGCATGCTCAAGCGCACCGCGGTCAAGCTGTCGAAAATCTGCAACGACCTGCGCCTGCTGCAACGCGCCATGGACATGCTGCGCGAGCACTGCATCGTCGGCATCACCGCCAACGAAGCGCGCTGCCGCGAACTGGTCGAGCACTCGATCGGTCTGGTCACCGCGCTGAACCCGTACATCGGCTACAAAAACGCCACCCGCATCGCGCGTATCGCTCTTGAAAGCGGCCGCGGCGTGCTGGAACTGGTGCGCGAAGAAGGCCTGCTCGACGAAGCCATGCTCGCCGACATCCTGCGCCCGGAAAACATGATTGCCCCGCGTCTGGTTCCGCTCAAAGCCTGAGCCGACGCGTTATTTGTAGCACCGCTCACCAGGTCGAGGGACTAGACACCTCTCACCTTTTGAGGGCTTGGGGATCAGTCCCCAAGCCCTTTTTTTTAACTTCTTTGCGGGCAGGACGTTAAATGTTTTGTGTATTTGATACCGCCAAGATCGCAGCCTTCGGCAGCTCCTACATGAATGACGTGCACCTGTAGGAGCTGCCGAAGGCTGCGATCTTTTGATCTTGCAGCACCCTCGTTTCGTCGCTTGCACCACTACCGTGCAGACGGGCGCGTCACTGATCGGTATAGTGCCGCCCCTCTTCGCGTGAGCGGTCGTCGGTAACGAGGCCATAACCCATGCGAAACCCGAACTAATAACAAACCCGCGAAATGGATCCGGGACGAAAACTTCGCCTCACCTGTTGTGCCGCGCGCAAACCGGTGTAACGCGATGTTTCTGAACATCCAGTATTTGCTTACACAAAAAACAGCGAGGAAAAATCCATGCTCGAAGTCATCAACGACTTCCTCTCAGGGAAAGTACTGATCGTGCTCATTGTCGGGCTCGGTAGCTACTTCACGATTCGCTCGCGTTTCGTTCAATTGCGGCACTTCTTCCACATGTTCGCGGTGTTCCGCGACAGCCTCAAAAGCAGCGGCGGCCAACTCAGCTCGTTCCAGGCCCTGATGCTCAGCCTCGCCGGCCGTGTCGGTGCAGGCAACATCGCCGGTGTCGGCATCGCCGTGACCCTCGGTGGGCCGGGTGCGGTGTTCTGGATGTGGGTGACCGCACTGGTCGGCATGTCCAGCAGCTTCTTCGAGTGCACCCTGGCGCAGGTCTACAAGCGCGCCGAAGGTGACGGTCTGTACCGTGGCGGTCCTGCCTACTACATCCAGCACGGCCTGAAACTCAAAGGCATGGCGGTGGTGTTCTCGATCCTGCTGCTGGTCACCTACGGCTTCGCCTTCATCGGCCTGCAGTCCTACACCGTGACCCACTCGCTGCAAAACGCCTTCGCCTTCGACCCAAGCCACACCGGGATCGTCCTGGCAGTGCTGCTGGCCATCACCTTCATCGGCGGCATCAAGCGCATCGCCGCAGTGTCCGACCTGCTGGTACCGGTCAAGACCCTGGCCTACATCGGCGTGACCCTGTATGTGATCGGCACCCAGATCGAACACGTGCCAGCCATGCTGGAAACCATCTTCAAGAGCGCCTTCGGTCTCGACCCGGCCTTCGGCGGCCTGCTCGGCAGCGCCATCGTCATGGGCGTGAAGCGTGGCGTGTTCGCCAACGAAGCGGGCCTGGGCAGTGCGCCGAACGTCGCCGCCGTGGCCTCGGTGAAACACCCGGGCGCTCAGGGCGTGGTTCAGGCTTTCAGCGTGTTCCTCGACACCTTCGTGATCTGCACCTGCACCGCGCTGCTGATCCTGTTGTCGGGCTTCTACACCCCGGGCTTCGAAGGTGACGGCATCGTCCTGACCCAGAACTCGCTGGCCGCCGTGGTCGGTGACTGGGGCCGCATCTTCGTCAGCGTCGCGCTGTCGCTGTTCGTCTTCACCTGCATCCTCTACAACTACTACCTGGGCGAGAACAGCCTGCAGTTCCTCAGCCGCAACCGCGTGCTGCTGATGGTTTTTCGCGGTCTGGTCCTGGCGCTGGTGGTATGGGGTTCGATGCAGGACCTGTCAACCGTGTTCGCCTTCGCCGACATCACCATGACCTGCCTGGCCTTCGTCAACCTGATGGCCCTGGCCATGCTGTTCAAGGTCGGCATGCGCGTGATGCGCGACTACGACGAGCAGCGCCGCGCCGGCATCAAGCAACCGGTGTTCGACTCCAGCAAATTTGCCGATCTGGACCTGGACCTGAAGGCCTGGCCGGCCGAGGCGCCAGCCGCCGGCAAGACCGAAGTCGAGCCGCAAGGCATCCCTGCAGCGCAACGCTGACAGGTGAATGACGGGCGCACCCCCTGCGCCCGTCAGTTATTGTGATGCAATACCTGTAGGAGTGAGCCTGCTCGCGATAGCTGTCTTTCAGCCAACATTAATGTTGAATGATGAACCGCTATCGCGAGCAGGCTCACTCCTACAATGTCATCTCTTGCGGAGACCCTCAGATGATTGCCAATACCTTCCCCGCCGCCCAACACGTCATGGTGCTCTACACCGGTGGCACCATCGGCATGCAGGCCAGCGCCAACGGCCTGGCCCCGGCCTCCGGTTTCGAAGCACGGATGCGCGACTATCTGCACAGCCAGCCTGAACTGGTGGTGCCGCAGTGGCGCTTCCAGGAAATGGCGCCGCTGATCGACAGCGCCAACATGACCCCGGCCTACTGGCAGCAACTGCGCGAAGCGGTGGTCGATGCGGTGGACGTGCAAGGCTGCGACAGCGTGCTGATCCTGCACGGCACCGACACCCTGGCCTACAGCGCTGCGGCGATGAGCTTCCAGTTGCTCGGCCTGAATGCCCGCGTGTGTTTCACCGGCTCGATGCTCCCAGCCGGCGTCACCGACAGCGATGCCTGGGAAAACCTCGGCGGCGCGCTGGTTGCCTTGGGCCAGGGTCTGGCGCCGGGCGTGCACCTGTACTTCCATGGCGAGCTGCTGGCGCCGACCCGTTGTGCGAAAGTGCGCAGCTTCGGTCGCCATCCGTTCAAGCGCCTGGAGCGTCAGGGCGGCGGGATGAAAGCGCCGTCGATTCCGGCCGCACTGAACTACAACCAGCCGAAACACCTGGCCAAGGTTGCCGTGCTGCCACTGTTCCCCGGCATCGGCGCCGAGGTGGTTGATGGCCTGCTGGCCAGCGGTATCAAAGGTCTGGTGCTGGAGTGCTACGGCAGCGGCACCGGGCCGAGCGACAATCCCGAATTCCTCGCCAGCCTCGGTCGCGCGCGGGACAACGGTGTGGTGGTGGTCGCGGTCACGCAGTGCCATGAAGGCGGGGTCGAGCTGGATGTGTACGAAGCCGGCAGCCGTTTGCGCGGCGCTGGCGTGTTGTCCGGCGGCGGCATGACCCGTGAAGCGGCGTTCGGCAAATTGCAGGCGTTGCTGGGTGCCGGTCTGGAATCGGCTGAAGTGCGCCGACTGATCGAACTCGACCTGTGTGGCGAACTGATCTGACACCACCCGCCCCCTTGCAGGAGTGAGCCTTTGTGGCGAGGGAGCTTGCTCCCGCTCGAGTGCGCAGCAGTCGCAGTGTTTTGGCGCCGCTGCGCGCCCCAGCGGGAGCAAGCTCCCTCGCCACAACAGCCCTCACACAGTTTGATCTTCACCCGGCATATAACTTGCTGCGCTTCAGCCATCCCCAAGGCTGGAAGATCCCATGCTCCACTCCCACCTCACCACGCTCAACGCCGTCTCGCTGATCCTCAACACGTTCAAGACCGAGGGCCTGTCCAGCGACGCCCTGCTGGCTGGCAGCGGCATCAGTGCGGCGGATCTGGCCCGTGCCGACACGCGCATCACCACCAATCAGGAAATGCAGGTCTGCGCCAACGCCGTCGCGCTCAAGCATGACATCGGCCTCGAACTGGGCCGGCGCATGCACGTCTCCTGCTACGGCATCCTCGGTTACGCGCTGCTGACCTGTGCCACCTTCGGTGACGCTTTGCGTCTGGCGATCCGCTATCCGGCGCTGCTGGGAACACTTTTCGAACTGAGCCTGGAAGATGATGGCGAGCGGGTCTGGTTCGTCGCCGCCGATTACCGCGAGAGTCCGTCGATGGCGGTGTTCAACGCGGAATTCTGCCTGGTGTCATTGAAGGTCATCTGCGACGACCTGCTCGGGCATGCGCTGCCGTTGCTGGCGACACGCTTTGAACATGCCGCGCCGGATTATCGCGACAGCTACGGCGAGCACTTCAACAGCCCGCTGCATTTCGCCGCCAAGGACAACGCCTTCGCCTTCGACCGGCGCTGGCTCGATCAACCGTTGCCATTGGCCGACAGCATCACCCACCAGGCCATGGCCGAACGCTGTCGCAAGCAGAACCTTGAATTCACCGGGCGCCAGGCGTGGCTGGGGCGGATTCGCCAGTTACTCAGTGCGCAACTCAATGCCGCACCGGGCCTGGAAGGGCTGGCCCAACAGATGAAGTGCTCGCCGCGCACCTTGCGCCGACACCTCAAGGACATGGGCAGCAGCTATCAGGAATTGCTCGATGAGCTGCGCTTCGAGCGCGCCAAACAGATGCTGTGTGAGGATCAGTTGCCGATCTATCGGATTGCCGAAACGCTGGGCTTCAGCGAGACCGCGAGTTTCCGTCATGCGTTCGTGCGCTGGAGCGGCGTGGCGCCGAGCCAGTTTCGCCCGCACTGATGTTCCAATGTGGGAGCGGGCTTGCTCGCGAATGCGCAGTGTCAGTCGCGATCAATTTATCTGACATATCGTATTCGCGAGCAAGCCCGCTCCCACCGGGACGCATTTCATGCCTGAATCGAAGCAAGGCTGTACTGAAAAGAGGGGCGAATTGCGGTCAGAGTTTTTGGCCATTTCCATCCCCTTTTGGCCTTTCCTGCCGTTCTCCGATTCGCCGCGCGCCGCAACACTGGGCACAACCGAATCAGCCCCCTGCGGAGAACAACAAATGCTGACGATCTACTCGGACGATCACCACCTGCACCACGGCCGCTGCGAACTCATCGACGGCCAGCTCAAGCCGTGCTTCGAGATGCCGTCGCGCGCCGACCACGTGCTGCAACGGGTCAACCGCCAGAACCTCGGCCCGGTGGAGGCACCGAAAGATTTCGGCCTCGAGCCGATCGCGCGCGTCCACAGCCGCGACTACCTCGACTTCTTCAAAGGCGCGTGGGATCGCTGGACCGAATTCAACACCGACGGCGACCTGCTGCCGTACACCTGGCCGGCGCGCACCCTGCGGCAGATCAAACCGACCAGCCTGCACGGCCAGCTCGGTTACTACAGCTTCGACGGCGGCGCGCCGATCACCGCCGGCACCTGGCAGGCAGCGTACAGCGCAGCACAGGTGGCCCTCACCGCCCAGGCCGAAATCCAGCGCGGTGCACGCAGTGCCTTCGCCCTGTGCCGGCCACCGGGACACCACGCCGCCAGCGACTTGATGGGCGGTTATTGCTACCTCAACAACGCCGCCATCGCCGCCCAGGCATTCCTCGACGCCGGCCACAAGAAGGTTGCGATTCTCGACGTCGACTATCACCACGGCAACGGCACCCAGTCGATTTTCTATGAGCGCAGCGACGTGCTGTTCACCTCGATCCACGGCCATCCGGAAGCCGAGTTTCCGTTCTTCCTCGGCTACGAAGATGAACGCGGCGAAGGTGCCGGTGCAGGCTTCAACTTCAACTATCCGCTGCCGGCCGGCTCCGGCTGGGACACCTGGAGCGCGGCGCTGGAACAGGCCTGCAACGAGATCGACAGCTACGGCGCCGACATCATCGTCGTGTCGCTGGGCGTCGACACCTTCAAGGACGATCCGATCTCGCAGTTCAAGCTCGACAGTCCGGATTACCTGGCCATGGGCAAACGCATCGCCGCCCTCGGCAAACCGACCCTGTTCGTCATGGAAGGTGGCTACGCCGTCGAGGAAATCGGCATCAACGCGGTGAACGTGCTGGAAGGTTTTGCACAATGAACTGACTCAAGCACTGCATGGCGCCAGCCCTGTGCGCGGCGCTGCTCAGCGTCGGCACCCACGCCGAAGAACCAACCGCTGCCGCGGGATGCCGAACACGCCCGGGCCTGGACCAAGATCAAGTCCGGCACCTGAGCCGACGCTGAATACAAGACCCGCACCGGTGCGGGTCTTTTTTTGCCGGCGATATCTATGTACCACCCGACGTCCTGACCAGCATCCTACCTTCGCCCTTGTCCGGCACTGCACATCGCAGGCCGCCAACGTCAGACAAGGATTTGGTCATGCCCGAAAGCACCGCCCCCAGCGCTGTCGATGTACTCATCCAATTGGTCAGCGGTCCCTCACTCACTGAAGTCGCCTCGGGGGCCCTGCGCCCCGCTCTCGCCGGAATGGACCCGCCGCTGACCATCGACCCGGCATTGGCGCTGATCGCCACCCCGACCTGGCTGGTCGATGACCACGGGATCGAGGTCGGGCCTTACCAGATCGAATCGCTGACCGATGCGCTGGTCCGCCTGAGCCTGTCGGGTGCAGCGGTCACCTTCATCGGCGGCGAACACTTTCTGACCCAGGAATCGGGTCTCCAGCTACCCGTGAAGATCGAGGCCATCGGCGCCCTGCTCAACGAACTCGCCCCGCTGTTGTTCAAAGCCTATCAGGAGCAACAGGTCGACTACTGGAACGATGTCGTCAGCCCCTCGGTACCGCGTTGGCATCAGCTCTCGCAGGCGTTGCAGCAGTTATGGAACGTCAGCGACGACAACGACTGGGACACCGATCAACGGGCCATGGCGCGTGCTTTGTTCAAGCAGCCGGACAAACGCCTGCGCGCCGTCACTGACGAATTTCAGATCCGCGCCTGCCTGATTGATCTGGACCTGGATGAAACATCCACCCGCCGCCACCTCAATATTCTCGACACGGTCGTGCTGGTTGGAACCGTCGGCACGCGCACCCTGCTCATCACCCACTCGATACCCCGAGGTTTCCAGCGCTTCGACAGCTTTGCCGAACTGCAGCAATCACTGAACTGGCCCGTGGAAGGCGGCATTGGCGACATCCACGTGAAATGGCGGCTGTTCGAACCGCAGGGCAATTTTTTCGATCACCAGGCCTGCGCGCTGATTGCACTGGAAGCCCAGGCGATTGGCGACATCGACTTTTTCCAGCGCTCCGGCCGTGGGATATCGAGCTCGCCTGGCGATGACGGCCGTACCGCCCAACAACCCTTGCCCGCCGTCGCACGCGCCGAGCATTCGTTACCTTCATGGCTCGCCAGCGCTGCGCCCGCCGACCAGGCTCGCTACAGCCGCCATCTGCTGGATCTGGTCGCCGTGCAGCAACAAAACGCCGGAAAAACCTTCCAGACCGAAGTTCCGGGCATTCAGGCATTCACCCTGGAAAAGTTGAATGACGCCATTCATCAAGCACCGGCCAGGGACTTCGCATTGCAGGAGGTGGAACTCACCGACACCAGTGTCGTGGTCTGGGGCACTTTCGTGGCACCGGGGCATGAACAGACCCTGACCCTGTCACTGGTTGAACTGGCGTTGCAGAATCTGACAGGCCTGCCGTTGGGCAACCTCACCGTGCGCTACCGCGATGGCGTCACCGCCGTTCCACCCTGGATGACCCCGTCTTATCTGAAAAGCCTGGTGACCACAGTGGACATCGGCCAGGCCTACCCCAAGTTGCTGAAAAACCGCCTGATCACCGACTCGACCCAGGCCGCGCGCCTGCGCCAGCTCTACAGCCGCCAGTTACCGATCGAACTGCCGCTGCTGGCGTTGCAACACAAGATCCGCGGTGAAGCCGGCGTGGATGAACTGGGTTATCGCTACGTGGCCGCCGCGCTGGCGACCGAGCCGTCGGATCGCCGGGTCGACGGACAGGACATCGTGATTCGCCCGCTCGCCTTCGTCCTCGGCAGCAACAGCGACGAGGTGCTCAATATGTTCGTGATCGGCCCGCGCGCGACGGACACCGGCCCGTGCCTGCTGTATCGCCCGCTGCTCGACGCACCGCTGCTGCAGTACCCGTCGACCGCCAATCTGCTGTACGCCATCAAGCATTCGCGAGCTTTGCGCCAGTCGGTGCTGGCCTGGCTGCCGGACAGTGTGCGCTTCAACTATTCCCAGTATGTGTTCCCCGGGGCGCTGCCTTCGGTGTGGACGATCCCGCAGCTGTTGATCGACCCGTCGGCGGCGCCCGAACCGGACGCCAATGTGACCCTCGGCACCCGCGTACTGACCGGCGACCTGCTGGCGACCCTGTTCCAGCGTAACGCCGAGGCGCTGATCACCCAGGCCGATCGCAGCAGCACTTCGAATGCCGAAGCGCGTTGGGCCAGCCTCAAGCAGGGCGGCTGGGCGCTGTTCAATGCGGCGCTGCCGTTTCTGGGACGCGGCGTCGGCACCGCTGCGTGGATTTGGCAAATCCTCGATGACCTGCAAAACCTCGCCGACACCGAGGAACAACAGCAGACGCTGGACTGGACAGCACTGACTGACCTGCTGCTGTCGCTGGGCATGGTCCTCGCCCATCGCGCCGCCACACGCAAACCGGTATCGCACAAGGCCGTCGAAATCACCCCGGAAAAGAGCCGCCCGATCAGCAGCCCCACCACCCGCCCGCTGATCCGTGTCACCCGCCTGCCGGACATCGACGGTGCGCAACTGCCGGAAGACCATCAGCTGTCATTGCATGTATTCGGCGCCTTGCACCCTGCGGCCCCGGACCTGGGCACCTTCCTCGACAGCCTGAAAGTCAGTCGCCCCGAAGCGTTGGCCGAACCGGCCAGCGAAGGCCCGCATCGCCATCTGCGCAGTGCCGGACAACAATGGTACGCCGAGGTGGGTAGCCGCTGGTTCGAGGTCACACTCAACGACAACGATGACGTGCAGATCATCGACAGCCGTCAGCAACCGCCCCGCAGCGGTCCCCTGCTGGTCGGCAATGCCCGCGGTGAATGGTTCATCGACCTGCGCCTGCGCCTGCGCGCCGGTGGCCTGAAGAGCCGGCGCAAGCAGCTGCAGCAGGCGAACGCGGAAAAATTGCGCCAGAAAAAACAGGCCATTCGTGACTTCGACGCGAGCCTTGAGGGTCAGCGCAGTCAATTGGTCACCGTGCGCCGCGCCATGCTTGAGGCCACGCCGCAGACTGCCGAAGCCGCGCGCCAGCAGTTTCTCGAGACCCTCGAGAGCCAGATGCAGGACTACAGTGCGCACATTGACAACCTCAAGGAGCTGAACATCCTTGAAGCGATACCCAACTACCGCACCGCGATGGTCGACCGCATCTCCCTGCAACTGTTTCTGATGCAGTCGTGGATCGACGAAACCTACCCGGTGTTCCGCCAGAGCCTGGCAGCCACCCTGGGATTACTCGATGAAACCGCCGACGCAGCGGCCAGCGATCGCAACGATCCCTTCGAGAAAATGGCCGAACTGACCAAGGGCATCATTGATAAAATCGAGTTCGCCCACGAGCGCTTCGCCGAGCTGAGCCTGCTGGGCAAAGAGGCCGTGGAGATCAGCCGCCAGTACAAGGCGCGGCTGCCGCAGTTCTCCCTCAACGACCTGAAGCTGCTGCAGATTACCCTGGGACAGGAGCTGTGCCTCACGGCCGAGCCGGGCGAGTTTCGCGCGCAAGCCCGTGTCGATCTGGAACGCCTGATCGAAGATGCCTCGCTGAATATTCAGAGCACACTGGACCTGAGCGCCGAAGAGAGCCTGGAACAGCTCGGCGAACGTATCGACGCGCTGAACAACCTGGTGGAGCAGTTCGACGTCATCGAACAGCGCTTCACCGACCTCGTCACCGAGTATCCGCAGGAGCTGATGGCCGAACGCCTGGAGCCGATCAAAAAACGCGTGGGCGGATTCCAGCAGGACGCCGTACAGCAACTGTCCAACCTGCTGCGCGAACAACGCCTGGTGGAACCGGTAGCCGGCCCCTCGAAATCGCCGGCAACCCCGGTGCGCAAAATCATCAAGACCCGCTACAAGGGCACGCTGGTCGGCCAGCCCCGGCGCAGTGCCGACGGCAAGGACGGCGATCTGGTCGATGTGCGCGCCCCGCTGACTGGCCGGGTGATCGCCACGTTCCACGAAAAGACGCCGGGCAACTGGGTCGAGCGAGTGCCGGCCAGACCGGTGACATCGCCTCGCCCGAGTCCCGATCTGGCGAAAAGCCTGCAGGCCGGGCAAACCCTGATCGACGGCTTGCCGGTGTTTCGCCAGCGGACCCAGGCGCACATTGATCGGGCACAGCGCAATCCGACGGAGATCGAGGAAATCTACTTTCTGCACGCCACGCGATTGCGCGAGGCCATGGAAAAAGTCGATCAGGCACTGGTCGCCGGCAATCACACCGAGAGCCGCACGGTCTCTGCGGCGGCGCTGCGCCAGCAACTCGAGACCGAGGCCAAGGCGCTGTATGCCACAGGGCGCAGCGCCCGAATCAGCCTGACCAAACAACAAGCGCCCACCGCCGCGCGCGTCGAATGGCTGCTCGGCAAGGGCGAAGCAAGCATCGGCAAAGCCACCGAGCGCCGGCGCCTCAAAGGGCCGCGCAAGGACTACCTGCTGGAATACCCGATTCTCGACCGGCCGACCGGCCGAGTCCTGTGGTACGCGCACTTTCACTACGCCGCCCCGACGGACCCGCTGACTGCCTTCACCGCCGCACACCTGAAAACCGTTGCGCAACGGCACTTGGGCGGCGCCTACGTCGAACGCGACAACCGCAGCAATCAGGAGCTGATCGCCATCCACCGCAGCAGCATCAGCCATACGCAAGCCGCTGCAATGTTCTTCGCCTGACCGGCATCCAGACCCGCGAGCGCCGCGCGCGGGTCTGGAGGCGGCCCATACATATCTACCACCAGAGACGGTGAGGGCCTCGCTACTGTCGGTTGCACGCGGCAGCTGCCGCGCCATTCCCCTCCTACCGGTGCAGATTTCATGAGTGACACAACCCGAACCAATGTTGCCCCCCAACTGCAGAACAAAAGTCGCCTGATCGCGCAGACCAGCGGCGGACCGGTTCTCCACGACGCCGCCGCACAGCTGTTGCGCATCCGCCTGAAGCAGCATCTTGCGCAGCTGCCGATCGACCCGGACACAACCATGCTGATCACCCCGCTCTGGCAAACGCAGGGAGATCGCCTGGAGAGCCACAGCAGCCGCTTCGAGTCGCTGACCCATGCGCTGGCGCGGCAGGCGTTCACCCAGGACAGCGCCAATTACATCGAAGGCGAGCATTTCCTCACCCTGTCTCCGGCAGATGCCGAGCCGGTGCACCTGCCGGTCGGCATGGACGCGATCACCACACTGCTCAACGAAACGGCCCCGGCGCTGTTCCTCGGTTTCGCCGAAAGCCAGTTGCACTACTGGAATGAAACCGTCGACCGCCAGCCGCGCTGGCAACAGCTGTCCGACAACCTGAAAAATGCCCTGAACGTACACACCGCCAACGGCTGGACGGCTGATGAGTGCAGCCTCGCCCGACATGTTGCCCAACACCCGGACAAGGCGCTGCGCGCGAAAGACAGCGGCGGTCTGACCAACCTGCGCGCGCGCCTGGTTGACCTCGATCTGGTCTTCGACATGGCGGAGAGCAGCCGGACCCGGCACCTGATGCTGGCCGGCGCGCTGGTGCTGACCGCGACAGCCGGCAATCGTGAGCTGATCGCGCTCTACACCATCGAAGATGGCTACGAGTCATTCGATTCAATGGCGCAACTGGGCGCCACATTGCCTGAGCGCATCGACATGGACTTGAGCGGACGAGGGTTGAAGTGGCGGTTGTATGAACCCGACGGCAATATTTTCGATGCCATGGTCCAGGCGCTGGTGGGTTGTCAGCTCGATGCGATCGAATCGCTGGATCCCGCCAGCCGTTCGCCACTGGCCCGGTTCGGCGCACGCCAGCCCTATGGCGAGGTCATCGAGTCCCAGGACAACGCGCACTTCGAACAACTGGAACAGGCGATCCCCGAATGGCTCAAGAACGCATCGCTTGAAGATATTCAGCGCTACAGCAGAGACCTGAGCGCCTTGGGCAGCCTGCGCGGCGGCACCGGCAGCGACGCGTTCGATATCACGGACGTCCCGCTGATCCTCGACTATGCCGAGCAGCAGATGCGCGACGCCATCCTCGCCGAGCAGCCTCTTGAACAGGTTTCACCCCTGCGCCTGGATGACCTGCGGATCACCCTCACTGACAGCTTCGAGGCCGGCGGATTCGTTCTGCCCGATCCGCACAGCATCCGCGAGTTGAGCCTCGGCGAATTTGCCCTGCGCAACACGCCTGCCTACCTCACGACCATCGCCTACGCCGATGGTACGTCCGCGCCTGACTGGCTGACCGTGAAGCGGCTGCAACGCATCGCCAGCGACGTCGACATCGGCAAACACTACCCGCAGTTGATCAAGCGCACCCTGATTGATGACCCGGTTCAAGCCCGGCGCCACAAGACCCGCTACTGCCGCCAGTTGCCAGGGTTGCTGTCGATCCTGGCGCTGGAGTGCAAGCTCAAGCGTCAGGGGGATGTCGACGAGCAGGGTTATCGCCTGGTTCGCCAGTTGCTCGATTCGATCACCGCGCAGACGCCGGTCGCGCAGAGGCCGGTGCAGATCCGCCCGTTGGCGTTCGTCCCGCGCTTTCGCCTGGGCAATACGCCCGACACCGTGACGAACATGTACGTCATCGGCCCACGGGACGGCAGCAGCGGTCCGTGTCTGCTGTATCGACCGCTGCTCGAACAACCGCTGCGCCAGTTCCCCTCCGCGCAGAACCTGCTGTATGCGTTTTACCAGCCCGGCGAACTGCAGGATTCGGTTCTGGCCTGGCTGCCGACCCGCGCACTCAGCTTCGAGTATGCACAGTACGTGTTTTCCAGCGGCCTGCCCTCGCCATGGACCGTGACCGAACTGGCCTTCGAGCCGTTCATTCACCTCGACCTGACCCCCGCCGTCGACCTCGCCAATACTCCCTTGAATGGCGATGTCTTCGCCACCCTGTTTGCCAGCCACAGTCAGGCGATGGCTGACCTTGCCGATCGCCAGTCGACCTCCAACGCCGAGCGCCGCTGGAACTTGCTGGTGGACAGCGGCTGGGCGATGTTCGGCGTTGCCGCCAACTTCCTCAGCGGCCCGACGGGAGCGGCCATCTGGGTCTGGCAAACCATCAGCCAGATTCAGCAGGCGCTGGATGCCCATGAACAAGGCGCAACCTCGGTTGAATGGTCATCGGTCGGCGACGTGCTGCTGGCGCTGAGTATCCTGCTGGTGCAGAAGTCAGCGATCCGGCGGATCCAGCCCTCCGGCCCGCGCAGCGAAAACACTGCGGGATACCGCCTGCGATCCGACCGATTGCCAACGATCGCGCTGCCCCACGAGAGCGCACCCAGCGTCGTTCACGACCCCGTGGAACTGACCTCCGTTGATCGCGCGCCACAGCCATCGCTACTGGTATCCACCCCGCTCACGCGCAACACGCAGGCCTCGTTCCTGCTGACGATCGAGCGCTTGAAAGTGCCGAGGCCGGCCCTTGCCGCCACCGCTCAGGCCAACGCTCGTCACCTCTACGAGTTTGCAGGAAAGCTGTACGCCCAGGTCGGCGAACGCTGGTTTCAGGTTCGCGCCGAGGCGGACGAGCCGGTGCAGATCCTCGACCCGGAGCATCCGGCGCGCCCCGGCCTGTGCATCCAGCTCGACCCCAAGACCCTGCGCTGGCACTGGGATTTGCGCCTGCGCCTGCGCGGCGGTGGTCCCACGGGGCGTATCGAAGCGCTACGCCGCAAGCGGGCGGCGCGCAAGGATGAAGCCTGGGCGGCACTGCATCGTTTTATCGAGCAGGAGACCACGCTCAAGGCCGGTCTCGACCAGGCCTTGTCGCCACTGGACACCGGCGACCAGAACACGCCATTGTCGGAAGAGGCGATCAGCACCTACATCGCCAAGGCCGACGAATTGTCCACCGCTTACCGTCAGGCTCTGGCGCAGCTGGAGAGTTGGCGCGAGGCGGGCGGGGCCGGGGCGTTTTATCAAGCACAACTGATGCGCATGACCGTCGAACAGCACCGCTTCCTCAGCGGCTGGATGCGCATGAAGTTGCGCGAGTACGCGCACATTGTCGCGCCGCAGATCAACCCGCTGGACCCGGCGCTGGCCCGTTCGCGGCCGGTGCAGATGCAAACCGCGCGCAAGGCCATCGCCGTGAGCGACGAAATGGTCGAGCGTCTCGAATATCTGCACAGCTCGCTGAACACCCTGCAAAACCACACCGGCAGCACGCGCAAGGTGGCCGCCGATCTCAAACGGCTGATGCCTTCGTTCACCCGTCGCGACCTGCACGCCAATGAAATCGGCATGTCCATCGAACTGTCGATGCTGGAGGCACCGGACAGCGTGCTGGAACCATTACGGGAGCTGATCGGACCGATTTTCGAGAACGCGGCGGACGCTGGCCATCAACTGGTCGAGCGGCGTCACCCGCGTAAGCTGAACGTCGAGCAAATGAGCAGCGTGGTCGACCGGCTGGCCGATGCACAGCGCCGCCTGGAGGATGTGTTTGCCGGTTCGTCGGCACAGCTGGAGCCGGTTCGTTTCCAGCGCATTCAGTATCTGGTCAGCGATTTTCACCAGATCGCGCGCGAGCACTTGCTCAAGCTCTTGCCGGAACCGCAAGAGTTGCCGGCGACCGTCACCGCCAGAGCCGAACCCACGCCCTCCACTTCACGCGCCACGGGCAAGGTCAACAAGTCTCGGCCACGGATCATCGAAACCCCGAGAACCGCGTCCACCGAAACAACCACGGCGCCGGCACGGGAGGAACTGCCGCTGATCCGCACCATCGCCAGACAACCGGTAGCGACCCCGAACCTCAGCGATGAGGAAATGGTCAGCGGCGCCATGCAGATGCTCGAGGAACTGGAGCCGCTGATCCGGCGCTTGCGCACCGATGCCCAGCGCCCGTCGCGCATTCCCGCCGACATGCAGGATCTCTTCGACCAGCAGGCCACCCGCCTCGATCAGCGCGCGACGGATATCGACGCGATCCTCGCCCGGCGCCGCGCCGAACTGCCGGTGGGAAGTCTCGCTACCGAGCTGCGCGAGGCCGCGGCGCGCTCGCGTCGTGAAGGCATCAGCGTCTACGCCAGCATGCTCACCGGGCGCAGACCCCGGGAGATTTATCTGCAATGGTTGCATCAACACGGTCTGGTACAGATCGTCAAAAACGACCACGGGCGGATCCGCACCACTCAGCGCAAGGACTACTTTCAGGAGTACCAGATTCTCGACAAGCGTCGCCAGAACAAACCCTTGTGGGTCGCCCATTTCCACTACGACTCACTGACCGATCCGAGCGACCGCTTTACTGCCGCGCACCTGAAAATCGCCGATGGTTATCTGCAGGATTTGCCGACTAAAACCCGGCTGGAGCTGGAGCGATTCGATGCGGTGGACAACGCGCTGCGCCGGATCGTCAGCCCGGCCATCAGGGATCTGTTTATCCACCCCCGCCAGCAAGACCCGGCCGCAGGCTGAAAAGCGCCGACGCGATCAGTCGCACCAGACCCTGTGCAGCCGTGCCAGAGCCGCTTGAATGTCGGCCTCCGGCACGGCGGCGAAACCCAGCACCAGACCCGCGCGCCGCTCCATCGGGGTGCGCGAGTCCGGCAACCAATAGCTGCTCAGGCCATTGATCTCGACGCCGACGCTCTCGGCCTGGGCAATCAGTTCGCGCTCACGGGCAATACTGTCCACGGCGACCGTCAGGTGCAAACCGGCGGCCACCGCAGGCAACCCGCCGACGCCTTCGATGGACTCCGGCCAGTGCGCCAGCAGGCAGTTGCGCCGACTCAGGGCGGCGCGGCGCATGCGCCGGATATGCCGTTGAAAATGTCCGGCGGCCATGAATTCGGCCATCACCGCCTGAGTGCTGACTTCCGAATGCCGCACGTCCACCGCCCGGCGTCGGGCGAAGGCCTGCACCAACCCCTGTGGCAACACCAGATAACCCAGACGCAGCGCCGGAAAGGCGACTTTGCCGAAGGTGCCGACGTAGAGCACCCGACCCTGACGGTCCAGTGCCGCCAACGGTGCCAGCGGTGCCCCGCTGTAACGGTACTCGCCGTCGTAATCGTCCTCGATGATCCAGCCCTGGCTGCGTTCGGCCCAGGCCAGCAGTTCAAGCCGACGGGCGAGGCTCATGACCACGCCGGTCGGATACTGGTGGGAAGGTGTGACATAGGCCAGGCGGCAGTCGGTAATCTGCGTCAGGGCGGCGCAGTCGATTCCCTCCTCATCCACTGGCACGCCGTGCAACCGTGCCCCGGCTACGGCAAACGCATGACCGGCTGCGCGGTAGCCCGGATTCTCGATGCCCACCGCAGCGCCCGGCTCCACCAGCAGCTGTGCACAAAGGCTGATGCCCTGCTGCGCGCCACTGGTGATCACTATTTGCTCAGCCGTGCATTGCAGGCCGCGTGAGCTGCGCAAATACGCGGCGATCAATCCGCGCAGACGCTGATCCCCGGCCGGATCGCCGTAACACAGTTGCTGCAGATCGGGTTTGCGCCAGAAAGCCGCGTTGAGCTTGGCCCAGACCTCGAACGGGAACAGATCAAAGGCCGGAACACCGACCCGAAATGCCTTCGGCGGGCCACTCGGCGGTAACGATAAATGGTTGTTTTCCAGACGCTGCACAGCACCGCTGTGGATAACTTCACTGGATGAAACCACAGGTAAATCCAGCCAATTTGTGGATAAGGCTGTGGGTAAGCCTGTTGAAAACCCTGTGGATACTTTTGTGGATAGTTTTTCCGTGGGTAGCGCGCTTTGCGGCAATCGGGCGACATACGTGCCATCCCCGACCCGGCCTTCGATGAAGCCTTCGGCGTACAACTGATCGTAGGCGCGCACCACGCTGTTGCGGGAAATCGCCAATGCCGCCGCCAGATCACGGCTCGCCGGCAGCCGCGTGCCACTGGCCAGACGCCCGTCCAGCACGCGCAGCCGCAGCGCCTGATAGAGCTGGCGGCTCAAACCCTGACGGCGGTCGAGTTCGATACCGGCCGGATTGAACGGCATGGACAGCGTGGGCGATTCGGGCATGACAATGGACCTATGAAATTGGTCATCAATGGCTCTTACAACAGACCAATAGCCTGCCTAGGATGCAGGCATTCGCCAAGGAAAATCTGTCCATGTACACGCCCCGCGCCTTTGCCATCGACGAACTGTCGCAACTGCACGAACTGATCCTCGCCACCCGCCTCGCGATTCTGGTGAGCCACGGTGAAAACGGCCTGCAAGCCAGCCACGTGCCGGTGCTGCTGCACCGCGAACAGGGTCCGAACGGCACGCTGTACGGGCACTTGGCCAAAGCCAATCCGCAATGGAAAGACCTGCGCGACGGCGCTGAAGCGATGCTGATATTTGCCGGTCCCGACGCCTACGTCAGCCCGGGGTTTTACCCGAGCAAGGCCGAGCACGGCAAAGTCGTGCCGACCTGGAACTACGTCGCCGTGCACGCCTACGGTCACGCCGAGACCTTCAGCGACGGCGGGCGCCTGCTCGACATCGTCAGCACGCTGACTGATCGCCATGAAGCCGGTCGCGCGCAACCGTGGAAGGTCGACGATGCGCCGGCCGACTATATCGACGGCATGCTCAAGGCCATCGTCGGTTTTGCCATTCCCATCGACCGTCTCGAAGGCAAGCGCAAGCTCAGCCAGAACCGCAGCGCCGAAGACATCGCCGGCGTGCGCGAAGGCCTGGCTGCCAGCCCCGACATCAATGACCAGACCCTCGCCCACTTGATGCGTTAAGGAAATCAGCATGAGTCAGATCGACATCCGCCCTGTCACCGCCGGCGACCACGCCGCCTGGCTACCTTTGTGGCAAGCCTATCTGAGCTTCTACAAAGGCGAACTGCCCGACGCCGTGACGCACAGCACCTGGCAGCGTTTCCTCGACCCGAGCGAACCGACCCACGCCGCCCTCGCCTGGGCCGATGGCAAGGCAGTGGGCATGGTGCATTTCATCTACCACCGCTCGAACTGGAGCATCGAAAACTCCTGCTACCTGCAGGATCTGCTGGTGGCGCCGGAAACCCGTGGCACCGGCGTCGGTCGCTTGCTGATCGAACACGTCTACGCCACCGCCAAGGCCGACGGTTGCTGCAAAGTGCATTGGCTGACTCACGAAACCAACGCCACCGCGATCCAGCTCTACGAGCGCATCGCCGAGCGCCCAGGATTCATCCAGTTTCGCAAAGCCATTTAAGGAGCCGCGTACATGACCACTTCACTTGCCGACTGGAAAGGCGTCCCCGCCCCCACCGCGACCTTGCTCGAAGGCCGTTTCATCCGCCTGGAACGCCTCGACCCGGCGCGCCATGGCGACGAGCTGTTCAACGCCCTTGAAGGCCCCGGCGCCGATCCGAAGCTCTGGGATTACTTGCCTTATGGGCCGTTTCCCGAGCGCAGCGTTTTCAATGATTGGCTGAACAGCCATGCGGCCAGCAGCGATCCGTATTTCTTCAGCGTCATCGACCGCGCTACAGGCCAGGTACAGGGCATCCTCAGCCTGATGTCAATTGTCCCGGCGCAGGGTCGCATCGAGATCGGCCACGTCACCTTCGGCGCGCCGATGCAACGTTCGCCGAAGAGCACCGAAGCGGTTTACCTGCTGGCCAAATATGCCTTCGAACTGGGCTACCGGCGCCTGGAATGGAAGTGCAACAACGACAACGCCCGCTCCAAATACGCCGCCGAACGCCTGGGCTTCAGCTTCGAAGGTGTGTTCCGCCAGCACATGGTGGTCAAGGGACAGAACCGCGATACCGCGTGGTACTCGATTCTGGATTCGGAGTGGCCGGCGATTGCGGCAGGGTTCGAGCAGTGGTTGAGCGATGCCAACCAGACGCCGAGCGGGCAGGTGAAAGGTTTGGTCGAGTGCCGTAGTTAAATCGTCAACGCAAAAGATCGCAGCCTTCGGCAGCTCCTACAGGGTGAACGTCAATCCAATGTAGGAGCTGCCGCAGGCTGCGATCTTTTGATCTGTTGTTTACCCTAACTTCTGCGCCAGAACCGCAATGTGTTCCGGCCCGATCCCACAGCAACCGCCCAAATGGCTGGCGCCCCGCTGCTGCCAATCCTGCGCCCAGTGCAGATACCCCGGCGGATCCAGATCGTCGCGCAACGGATCGAGGCCGTCGTTGGCCGTCGCCTCTTTCGGTTGCGGCGGAAACGCGTTGGCATACGCGCCGATGTGAATCTGCACGCCCAGACGCTCGAAGGTATCGCGCGCCGCGTCAATCGCCGCGCCGATCACTTCCGGCTGGCTGCAGTTGAACAGCAGCGTCTCGACGCCCAACTCGGCCGCCACCGCCGCTGCCTCAGCCACCGGCTCACCGGAACGCAGGCGCGGCACCTCGTCGGTGTCTTCGTCCTTCAGGGTAAACGACAGCCAGAACGGCTTGCCGTCCTGCGGCAGACCGGCGCGGATGGAGCGCGCCTCGATAATCGAACTCTGGGTCTCCGCCAGCCACAGGTCGACATGCGGTGCCAGGCCGGTCACCAGTGGCGTCAGCAATTCGTTCACCCGCGCCGTTTCGAACAGATCCGGGCGATAGGAACCGAACAGCGGCGGCAACGAACCGGCCACGCGCACCGCTTTGCCCGACGCCTGCACTGCACGCTTCGCCAGCTCTCCGGCCAACGCCGCGAGTGCCTGAGCTTCAGCAGCAAACCGCGCCTCGCCAATATGAAACGGCACGACCGCATAACTGTTGCTGGTGATCACATTGGCGCCGCTGGCGATGTAAGCGGCGTGCACCGCTTCGACCGCTTGCGGCGCTTCGATCAAGGCCAGCGCCGACCACTCGGGCTGCCGAAACGGTGCCCCGGCGCGTTGCAACTCACGGCCCATGCCGCCATCGAGAATTACCGTGCTTGCTGTGCCCATATGCTTTTCGCTCATATGCTTATGAAAATAACTCACTACCAGAGTGTTTCTTATAACTATTTAATACGCACCATCCGGTTAATAACAACCCCTTTTTCAGGTGTCGATTGTGAAACTTCAACCGTTACTGGCCCTGGGCCTGACGATTCTGGCCGTGTCCACTCATGCCTTCGGCGGCGCCACACTCGATCGCGTCGAACAGAAAAAACAACTGGTCGGCGTGCTGATGGAAAGCTACCCACCCTTCTCGTTTCTCAATGACCAGAACCAGCTCGACGGCTTCGACGTGGACGTCGCCAAAGCCGTCGCGGACAAGCTGGGGGTCAAGCTGCGCCTCGAAACGCCGTCCTGGGACGTCATTGCTGCCGGGCGCTGGAGCGGGCGCTATGACATCTGCATCTGCTCCATGACCCCGAGCAAGGCCCGCGCCGAGGTGTTCGATTTCCCGGTCGAGTATTACGCCTCGCCGGCCGTGATCGTGGTCAACGCCAAGGACGATCGCATCCACGGCGCCAACGACCTGAGCGGCAAGAAAGTCGGCCTGACCAGCGCCTCCAGCTACGAAAGTTATCTGAACAAGAATCTGGTCATCGAAGGCGCCGAAGACACGCACCTGGAATACCCGTTCGAAGATGTGCAGATCGCGCCGTACGATACCGACAACGTCGCCTTCCAGGACCTGGGCCTGGGCGCCGGTGTGCGCCTGGACGCCATCCTCACCAACCTGGTGACCGCGCAGCCGCGCCTGAATCAGGACCAGCGCTTCAAACTGGCCGGCGCGCCGCTGTACTCGGAACCGAACTCGGTGGCCATCGAAAAGGGTGATGCCGAGTGGGACGCCAAAGTGCGCGAGGTGTTCGCGCAACTCAAACAGGACGGCACGCTGAGCAAGCTGTCGCAGAAATGGATCGGCGCCGATATCAGCCAATGACTGCCTTCCCGACACCTCCACAGCCGCCGCAACCGGTGACTGAATCGCGCCTGCAACGGCTGTTTGGTTTCCGCACGCGCCTGTACCTGACATGGGCGGCGATGTTCAGCCTGTTCGCCGGGTTTTTCCTGAGCTTCGATTTGAAGCTCTCGATCATCCTCGACAAGCTGCCGAATCTGCTCGGCGTGCACTTGGCGCCCAACGGCTTTCTGCAGGGTGCGGCACTGACCCTGTTTCTCTGCGCCTGCGCAATCGTGGCTTCGTCCTTGCTGGGCTTCGTCACCGCCCTCGCGCGCCTGTCGAAAAGCGCCGTGGCGTTCGGGATCGCCAGTTTCTACACCTCGTTCTTTCGCGGCACGCCGCTGCTGATCCAGATCCTGCTGATCTACCTCGGCCTGCCGCAACTCGGTGTCGTACCCGGCGCAGTGGTGGCAGGGATCATTGCCCTGTCACTCAACTATGGCGCCTACCTCAGCGAGATTTTCCGCGCCGGCATCCTCGGCGTGCCCTACGGCCAACGCGAAGCTTCGCTGGCGCTGGGCATGCGCGAGAGCGTGATCTTCTGGCGCATCACCCTGCCCCAGGCGATGCGTACGATCATCCCGCCCGCCACCAACCAATTCATCTCGATGCTCAAGGACTCGTCACTGATCTCGGTGATGGGCGTCTGGGAAGTGATGTTTCTGGCGCAGTCCTACGGACGCTCGAGCTACCGCTACATCGAGATGCTGACCACGGCGGCGATCATTTACTGGCTGATGTCGATCGGCCTGGAACTGATCCAGGCGCGCATGGAGCGGCATTACGGAAAAGCGTATTTGCAAAATCGATAAGTTATCGGCAGATAAAGTATTTACCCACAAATGAAACGGGGAGTCGTACTCCCCAAAATCAAGCACTTGTTCAATGTAAAAATTTTCTAAATTATTTAGATTGCGCCGCTAGGACATTAAGCTTTGATAGCCGGCTCACACCACTTTGTAGCAACACGAGATTTTCCGGTTCAGACATAAACCATGCAAAGGATCCCCACGCCAAACCGGTTACAGTCTTCTTGAATCCGGCCGCCTCCCTATCCGCATAAGCGGTTAAAAAAGCCACTTGTGATCTACAAAAGCCGCCTTTATCAGTAATCGCGTACAAAGCCTCCTGCCTACGAGGGGTAATCGCACCATCAGTTGCTACGACCTCAACAAAGACTATAAATGGCTCGACAGGCCCAAGATCCACCAAAATCAAGTCAGGAAGGTTTTTGTGAGCCTCAATATCGAGCCCAATTGCTAGAGCAAGCTTAAGATCGGGATGGGCGACCTTATTTCCTGACTCACTTAGCCAGATGACGCCTGGACTTTCTAAAAACTTGACTGCAAAAACCTCAACAACTGCTTTTGAAATATCTGAGCTAGGCCCTGAAACGAGCCGACGGGTATCGCCATTAGGGAAGTGAACCAAAGTTCCTTCTTTCCCCGCTGTACCTGCCCGCATTAGCGATACACGTGCTCTTGCACTACGTGAGAGATTTTTTTCCTGCCAAGAAACGATAGCGACGTCTAAATCATCGTCCGAAAGATCAGGATCGAAAAGAGCCGCAAGGTCAGACTTCAGCGCGTAACGAGGCGCACCTGAAGTTGTAGGTACATCTGCTCGCTCGAGTACAGCGCCTACAACGAGTAAACCTTCTCTTAACGTTTCGTCTCGAATAGGTTCTCGGGTGTTGTCTGCATACCAGCGATTACCTGGGACCAGAAAAGATTTTTTGCGTAAATTCACGCGGTAATCCAAACGAGAGGCCTCACAGCAGTCTTGCGCTTGCATATCGGTCATTCGATAAACATGTACGGGACCAAGCCAGACATCCGCCCCTTCGACTGCGCCGATGTATAGCATTGCGAATATAGTGCTCGCAGCAAGCTCACGCGTACAATAAGAACGATTAGGCGTTCCCTCTGGAAAAATCAGAGACAGCCTTTCAGATATCAACGCACGCGAAACATAAGGTGGTAGCACTATTTCTTCCTTAGAAAAGTTTTGAACAGGCTATTTCGATGCACTCCTTCGAACCTCCGACCTCAACCAGCTTCGTTAATTCTTTCAAGGCTTTCGGCGCGGGTAATGGCAACGACTCCAACTCATAAGCAGAAACTGCAACGGAACCGCTAACACAGCGGAATGCCCGATCAGCCGCACCACTGTTAAGAAATGCTGCGAGCACTGCCGAACTAACTGCGGGAGAGTCACTGAGAGGTCTAACCATATTGATGTGGTTCTCAATCACCACGCCACCATGTTGCTGTAAAAACTCAATGGGTAAAGCCGTCGCAATTAAACGACGGTTTTGCTCTTTAGCAGTCGTACGCTGCAAGATCACACAAGGTTTATTAGTAACCAACCATTGATCCGATGATTTGAGCTCGAAATACGGAGCATGGTTCTTCTTTTCCGCTCTGAAAATAAACTTTCCATCAGCAGTAATTGCTTCTGCCCAGATAAGCGGTAGCCGATTCCTACCTGGTTGATATGCCAGTTGTGATTTGTGTCGGTTCCAGACCAATGGTCCGGTACTAACTCCATAACCCCAGTCAGCAAGTCGGCTAGGCATTTCAACTAGCTTCTGGACAAGTGCTGTTTGGCTAAAGTTTCTCGGAAGCAGCCATGGCAGCGTGAGATCCTCCGGAAGCGTAATCGAACCCGTTTCTTGTGCTACGACCACACCTTCAGACGCTGTAATTTCAGACACAACTATCGGAGCGGCTTTGCCGCCTCTGCGATAGGTAGTGAGCGCCATTTCCTGAAGAACATCATCAAAAACGCCTTTGCGGGCTGCTACAAAATCAATAGAGATCGGAGGTGCCTCTCGGCCAATCAATGAGCGAAGATTTTTGAAGTAGCCTCCTGCCAGAAAAGAGGTCGGGGTGACATAAGCAATAAGGCCGCCGGGTTTGGTTTGACGAATTGCAAAATCAGTGAATAGTCCATAGAGATTGGCATGCCCATACAACGAACGCTTATATAGACCTCGGGTCTCGGAATCTAGTTTGGCTCTTCCATATGGAGGATTGCCAATGACCAAATCGAATTCGTCTTTTGCAGGGCTGTTCCGCAATGAATCACAAACGGTGACCATTACAGGCAGCCGAAGGCCCGACGAATTACTAATCGGTAATAGCACCGCATCCAACGTGACTTGACTAAGCCAAGCGCCAAATGGGTCTATCTCGAAGCCATGCAGGCGATTACCGATGCTTTGTAGCAGCAACCTAGGACTGCAGTGAGACAGCTCCTGCACTATTCTTTGCGCGATCGGTGCTAGGAACGCGCCACCACCGCAGGCGGGGTCCAATACGCGACACTTAGCCCAATCAACATTTGCCGATGTGGCCTGATCAATGAGCCGAGCAGTCAGAGCTGGCGGGGTATAGAAAATCCCGTACTCACCGCGATGCTCAATGGGGAGCATGCTGGTATAGGTCAGGCCAATTTGATACGCAGCCGTTTCAGCATCGAATTTAGATGCTGCCAAGCCAATCTGCTCCGCCAATAGGCTGGCTGAGTTTGTGAGCATCGAAGTCTCAAATATGGCGATAGGAGTACGAAGGTCTTGAGGAGCTACCGCGTTCTCGTTGAGTCCACGCCACCAAGCTTCAATAAGCCGAACGCCAAAAGATCTTGCCAAGACAAGCTGATCATCTGCGGGGAGAGTAGTAGCCATTGTCCGAGCCATCGCTCTAGCCGCCGCCAATGACTGGGCAGGAGCCTCCAACACAAACGGATTTTCCGACTCAGCAAATTTGATTTGCGCCTCTTTTGCCATACATCCCCCCATTGCGGGTCGCGATTCTACCTTGCTTTAAAGGTCTAGGCGTCCCGCCTATCGCTGTTACGCGATGTTGCGTGAAAAAAAGATAATCAACAATTGGCAAATGATCAGCTAAAAATTTGAGCGACAGTCAAAAACCAAAAATAAGCTGTATGAATATACAGCTTTATCATTTTCATGCCATCTCATCGGCTGGATGGTTATCCTGCCCGCCTCGCCGGATCGACCAGCAAGTGGAAAAATCCCAGTACACGCATCTGAGTACAATGTCGCAATCGGGAAAGGCACCAATATTCAAAAGACATCATTCTGTAAAAACCCATCGCTATACAGGACGGCCCGCTTATAACAAAAGGCCGTCCATCCATGCTCTTCTCGCCCCAGCGCTTGTCCCTCGCCATTGCCTTGCTGATCTCGGCAACCGCCGCCCACGGCAAGACCTTACAGATCGACACTGCCACTACTGCCGCGCAAACCCTTGGCGGCAGTGACACGCTGACGATCTCGGCACCGGGCAGCATCACCAACAGCGGCAAGGCGGTGAGCCTGAAGGACAAGACCAGCGGCGCCGGCGTGGTCATCGATAACGCCGGGAAAATCGTTTCCAGCGGTGGCCGGGCCATCGACAGCAGTGGTGACGAAACCAAGGCACGCAATTATCAGATCTACAACCGCAGCGGCGGGCAGATTCTCGGCGCCAATGACGCTTTGCGCATCGACAGCAACTTCGTCAGCGGCAGCCTGTTGATCGACAACAGCGGCGTGATTCGCTCGAGCACCGGCCAAGGCCTGGACCTTGATGCGCTGCGCAGCGACGGCGTCAAAACCACCCTCATCAACCGCGCTGGCGGGCTGATTCGTGGCAATGCCAGCGACGGCATGAAGACCGGCGCCAACGCGACGATTACCAACTACGGCGAGATCTCCACCGGCGACTCGCACAACGCCGATGAGAAATTCGACGGCATCGACATCGACTCGGCCAGCGGTGTCAGCGTGACCAACTACGGGGTGATTTCCGGCGGCCGCCATGGCATCACCACCGACCTCGGTGCGACGCTGCTCAACTACGGGCAGATTACCGGCCGCAATGGTTCCGGATTCGGTTCCGACGGCGATGGTACGGTGATCAACCACGGCACCATCACCGGTGCTTACTCAGGCTTGCAGGCGAACGGGGACGGTGATGGCGTGGACATCGACAAGATCGCTCACATCGAAAACTACGGCACCATTCAGGGCGTCGGTGCCGGTGGTGTGGACAAGGGCGGATTCGCCAACGGCAGCGAGGGCATCGCCCTCGGCGGCGGCTACATTCTCAACGCGAGCAACGCACTGATCAGCGGCGCCAACAGCGCGATTCTGGTGGACGACGGCAGCGGAGGTTCAGGGCTGGCAGCCACCACCCTGGAGAACTACGGCACCATTCAAGGCCTCGACGGCTTCGGCGTGAAGTTCGTCGGCGAATTCGCCGACAACGTGATCAACGGCGGCACCATCAGCGGCAGCAACGGCCTGGCACTCGACCTGGGTGGCGGCAACGACAGCCTGACCCTGCGCAATGGCAGTCGCTTCGTCGGCGTGGTCGATGGCGGCAGCGGGTACGACCGGGTGGTGATGGATGATGCGGCGGGTGGCAGCTTCGGCGCCAGCCGCAATTTCGAATGGCTGGAGGTCCGGCAAGGTGCGTGGACACTCACCGGCAGCGGCGATTTCAGCGATGGCGGTGCGGTGCGCAATGGCGCGACCCTGATCAACCAGGGCGGCATTGCCGGCAGCCTGAGCGTGGACGCCGGCGGTGTGTATGCCGGTGGCGGCTCGGTGGGCAATCTTACCGTCAACGGCACGCTGCGTACCGACACCGGCCTCGGTCGCGCAACCATCGTCCATGACTTGAATATGGGCAGCGGCTCGACCCTCGTCTATGGCGTCAACGCTGATGGCAGCAGCGCCCCGGTTCAGGTCGGCGGCGCCGCCAACCTCAACGGTGCAACCCTGGCGGTGAATCCCGGCAGCGGCACTTATCCGTGGCAGAGCCAATACACCGTGCTGCAAGCCGCCAACGTCAACGGCACCTTCGGCACCGTCACCAGCAACTACGCGTTCCTCACGCCGACGCTGGCCTATACGCCGACACAAGTCGACCTGACTTACACCCGCAATGACGTGGCCTTCAATCAGTTCGCAGCGACCGGCAACGGCAGCAACGCGGCCAACAGCCTGGCCACGATGGGCAAAAACAACGCGCTGTACAACGCGTTGCTCAGCACCACTCAAAGCACGGCCGGCGCGGCGATCGAGCAACTGGCCGGCGCCAGCAACGCCAATTTGACCAGTGCCACGCTCGGCGCCAGCAGTCAGGTGGGCAACAGCATGCTCTCGGCGATGCAACAAATGGGCGGCAGCCCGGGGTTGATGGTCGGCCTCGATCAACGCGATACCCCGGTGCTGGCGGCCAACGGCGTGCCGTCCGAGGCGCGCAACCTGAATGACCCGAACGCGCGCGGACGCCTGTGGCTGCAAGCCATCGGCGGCTACGGCAAGCTCGACGGCGAGCACGGCAACAGTGGTCTGGAACAACGCACCAAGGGCAGCGTACTGGGTGCCGACTGGGCACTGAATCCACAGTGGCGCCTCGGCGTACTCGGCGGCTATTCGAAGACTGATCTGGACGCGACCGGCGTCGATGGCAACGTCGAGAGCTGGCACGCCGGCGTCTACGCACTGCGCCAGAGCGGCCCGTACTCGCTGCGTCTTGGCGCGGCCTACAGCGGCCATCAGGGCGAAAGCAAACGCACGGTGGTGTTCAACGGTTTCAGTGATCGACCCAAAGGCGATTACGACGCCAACAGCCAGCAGGCCTTCGCCGAACTCGGCTACGCCATGGGCAGCGGTCGCCTCAGCGCCGAGCCGTTCGCCAGCCTCGGCTACCAGCGCTACCAACGCGACCGTTACCAGGAAAAGGGTGGCGCCGCCGCACTGGACGTCGACAGCCAGACCCAGGACAACTTCAGCAGCACCTTCGGCCTGCGTCTGGCGCACCTGAGCAGCCTCGACAACGGCATGAGCCTGACCCCGCGCATGGCCGCTGGCTGGAAACACACCTACGGCGAGGTCAGCAGCTCGACGCGTCAGGCATTCGTAGTCGGCGGCAGCGCATTCAATGTCGATGGCAGTTCGCTGGACCGCGACAGTCTGGTGCTCGAAGCCGGGCTGGATCTGGGGATTTCCGCCCGGCATACATTGGGCGTCGGCTACAGCGGCGAGATCGGCAGCAACAGTCGCAACCACGGGTTGATCGGGCAGTGGCAGATGAGTTTCTGAGATTTCGCCAATCGATACTTCAGCAGGTGTTGTAGGCAAAGTCGTCTGGACAGTCGGGTAAACAAGGCAGATTCAAAACTTGCCAGCGACCCGGCTACAGAACCAGCCCGCAAAACCTGCACTCCACTCGGAATCGCCCGGCATCGGCGCACCGGCATCGACTTTTAGAGTTTGGTCTCATTCTTCGAGAGACCAAGTGCATGCCCATTCACACCTACAAGCTTCAACATCTGGTCCTGGCCGTTGCATTGGCTGTCGGGTGCGTAGAGTTTTCACTGGCCGAGCAAACGGAACCTCAGGTCAACGCCGAGGTGAAGCCCAAGAAGCCGCGCAAGAAGGCGGAAAAGCCCGTTACAGCGAAGCCGATGGACGCTGGGGAAACGGCAGCAAAGAGCGATCCGCTGCCAGAAAAAACCGCCGACCGAGCGCAGACGCCTGCGGCGCCAGACCAGCCGCCGGGTGAGGCTCCGCCGAGGAAAATCGTCCCGACAGAAAACGGCAGTGCGATCAAAAAAAGCATTCAAAAACCAGCCTCGTCGCCCGAACCGGTGCAGGCGAAAAAGGCCGAGACTGGGCATGCCCCGGCACCTGAGCCCGCCCGGCAAATAGCTGCACCGGACAACGCGGCGGTCGAGGCCCTGCAGACAGCTGACCAGACCGCCACCGTCATCGCCCTCGAACAACTCGCCGCCGGCAGCAACGCCAACCTCGCCAAAGCCACACTGAGCAGCGTCAATCCGCTCAGCGCCAGCATGCTCTCGGCGATGCATCAACTGGACAACCGCGTCGGAGCGCAGGGCGTGGCGAATGCTCCGCGCTTGGCGACTGGCGGCGAAGGCAGCGGGCGGGTCTGGCTACAAGCTCTGGGAAATGGCGGCAAGGTCGACCGGGACGCCGACAGTGTCCTGAAGCATTCCACCCACGGTCTGGTCATGGGGGCCGACTGGCGATTCGACGAGCAATGGCATGTCGGCCTGATGGGCGCAAAAGCGCAAACCCGCTTCGATGCCCGGCAGTTCGACGGCGATCTCGACAGCTGGCACCTCGGCGCCTACGCGTTGCGTCAGGATGGCCCGTTCGCCTTGCGCCTGGGTGCCTCCTATGGCGGTCATGACGGCAGTGGCAAACGTCGCGTTGCCTTCAATGGTTTCAGTGACCGACTCAAAAGCAGCTACGACGCCAGCACCCAGCAGGCCTTTGCCGAAGCCGGCTACAACCTCGGCCGTGGCAACGTCAGCATCGAACCGTTCGCCAGCGTCGGTTATCAACGCTACCAGCGTGACGGTTACACCGAGAAAGGTGGCGATGCGGCGCTCAAGGTGCATGGTCAGACGCAGGCGAATCCGAACAGCACCTTCGGCGTGCGCCTGGCGAACACCAGCCAACTGTCCAACGGCATGCAGTTGACGCCGCGCTTGAGCGCGAGCGTGAAACACACCTACGGCGATCTCGATAACGAAACGCGCCAGCAACTGGTCAGGGGTGGCAAAAGCTTTGAAGTCACCGGAGCCGAGATGGATCGCAACAGCTTTACCTTGGATGCAGGTCTGGACCTTACGCTGTCCGCACGCCACACCCTGGGCGTCGGCATCAGCGGCGAGGCCGGCAGCGACAGCCGCAGTTACGGCGTGATGGGCCAGTGGCAGATATCGTTCTGACACAACGCTATGTGTAGGAGCTGCCGCAGGCTGCGATCTTTTGACTTTGCTCTTGAAGATCAAAAGATCGCAGCCTGCGGCAGCTCCTACAGAGGACGGTAAATTGCAGGCAAAAAAAAGGGGAGCACATGCCCCCCCGAGGTTTAAAGCGTTTGATCGCGGCAGTTATCTCAGCCTTCGATCTCGATCAGGATTTCGCCAGGATTGACCCGGTCGCCCTTGGCCACATGGATGGCGGTGACCTTGCCTGCAACAGCGGCTTGCACTTCGGTTTCCATCTTCATCGCTTCGGTGATCAGCACCGCCTGGCCGGCCTTGACGGTGTCGCCTTCCTTGACCAGCACATCGACGATGTTGCCCGGCATGGTGGTGCTGACGTGGCCCGGTGCGGAAGCCTGTTTGCGTTTGCTGCTGCCGCCGCCGACGAATTCGTTGAGCGGTTCGAACACCACTTCTTCCGGCATGCCGTCGATGGACAGGTAGAAATGCCGTTTGCCTTCGGCCTTCACGCCGACACCGGTGATGTCGACGCGGTAGGTTTCGCCGTGGACGTCGATGACGAACTCGGTCGGTACGCCTTCGCCGCCAGCCTTGGCCACACCGCCGGCCTCAGGGATCGGCAACAGCACTTCCGGAACCAGGGTGCCGGCGGCGCGCTCTTCGAGGAACTTGCGGCCGATGTCCGGGAACATGGCGAAAGTCAGCACGTCTTCTTCGGACTTGGCCAGTGCGCCGATGTCGGCACGCAGCTTGGTCATTTCCGGCTTGAGCAGATCGGCCGGACGCACGTCGATCACCTCTTCGCTGCCGATGGCCTGACGACGCAGTTTTTCGTTAACCACACCCGGCGCCTTGCCGTAACCGCCTTGCAGGTACAGCTTCACTTCGTTGGTGATGGTCTTGTAGCGCTCGCCGGCCAGCACGTTGAAGAACGCCTGAGTGCCGACGATCTGCGAAGTCGGGGTCACCAGTGGCGGGAAACCAAGGTCTTCACGCACCCGCGGGATTTCCGCCAGCACTTCGCCCATGCGGTTCAGCGCGCCCTGTTCTTTCAACTGGTTGGCGAGGTTGGAGATCATCCCGCCCGGCACCTGGTTGACTTGCACACGGGTATCGACTGCGGTGAATTCACTTTCGAACTGGTGGTACTTCTTGCGCACGGCGTAGAAGTACAGACCGATTTCCTGCAGCAGTTCCAGGTTCAGACCGGTGTCGTACTCGGTGCCCTTGAGCGCAGCGACCATCGACTCGGTACCCGGATGGCTGGTACCCGAGGCGAAACTGGAGATCGCGGTGTCGATGTGGTCGGCGCCGTTTTCAATAGCCTTGAGCTGGCACATGGTCGCCAGGCCGGCAGTGTCGTGCGAGTGGATGAATACCGGCAGCGACTGCTCGGCTTTCAACGCGCGGACCAGTTCACCGGTGGCGTATGGGGTCAGCAAACCGGCCATGTCTTTGATCGCCACCGAGTCGCAACCCATGGCTTCCATCTGCTTGGCTTGCGCCACAAACGCGTCGATGGTGTGCACCGGGCTGGTGGTGTAGGCGATGGTGCCCTGGGCGTGTTTGCCAGCAGCTTTCACCGCTTCAATGGCCACGCGCAGGTTACGCACGTCGTTCATCGCGTCGAAGATACGGAACACGTCGATGCCGTTGACCGCGGCCTTGGCGACGAAGGCTTTGACCACGTCGTCGCTGTAGTGGCGGTAGCCCAGCAGGTTCTGCCCACGCAGGAGCATTTGCAGACGGGTGTTAGGCAGCGCGGCACGCAGTTGGCGCAGGCGCTCCCACGGGTCTTCTTTCAGAAAGCGTACACAGGCGTCGAACGTCGCGCCGCCCCAGCATTCCAGCGACCAGTAGCCGACTTTGTCGAGCTTGTCGCAGATCGGCAGCATGTCTTCGGTGCGCATGCGAGTGGCGAGCAGCGATTGGTGAGCGTCGCGCAGGATGGTGTCGGTTACGAAAATTTTCTTGGACATTGTTGTATTCCTCACAGGCCTGCGTGGGCGGCGATGGCGGCGGCGATGGCCAGGGCCAGCTCTTCGGGTTTGCGCTTGATCGAGTAGTTGGTCAGTTCAGGGTGGCTTTCAACGAAGCTGGTGTTGAACTGGCCGCTACGGAATTCCGGGTTGCGCAGGATTTCCTGGTAATACGCGGCGGTGGTTTTCACGCCTTGCAGACGCATGTCGTCCAGCGCCCGCAGGCCACGGTCCATCGCCTCTTCCCAAGTCAACGCCCAGACCACCAGTTTCAGGCACATCGAGTCGTAGAACGGCGGAATGGTGTAGCCGGTGTAGATTGCCGTGTCGGTGCGCACGCCCGGGCCGCCGGGGGCGTAGTAGCGGGTGATCTTGCCGAAGCTCGGCAGGAAGTTGTTTTTCGGGTCTTCGGCGTTGATGCGGAACTGCAACGCGAAACCACGGTGCTGGATGTCTTCCTGCTTCACCGACAGCGGCAGGCCGGAGGCGATGCGGATCTGTTCGCGGACGATGTCGATCCCGGTGATTTCTTCGGTGATGGTGTGTTCTACCTGCACCCGGGTGTTCATCTCCATGAAGTACACCTCGCCCTCGGCGAGCAGGAACTCCACGGTGCCGGCGTTCTCGTAACCCACGGCCTTGGCTGCGCGCACCGACAGGTCGCCGATGTAGGCGCGCTGTTCCGGGGTCAGTTGCGGGCTCGGGGCGATCTCGATCAGCTTCTGGTTGCGGCGCTGGATCGAGCAGTCACGCTCGAACAGATGCACCACGTTGCCGAAGCTGTCGCCGAGGATCTGCGCTTCGATGTGTTTCGGGTTAACGATGCATTTTTCCAGGAACACTTCCGCCGAACCGAAGGCCTTGGTCGCTTCGGAGATAACCCGGGGGAAATTCTGTTCGAGTTCTTCGCGGCTGTTGCAGCGACGGATACCGCGCCCGCCCCCACCGGAGGTGGCCTTGAGCATCACCGGGTAACCGATGCGGTCGCCCTCGGTCAGGGCTTCTTCGATACCCGACACGTTGCCTTCGGTGCCCGGGGTGACCGGTACACCGGCCTTGATCATGCTGCGCCGGGCTTCGGTCTTGTCGCCCATGCGGCGAATGACTTCTGCCGACGGGCCGATGAATTTGATCCCGCGTTCAGCGCAGATGTCTGCCAGCTCTGCGTTTTCCGAGAGGAAGCCGTAACCGGGATGCAATGCGTCACAACCGGTTTCCACCGCCAGGTTCACCAGCTTGCGCGGGTTGAGGTAACCGGCCAGTGGCTCGGCACCGATGCTGTGGGCTTCATCCGCACGCTTCACATGCAAGGCATGACGGTCGGCGTCGGAAAAAATCGCAACCGAGCGAATGCCCATCTCGGCGCAGGCCCGCACGATTCGTACGGCAATCTCACCACGGTTGGCGATCAGGATCTTTTTTATCACTTGGAAATTCCCTTGAGCCGGTGGCACCACGACCTGCTAGACCCAGGTCGACGCGTGACCAAATGTTTCAATCTGGTCGCGACCCCACACTAGCCCTCACAAGGGATTAACAAAAATGAATAAAAATTGGGTCAGGCATAAGCAAAGACTTATAGTTAAACCATCAGCCCGCCGTCAGAGCCTATAATAAATGCGTAAGTCCTTGATGCGTATGACATTACGTCAATTGCAGATCTTCAACGAAGTGTGTGATTTACGCTCCTACAGCCGCGCCGCCGATGAAATGTCGCTCACACAACCGGCCGTCAGCCTACAGATTCGTCAGCTTGAAGAGCTGATCGGCCAGCCATTATTCGATTATGTCGGCAAAAAACTCTACATGACCGAGGCTGCCGAAGCCCTGCAACGTGCCAGCCGGGACATCTTCGGCCGCCTGGAAAACCTCGACATGCAGCTGTCGGACATGCAGGGATCACTGCAGGGCCAGTTGAAACTGGCAGTGGAATCCAGCGCCAAATACTTCGTGCCGCACCTGTTCGCCGCGTTCAAGCGCCAGCATCCGGAAGTTAATCTGCAACTGACGGTGGTCAACCGCGGCCAGGTGATCCGCCGCCTCTCGGACAACCGCGATGATCTGGTGATCATGTCGATGGTGCCGCAGGACATGGGCCTGGAATTTCTGCCGTTCCTGAACAATCCGATCGTCGCCGTGGCGCGCCCGGATCATCCGCTGGCGCATATGGGGCCGCTGCGTTTGCAGGATCTTGAACCTTACACGCTGCTGATCCGCGAACCGGGTTCGGGCACGCGACTGGCCTGCGAAGAGTATTTCAAAGAGAAACGCGTGCACTTCACCCAGACCCAGGAAGTGGCCTCGGCCGAAGCCCAGCGCGAATGCGTGGTGGCGGGTCTGGGCCTGGCGCTGTTGACGCGCCACGCCCTGAACCTGGAGCTGGCGACCGGCGGCCTGGTCGAGCTGCCGGTCGAAGAGTTGCCGCTGTTTCGCAGCTGGTGCCTGGTGCAAGCCAAGGCCAAACGGCTGTCACCGGTAGCGCATGCCTTCCTGGCGTTTATCCGTAGCGAGCGGGTGCAGATCAGCGCGCTGGTTGAGCGCTTCGACGGGAAGCTGCCGGTGCGGCCTGCCAGTAGTTGAGTTCGATGTCCTCGGGAAAATCGCTGATTTCGCTTTGAAGCTGGCGAAGTTCGAAGCGATCTTCAATGGCGCGACGGAATTCCATGCGGCGCTGGTCTTCCTGTTGACGACGGGTTTTCGCGGCGCTGTTGCGTTCTTCGTAGGGCTGAGCCATTTCGAGTCTCCCAAGGCGAGTACGGGAGTTTCACGATAGGCGTGGGGGATGACGGTTTGGCTGCGCGGGGATGACAGTGCGATGAAACTTTGCCGATTGCGTTTCATTGTGGCGAGGGAGCTTGCTCCCGCTGGACTGCGAAGCAGGCCCGGCCTTTCAGGGCCGCTGCGCGCCCCATCGGGAGCAAGCTCCCTCGCCACAAAAGCCGGCTTCAGTCATCCAGCGCTTTTGCAGCTTTCGGGGACAGCCGCAAGCTGCGCAGACTGCGCTTCACGCTCTTCAGGTGATTGACCAGGCTCGGCCCGCGCGCCATGGCCACGCCCATCGCCAGCACGTCGATCACCACCAGATGGGCGATTCGCGAGGTCAGCGGCGTATAGATTTCGGTGTCTTCGTGCACATCGATCGCCAGGTTGACGGTCGACAGCTCGGCCAGTGGCGTCTGGCTCGGGCACAGGGTGATCAGCGATGCACCGCTCTCGCGAACCAGGTTGGCGGTGATCAGCAGGTCCTTGGAGCGCCCGGACTGGGAAATGCAGATCGCCACGTCGGTCGGCTTCAAGGTCACCGCCGACATCGCCTGCATGTGCGGGTCGGAATACGCCGCCGCCGTCAGCAGCAAACGGAAGAACTTGTGCTGCGCATCCGCCGCCACCGCGCCCGACGCGCCAAAGCCGTAGAACTCCACGCGCTGGGCTTGGGACATCAGCGTCACCGCGCGTTGCAATTCTACCGGATCGAGTTTCTCGCGAACCTCCATCAGGGTGTGCAACGTGGTGTCGAAAATTTTCAGACTGTAGTCGGCGACCGAATCGTCTTCATGGATCGCGAACTGGCCGAAACTGGCACCGGCGGCCAGGCTTTGCGCCAGTTTGAGTTTGAGATCCTGAAAACCGGAACAGCCGATGGCCCGGCAGAAACGCACGATGGTCGGCTCGCTGATGCCGACGCTGTGAGCCAGGTCGGCCATGGAACTGTGCATCACGGCCGCAGGGTCAAGCAGCACGTGGTCGGCGACCTTGAGCTCCGACTTGCGTAACAGGTGACGTGACTGGGCGATGTGTTGCAGCAGATTCAAGGGGCTGGACTCTTCTTATGGGCAAGGATGTAGCACGCTTGTAGTTATACTACATGAATTGGCTTTTTGCCTGCTCAATGCGTAACTCCATGTCCCCGTATCAGGCGCGATGGAGTGCATGTAGCCCTTAAGGCGGATTGCCCTGTTCGCGCAAAAGCCCGGCCAGACGGTCGGCCTCCACCGGACGACTGATCAGATACCCCTGCACTTCGTCGCAGCCCTCGGCACGTAAAAACTCCAGCTGCTCTTGCCGCTCGACTCCTTCGGCCACCACTTTCAACGACAGCCCGTGAGCCATGGCAATGATCGCCCGAGTGATCGCCGCATCCTCGCTGCCCTGCCCCAGCCCGCGAATGAATGCCTGATCGATCTTCACGTAATCCACCGGAATCCGTTTGAGGTAACTCAGCGACGAATAGCCGGTGCCGAAATCGTCGATTGCCAGCTTCACCCCCAGATCGCGCAACTGCTGGAAGGTCGCGATGATGTGTTCGACGCTGTCCAGCAGTTGACTCTCGGTGAGTTCCAGTTCGAGGTAGCGCGGCGCCAACCCGGTTTCTTCCAGCACCTGGCGCACCAGACTGACCAGTTTGCCCTGACGCAGTTGATGCACCGACAGGTTCACCGATACCCGAATCGGCTCCAGCCCCTGGCGCTGCCATTCGCACGCCTGCCAGCAGGCCTGGCGCAGCACAAATTCGCCGATCGGGCCGATCAGTCCGGTTTCCTCGGCCAGACCGATGAAGTCCCCCGGCGGCACCCGGCCCATGGTCGGATGATCCCAACGCACCAGCGCTTCCGCCGCATTCAGGCGCCCGGTTTGCAGGCACAGCTTCGGCTGGTAGAACACCTTGAGCTGCTTGTCTTCGATGGCTTTGCGCAGCTGGTTCTCCAGTTGCAGACGCTCAAGGGTGCTGGCCTGCAGGCTGTCGGTGTAGAACTGGAAATTGTTGCCGCCCAGATGCTTGGCGTGTTGCATGGCCATGTTCGACTGACTGACCAGCGCGGAAATCTCCCGAGCATTGTCCGGCAGCATGCTGATGCCCATCGAGGCGCTGACCACCAGCTCATGCCCTTCGACTGTCAGCGGCAGACGCAGCTTGCTCGACAGCCGCGTGGCGACCCGCGCCAGGCTCGACAGGTTGCCGTAGGCATCGAACAGCACCGCAAATTCATCACCGGACAGCCGCGCGATGGTGTCGGCCTCCGGCAAGGCGTTGACCAGGCGCCGGGCCATTTTCTGCAATAGCTGGTCCGCCACCTCGTGACCGAGGCTGTCGTTGAGCAGCTTGAAGCGATCCAGATTAATGTGCAGCAGCGCCAGACTGCGGCGCCCGCCCTGACGCACGCGCTGATGCGCTTCGTGCAGGCGTTCGCGGAACAGCGAGCGGTTGGCCAGCCCGGTCAGTTCGTCGTAATGCGTCAGGAAGCGCATGCGCTCTTCCGATTCGCGCCGCGCTGAAAGATCGGCGAAGAAGCCGACGATATGGCTCACATTTCCCCGACTGTCGCGCACCGCGTTAAGTTGCAGCCACTGCGGATACAGCTCGCCGTTCTTGCGGGTTTCCACCAGTTCGCCCTGCCAACTGCCGTGCTGCTCCAGCGCGTGGCGGATCGAGACGTAGTGCCGCCGCGCGTCACGACTGCACGGCAGTTCGACGACATTGCGCCCGAGCATGTCTTCGATGTCGTAACCGGTGACCCGGCTGAACGCCTGATTGATCGCGATCAGCGCGTAGTTCGGGTCGAGAATGACGATGCCTTCACTGGCCGCTTCGAACACCGTGGCCGCCAGTCGCTGCTGTTCTTCAAGGCTTTTGCTCGCGCTGATGTCGCGCCGGGTGCCGACCATGCGGATCACCCGCCCACTGTCACTGCGCTCCACGGCGCGCCCGCGATCCTCGATCCACACCCAATGGCCGTCACCGTGCCGTACGCGGTATTCGATCTGATAATCCTCGGTGCGGCCCTTCAGGTGCTCGATCAGCGCCTGCTTCAGACCTGGCACATCTTCCGGATGCAGGCGTGGCTTGAGGTCGCGCAGGATCGCCGTAACGTACTCCGGCGCGAGGCCGAACAGTTCCTGGATCTGCGTATGGTGGACTTCGTCGGTTTGCAGGTTCCAGTCCCATAACCCCAGCTCACTGGCCTTCAACGCCAGGGCCAGACGCGCTTCGCTTTTGCTCAGCGCCTGATTGGCCACGTCCAGTTCGCGGCTGCGCTGGGCCACGCGATCTTCCAGCTCGACCTGTGCCTCACGCAATTGGCCCTCGGCACAGCGTCGCTGCTCGATCTCCTTGGCCAGCGCCTGATTAAGCTGCTCGCTGCGGTTCTGCGCTTGCTGCAGGTGTTCGATCAGGTGCTGATTCTGAAAACGCCGCAGCAAGCCGCGGTCGATCAGCCGGTTGACTTGCCAGGCGACCACGCTCAGCGAACCGAGCAGGATCAATCCGAGCCAGCCCCAACCGCGCGCCTGCTCATCTCCGCCCCAGAACAGGTAGCCGATTGCCGGCAGCAGGCACGGCAAGGTAAAGGACAGAAACGCTGGCAGGCTGACGGCATAGGCGACGCTGGCCGATAACGTCGCGGCGCCGATCAGGCCGAACACCCAGGCTTGCTGCATGAAGTTGTCGGCGGGCACCAGCGCGATGCCTGCACCGGCCAGGGTCAGCCCGGTCATGGTCGAGCCGAGCAGGAACATGCGGAACCAGATCGGCTGGGCCTGACGGTCCGGGATCGCCGAGTCGAACGCGGCGACCTGAATCACCCGCAGTGCCACCAGCGACAACAACCAGACCAGCCAGATGCTGACCACGAAGTAGCGCTGCGGACTCCAGAGCAGAGCGGCGCAGACCAGGCCATTGAGCAACATGAACATCGTCGGTAGCAGCGAGCCCTGATAAAGCAGGCGCGTGCGTTCGACCGCCATTTCAATGGCGTAATGCTTGCGGATGACCCGGGGTTCCACAGAGGGGCCCGACAGGTCTGAGCTGAGGGTCTTGTGCAATGTTGTTGTTCTTATAAGAGTGAGCATGGGCCCGAAACGTGCACGGAGCATACACAAGCCAACCCCGTTGCCAAACTGCTCCAGATCACAATTTGCCGGAAACTTTCCGCCGTCCGATCACCGGCAAAACCCGCAGAGTGAGGCGGGCCGAAGCCTGTAGCCAGTGACCGACCGGTCGTCATCGACGGCGCTTTCATCGGCTAATGCAAAGCTCGGTTTGCCCGGGCCTGCGGCGCACCCTAGAATGCCCCGATGCGCGATGATCTCTCCCTTCTGCTGAACTCCCTCAACGATGCCCAACGCCAGGCCGTAGCAGCCCCCGTTGGCCGTCAGTTGGTCCTGGCCGGTGCCGGTTCCGGTAAAACCCGAGTGCTGGTGCACCGTATCGCCTGGTTGATCCAGGTCGAAAACGCCTCGCCCCACTCCATTCTGTCGGTGACCTTCACCAACAAGGCCGCTGCCGAGATGCGTCATCGCATCGAGCAGTTGTTGGGTATCAACCCGGCCGGCATGTGGGTCGGCACCTTTCACGGTCTGGCGCACCGCTTGCTGCGGGCGCACTGGCAGGAAGCCGGGTTGAGCCAGACCTTCCAGATTCTCGACAGCGACGACCAGCAACGGCTGGTCAAGCGGGTGATCCGCGAGCTGGGGCTGGACGAGCAACGCTGGCCGGCCCGTCAGGCCCAGTGGTTCATCAACGGGCAGAAAGACGAAGGTCTGCGCCCGCAACACATTCAGGCCAGCGGCGACTTGTACCTGGCGACCATGCGCGGCATCTATGAGGCCTACGAGGCCGCTTGCCAGCGCGCCGGCGTGATCGACTTCTCCGAGCTGCTGCTGCGCGCCCTCGACCTGTGGCGCGATCACCCGGGTCTGCTGGCGCATTATCAGAAGCGCTTCCGCCATATCCTCGTCGACGAGTTCCAGGACACCAACGCCGTGCAGTACGCCTGGCTGCGTCTGCTCGGCAAGGGCGGCGACAGCCTGATGGTGGTCGGCGATGACGACCAGTCGATCTACGGCTGGCGCGGGGCGAAAATCGAGAACATTCATCAGTACTCTTCCGACTTCGCGGATTCGGTAACCATTCGTCTCGAGCAGAACTACCGCTCCACCGCCGGCATCCTCAAGGCCGCCAACGCCTTGATCGCCAATAACACCGGGCGTCTCGGCAAAGAGCTGTGGACCGACGGTGGCGACGGCGAAGCGATTAATCTGTACGCCGCGTTCAACGAACACGACGAAGCACGCTACGTTGTCGAAACTATCGAAAGCGCGCTGAAAACCGGCCTGGCCCGCAGTGATATTGCGATTCTCTACCGCTCCAACGCCCAATCGCGCGTTTTGGAAGAGGCCTTACTGCGCGAGCGCATTCCGTACCGCATCTATGGCGGCCAGCGCTTCTTCGAGCGCGCGGAAATCAAGAACGCCATGGCCTACCTGCGTTTGCTTGAAGGTCGCGGTAACGATGCCGCCCTGGAGCGGGTGATCAACGTCCCGGCCCGTGGCATTGGCGAGAAAACCGTCGAGGCGATCCGCGACCATGCACGCCACAGCGATGTGTCGATGTGGGAAGCGATGCGTCAACTGGTCGCCAATAAAGGCCTGACCGGGCGTGCTGCCGGCGCCTTGGGTGCGTTTATCGAGCTGATCGAGAACCTTGCCGCCAAGTGCATGGAGATGCCGCTGCATCTGATGACCCAGACCGTCATCGAGCAATCGGGGCTGATCGCCTATCACGAAGCGGAAAAAGGCGAGAAAGGCCAGGCCCGGGTGGAAAACCTTGAGGAACTGGTCAGCGCCGCGCGCAACTTCGAGAACACCGAAGACGACGAAGAGCTGACGCCACTGGCGGCATTCCTCGGCCACGCTTCGCTGGAAGCCGGCGATACTCAGGCCGACGAGCACGAGGACAGCATTCAGTTGATGACCTTGCACAGTGCCAAAGGTCTGGAATTCCCTTACGTGTTCCTGGTGGGCATGGAAGAAGGTCTGTTCCCGCACAAGATGAGCCTGGAAGAACCGGGTCGGCTTGAGGAAGAGCGGCGTCTGGCCTACGTCGGCATCACCCGCGCCATGCAGAATCTGGTGATGACCTATGCTGAAACCCGACGCCTGTACGGCAGTGAAACCTACAACAAGGTCTCGCGTTTCGTCCGTGAAGTGCCGAAGGGTCTGATTCAGGAAGTACGCCTGTCGAACAGCGTCAGCCGACCGTTCGGCGGCAACCAGTCGATGAGTGGCAGCAACCTGTTCAGCGGCAGCGAGATTCCGGAAACCGGCTTCAGCCTGGGTCAGGCGGTGCGTCACTCGATCTTCGGTGACGGCGTGATCCTCAACTTCGAAGGCGCCGGCGCGCAGGCGCGGGTACAGGTGAACTTCAGCGAAGGCAGCAAGTGGCTGATGCTCGGTTACGCCAAGCTGGAAGCGATCTGACGCCGGTTTCGCTTTTCTGTGGGAGCGAGCCTGCTCGCGAATGACATCACCGTGGTTGATCTGATAAACCGCAGTGTGGCTTTCGCGAGCAGGCTCGCTCCCACAGGGGTCGGCGTTGGATGATCTAACAAGGATATTTGCATGGGCTCAGGCTTCTTCTCTTCCTGGACATTCTGGGCCCTGCTCTCGGCGACTTTCGCCGCGCTGACGGCAATCTTCGCCAAGATCGGCATCGAAAACGTCAACTCCGACTTCGCAACCCTGCTGCGCACCATTGTGGTCCTGGTCAGTCTGGCCTTGATTTTGTACGCAACGGGCCAATATCAGTCATTGGGATCAATTTCCGCCAAGAGCTACCTGTTCCTGCTGTTGTCCGGTCTGGGTACCGGCGCGTCGTGGCTGTGCTACTTCCGCGCGCTGAAGGTCGGCCCGGCCTCGCTGGTCGCGCCAGTGGACAAACTCAGCGTGGTGCTGGTGGCGGTGCTCGGCGTGATTCTGCTGGGCGAGAAACTCGACCTGCGTCAATGGGGCGGCATCGGCCTGATCACCGCCGGTGTGGTGCTGTTGACGTTGCGTCGATAAGCAGTTTTCCCGCTGAACCTATCCCATTTTCCTACAGACAAAAGTACATGGCCTTATTGCTTCGACGGAGCTGAACGTAACCTGTCAGGCAAAAGCCCGAAACACTCTCTCGCTAGCCAGTAACACTTCAGCTGTGCAACATGGCGCGCGTGTCTCCACAAACGGGAATTCCCTTTATGAAACGTTTTCTTAGCATCGCCATGGCGTTGTGCATCGGCCTGACGATGAGCCTCGACGCCAACGCCAAGCGCTTTGGTGGTGGCAAAAGCGCCGGCGCTGCGCCGACACACCAGACCAGCCAGATGGCTCCTTCTTCCCCAGGCATGGGCGGCGCAGCAGCGACCGCTGGTGCTGCCGGCGCTGCCGGTGCCGCGGCCAAGGCCGGTGGCGCTTCGAAATGGCTCGGCCCTCTGGCCGGTATCGCCGCCGGTGGCCTGCTCGCGTCCATGTTCATGGGCGGCGGCTTCCAGGGCATGCAGATCTTCGACATCCTGATCATGGCCGTGATCGCGTTCGTGATCTTCCGCTTCATCGCCGCTCGTCGACGCAAGCAGCAGGAGCACCTGGCTCCGGCCGGCGCACCGATGCAGCGTGAAGTATTCGAGCAGAAACCGGCTGCCATGGGTTCGATCTTCGGTGGTTCGGCCGCACCGGTTGCCGCTCGTCCGGTGATCAACGCGCCGGCCTGGTTCAACGAGCAGAACTTCCTTGCCGCTGCGCGCAGCCACTTCCAGTCGCTGCAGCAGCACTGGGACGCCAACGAAATGGACAAGATCGCCGAGTTCGTGACCCCGCAAATGCTCGACTTCCTCAAGCGTGAACGTGCGGATCTGGGCGATGGCTTCCAGTCGACTTACATCGACAACCTGCAGGTTCAGCTGGACGGCGTGGATGATCGTGCCGACAAGACCATCGCCACCCTGACCTTCAGCGGCGTGTCGAAGACCTCGCGTTTCGACCAGGGCGAAGTGTTCAGCGAAAGCTGGAACATGGAACGTCCGCAAGGCGAGAACCAGCCTTGGCTGGTGGCCGGTATCCGCCAGAACGGCTGATCCCCATCGCGTTACGCATGTGGTAATAAAAACCCCGGCCTCGGCCGGGGTTTTCTATTTCGCGGTTGCATCTATAGCGAGCTACTGTATAAACCGGCCCATATAAACCGCGCCATTCAAGCAAGAGGATCCCGGACGTGGAAGAAATCATCGAACAACTGCGCGAAGCCAACGAACCCGTACCGGTTCCCCTGGAGTTGCCCGACGAAGATCAATTGGTGGAGATCGAGGAAGAACTCTTCATCAACATCCCGTTCGTCTTCAAAGAGTTTCTGCTGACCGTCAGCGACGTGGTGTACGGCAGCCTCGAGCCGGTGACCGTCACCGACCCGCAATCGCACACCTATCTGCCGGACGTGGCGGCCAACGCCTGGGACATCGGCGTACCGCGCGACCTGATCCCGATCTGCCAGGACGGCGACAACTACTACTGCGTCGAAGAAGACGGCACCGTGGTGCTGTGGTCCGGCGAAGAAGAGCTGATCACCGAAGAGTCCTGGGAATCGGTGTGGCACTGGGCGCGGGACGTCTGGCTGGAAAGCTGATTCGCCAGACGCCCGGGCCGGTCAGTGCCCCGACGACTCCTTGTGGTTGTCGAGGGTTTCCAGCAGGGCCACCTGCATCCGCGTGTGCACGCGGATGAACCAGCGCCAGAGCAGCGCCGCCACGGCGGCCGCGACTACGGCGACCAGCACCAGCAACTTGTTGGTCGGCAGAATACTGGCCGACAAGGCTGCCAACAGCAGGAAGATCACCAGCAGCGAGAGGATCGGGATCACTTCGGAGATCACCCGTCGCACTCGCTGCGTGTGCCGTCCGGCCATCTCCGGCTTCACGCCCATTTCCGCCAACAGCATCGACAGCGCCTTGAGCTTGCGATAAGCCGCGATCAGGAACGGCAGCGACAGCAGCAACGCCCCGCCCCAGATCAACGCCTTCTGCCAGCTCGGATCACCAATCCAGTCCTGCATCCACACCGACAGCCGTCCGGCAAAGAACGCACCGCTGAAGAAGATCGCGATCACCAGCGCCAGATTGACCCCGACCTGCAACAGGATCCGCCGGATCATCGCCGCCAGCATTGCGCCCTCGCCTTGCGGCTGAATGCTGCGCAGCCATTCGCCATACATGCCGAACACCCGGCCCAGACGCTTGGGCACTGCTGCCGAGAGCTTGATCGACAGCGGGTCAGCCGCGCGAATCAGGTACGGCGTGAGCAGCGTGGTGATCACCGACACCGCCACGGCCACTGGATACAGAAAGTTGCTGGTGACCTGCAGCGTCATCCCGAGCGCGGCGATGATGAAGGAAAATTCGCCGATCTGTGACAGCCCCATCCCCACGCGCAGTGAGGTGCGTCCATCATTGCCGGCGATAAACGCCCCGAGGCCGCAGGACAACATCTTGCCGAGCACCACCGCCACGGTGATTACCGCGATCGGCCACGCGTATTGCAGCAGGATCATCGGATCGAGCATCAGGCCGATGGCGACGAAGAAGATTGCACTGAACAAGTCGCGTACCGGCTCGATCAGGCGTTCGATCTTCAGCAATTGCCGCGACTCGGCCATGATTGCGCCGATCAGAAAGGCGCCGAGCACCATGCTGTATTCAAGCTTGACCACCAGCAGGCAGAAGCCGAAACACAGGCCGAGCACGGTGATCAGCAGCATCTCGTTGCTTTCGAATTTGGCGACATAGGCCAACAGACGCGGCACCAGCAGAATGCCGACCACCAGCGCAACGATCATGAACAACGACAGTTTGCCGACTGTGGAGAACACTTCGCCGGAGCTGACTGTACCGCTGACGGCGATGCTCGAGAGCAAGGCGATGATACCGATGCCAAGGATGTCTTCGACGATCAACACGCCGAAGATAAGCTGGGCAAAGCGCTCGTTCTTCATCTTCAGGTCATTGAGCGCCTTGACGATGATGGTGGTCGAGGAGATGGCGAGGATCGCGCCGAGGAACAGTGAGTCCATGGTGTTCCAGTCGAACCAGCGGCCGATTTCATAGCCGATCCAGATCATCAGCACGATTTCGAGAAAGGCGGCGATAAACGCCGTGGCCCCGACCTTGAACAACTTGCGCAGGCTGAATTCCAAGCCGAGACAAAACATCAGGAAGATCACCCCCAGTTCGGCGAGGGTCTTGATGGTTTCTTCGTCGTGGATCAGGCCGAACGGTGGCGTATGCGGGCCGATGATGAAACCGGCGACAATGTAGCCAAGCACCACCGGCTGCTTGAAGCGGTGAAACAGCACGGTGACCACACCTGCTACCAACATGATCACTGCCAGGTCCTGAATAAAGCTGATGGCATGCATGGTGTGGGCTCCTTGTATGACGTGACCCGCCGTCAGACATCAGAAAGGTCTGAGCGATATGGGTAAAAATCCGCTTTTCGTGTGGGAATTGCCCTGGGGCAGGGCCTTTTGCAGGTTAACACCGCGACTTCCGGCTGGAAGGCGGTGCAATATAAGGAAACAGATCGGTCGCGGCGTGACGGCAGCCAGTCGTCTGGCGTCCCGATAACGGTGCTTATGAAAAAGCCACCAGGCACCCGCAGAGGTGCGTCCAGCAACCCAGCCTTGATCCGTGAGAACATTATGGAACCCGGAAACGCCCAACTGTCGATGACGGTATTGATGACCCCCGACATGGCCAACTTCTCTGGCAATGTCCACGGCGGTACCCTGCTCAAATACCTCGACGAAGTGGCCTACGCCTGCGCGAGCCGCTATGCCGGCCGCTACGTGGTAACGCTGTCGGTGGATCAGGTGATTTTCCGCGAGCCGATCCATGTCGGCGAACTGGTGACCTTCCTCGCATCGGTCAACTACACCGGCAACACCTCGATGGAAGTCGGCATCAAAGTGGTGACCGAGAACATCCGCGAGCGTTCGGTACGCCATACCAATAGCTGCTTCTTCACCATGGTCGCGGTGGATGACCAGCGCAAACCGGCCGCCGTACCGCCGCTGCAACCGCAGAATAGCGAAGACAAGCGTCGTTACATGCAGGCGCAGCAGCGTCGGCAGATTCGCCAGGAGCTGGAAAAGCGTTATCAGGAGATCAAGGGCGACGCCTGAGATCAAAAGCAAAAGATCGCAGCCTGCGGCAGCTCCTACAGAGGACTAATGTTCACCCTGTAGGAGCTGGCGCAGGCTGCGATCTTTTCGCTTTTAGCTGGTTACAGACTGATCGCGGTCGCCTCGAACTTCACCCGCGGATGCGCGATCCGGTCCTGCGCCCGCACCAGTTGCAGCTCGTAACTGGCACACGCCTGGGTTTCCAGCAGCACTTCATGCACCGCTGCAGCGGTGAATTCGAACGCCGCCACCAAGCTGTCACCCAGCAGCACCCGCGCCAGAAACAGCCCGGACGTCAGATCGCCCACGCCCACTGGCTGACGTGGAAACGCCAGCAGCGGACGGCGCAAGTGCCAGCTTTCATCGGCGGTCACCAACAACATCTCGAAACCGTCCGCCGGCTTGCCCGGATAGTCCAGGTGCTTGACCAGCACCGCTTTCGGCCCGCGTGCCAGCAGCGCCCGCGCCATCGCCAGGCAGTCGAACAGCGACTGCGGCTTGCGCCCGGAAAAACTGTCCAGCTCCAGTTGGTTCGGGCACATGATGTCCGCCACCGCGGCCGCTTCTTCCAGCAGAAAATCGCTGACTTCGGTCGGCACACTGCAGCCTTTCTCCGGGTGACCCATTACCGGGTCGCACAGGTACAAGGCCTTCGGATTGACCGACTTGATGCGCTCGACACCACTGAGAATCGCCCGGCCCTGCGCCGCGCTGCCCAGATAACCGGAGAGCACCGCATCGCAGTTGCCCAGCTCACCGATCGCGGCGATGCCTTCGACCAGTTCGGGAATCTGGTGCGGCGACAGCACTTCACCGGCCCACTGCCCGTATTGGGTGTGATTGGAAAACTGCACGGTGTTGAGCGGCCAGACATTCACCCCGACCCGCTGCATCGGAAACACCGCGGCGCTGTTGCCGGCGTGGCCGAAGACCACATGGGACTGAATGGCGAGCAGATGAGGCGTACGTTTCATTCGGGTTATTCCGTAAAACGATTGAAATTCAAGCCGCGCAGTATGCGACGAAACACAGCCTGTACGACAGACCGGCGACGCAGTTAAGCTGAGCTTATCTTTTGGAGTTTCCTGTTGATGCTGACCCTCGAAAACATCTTCGTGCTGATGCTGTTCGCCGCTGCCGGCGCTTGGCTGTGGCACAACCACGGCTTGCGCGAGCGGGCACTGGAGCGGGTCAAGCAGCATTGCATCAACGTCGGCGTCGAGCTGCTGGACGGTAATGTCGCGTTGAAAAAAATCGGCTTGATCAAGGATGCCAGCGGTCGGCGGCGCCTGGCCCGGGTCTATAACTTCGAGTTCACCGTGACCGGCGAAACCCGGCACAACGGCACCATCACCCAATTTGGCGCACACAGCGCGCAGATCGAACTGGCACCCTACCCGCAACCGTTCGATGACACGCCACCTGTGGTCGAGGTCACCCGCCCACGAGCTGAAGTGATCGAGCTGAGCCAGTGGCGTCAGGATCACAACAAGTGGAAGCCTTGAGCTAACCCGCCTGAATCCGGCATTGCGCCAGACCTGTCTGCAAATCATCAACACTTTGCGCATCGGCAAAGATCAGTTCGATACGTGAATCCCGGCGCCACTCACTGGGTTGCCAATCCAGTTCCGCGTTATCCAGGGCATTAGCCGAAACCCAGCCCTGTGTGCTGTGGATAACCAGCTTGGCGCGCCGCCAGGCCAGGCTTTGCAGCCATTGGCCCAGGCGCTGTGTATCGAACGTCTGCCCCGGGTGCCAACGCCAGCCGATGCTCCAACCGCCCTCCTGTGCCTGACTCAGGCAAATTGGCACGGCCGGATCGCTCCAGATCGCCGGAATCGATCCCAATCCCTGCGGCACGACGAGGTTATCCACACCCGCCATTGCTTGCGAGGCTACACCGGGCAACTCGCGTAAAGGCAGTTGCGCCTGCTGCGTCCAGATCAGTTTGACTGCCGGCAAACGCTCGGCGATGGTCTGCCGCACAGCCTCATCCAGATTTTCCGCCTTGTTCAGCAACAGCAGGCCGGCGTTGGCCAAAGCCTCCTGCTGAGCGGGCGGCAAGGCGTTCCCGGCCGCCAGCGCCTGAGCATCCAGCACCAATACACAGGGTTGCAGCGCCAGTACGCCCAACCAAGGCGCCTGGCCTAACTGCTTGAGCAACTGCGCCGGATGGCCCAGCCCGGACGGCTCAATGAACAGTCGATCCGGCCTGGCCTTGCGCAGCAAGCGGCCGAGGCCGATCTGGAACGGTGCACCATTCACGCAACACAGACACCCTCCGGCGACTTCGCCCAGTGCGATACCATCAGCGTCGCGAGTCAGCAACGCGGCATCGAGGCCGATCTGACCGAACTCGTTGATCAGCACCGCCCAGCGCTCGCCTTCCGGCCGTTGGGCCATGAGCTGGCGAATCAGGCTGGTCTTGCCGGCGCCCAAAGGGCCGGCGATGACATGGGTAGGAATGTTCTGCAACATGACTGGGAGTTTTCTGAGGGGATGGGACATGCGTTGGATGGGATGGTCGTTGCTGTGGATGCTGCTGTCGAGCGAAGCCTGGGCCCAGGCTTGCGTGGTGCACAGCCAGGGTGAGCGTCTCGACGTCAAAGTCTGCCAGCAGAACCGCAATATTCCAGAGAAGCTGTTCAGCGACGGCTTCTGCCAACCGACACTGGCCGGGCAGAAAGTCGAGGTGCAGTACCTCGATCAATGCCCGAGCGGCGCGTTCGGCGTGTGCAGCAACGCGCAAGTCGCCAATATGCCCTATCGCCAGGATATCCACTATTACGGCGTCGCCTCCGACGCGGCGTATTTACAGCCGTACTGCGAAGGTCAGAGCCAGGGCAAGTGGCTCAAGCCCTGAGCTGTCAGCCGAGCCAGTCGAGGGTCAGCAGCAGCCGTCGCTCACCTGGCGCCGGTTGCGGTGAGCGATGAATCAGGCCGAAGCCTTCATTGCCGAGCCATTTCTCGCCTTTCAATAGCGCCACATCACCACGCTTGAGCTGCCGGATTTGGCTCATGCCGTGTGGCTCGGCGTTGGCCTGGCCCAATTGCTCGCGATCCATCACGCCCTCCTTGAGCCACTGGCTGCCAATCCCCGCAAAGGTTGTGATCAAGCGCACCGGCACATGATCGACATGGAAACGTGGGCACATGGCTTTATCCAACACCCGTAGGCGCAAACCGATACGCCGTGCCCCCAGCAGACAGGCGAAGGCACTCACCAGCCATTGCAGGTCAGCGATGAAGGCTTCGTAGCCTTGCAAATCACGGAATCCGGCGGCCAATCCTTGCAGATCAGGGTCGGCATCTTCATTCGGCAATTCGATGCACAGCGATTCCGCCAAAGGCTCGTTGAGCGACAGCAGCAGCTCTGCGAAATCGGCAATGTGTAGCGGCAGTTGACGCTGCCAGACCGCCAGATTGACGTCATCTTCAAGGATTCGTGTCAGCGCTTTCGGCGTCACTCCCTGATGCTGATGGCGGGCCCGGTTTTGCTGCAATTTGAGTGCGAGCATCAGGCGGCCTCTTCGTGCCAAGGGCCAAACGGATCCGGCAGCCGACGCCAACCGTCTGCGCCAATGGCCATTTCTTCGTCAGTCAGCAGGCAGCCATCGAGCTCCGACTTGAGCTGTACGAAGTCGATGTTCTGGCCGATGAATACCAGTTCTTGACGACAATCTCCGACGCTCGGTGTCCAGTTTTCCATGATCGCTGCAGTACTTTCCCGATCCTGCGGCCATTGGTTTTTCGGCACGAAACGCCACCAGCGACCGGCAAAACCATGGCGCATCAAGCCGCCGGCCTGCGACCAACTGCCTGCGTCGGAGGGTTTGCTGGCGAGCCAGAAGAAGCCTTTGGAGCGCAGCAGTTTACCGTTGGTCCACGGACGATCAATAAAGCTGAAGAAGCGCTGCGGATGGAACGGGCGACGTGCGCGGTAGGACGTCGAGGCGATGCCGTATTCCGTGGTTTCCGGCACATGTGCACCGCGCAATTCCTGCAACCAGCCCGGGGCCTGAGCGGCTTTCTCGAAATCGAAGCGGCCGGTGTTGAGGATTTTTTCCAGCGGCACTTCGCCCATCACCATCGGGAGGATGTCCGCTTGTGCGTTGAGGCGCTTGAGGATTGCCATCAGCTCTTCGCGTTCCTGCCGGCTGATGAGGTCGATCTTGCTGATCAGCAGTACGTCGGCGAACTCGATTTGTTCGATCAGCAGATCGGTGATCGAGCGTTCATCTTCATCGCCCAAGGTCTCGCCTCGGGAAGCCAGACTCTCGGTGGCCTGATAGTCGAGGAGAAAATTCACGCCGTCGACTACCGTCACCATGGTGTCGAGCCGCGCGACGTCGGCGAGGCTCTGGCCCTGTTCATCACGGAAGGTAAATGTCTCCGCAACCGGCAGTGGCTCGGAAATGCCGGTGGATTCGATGAGCAGATAATCGAATCTTCCTTCGCGGGCGAGTTGGCTGACTTCTTCGAGCAGGTCCTCGCGTAACGTACAGCAGATACAACCGTTGCTCATCTCCACCAGTTTTTCTTCAGCACGGTTCAGGCTGACATCGCGCTGGACTTCGCTGCCATCAATATTGATTTCGCTCATATCGTTGACGATTACAGCAACGCGCAAGCCCTTCCGATTACGTAGTACGTAATTCAAAAGTGTACTTTTTCCGGCACCGAGAAAGCCCGAAAGAACGGTCACGGGAAGCGGGGATGACATTGGATAATCCTCATCAGATGGTGGCCGATGTGCGCTTTTGCATGGCTTGGCGTAGCGCACCGCGCTCTAAAGCTTCAAAACAGCGATATGGCAGAAGCAGACGCTTGAAATCGGCGGGCTCAGGCCTATTCTTCTTTTATGTTATAGTATAACAATATGAATAAGCCAGCCCTGCTCTTGCCCAAACCGATAAACAGCAGGAAGCTGCACGCCATCTGCCCATCGGGAAATCGTGATGAAAAGTGCCCTGAAGTGCTCGCTGCTAAGCCTTGCGTTGCTATCAGGGGCCAACGCCTGGGGGCAAACTCCCGAGCTCGCCAACTGCACACGCAGCGCCAATCTGCTGGCCTGCATCGATGCGCAGGGCAATGCCTACAGCGTCAACACCGTGGGCAGTACGATTTACCTGCGTGGCTTTGAAAAGCACGGCAAGCGCTATTGGGCGCAGACCAACAGTCGCTTCGGCCAACTGACGTTCTTTACCGGGATAGCCTCTGACGGGGAAGCCTGGGTGGGCTACACCCGTCGCGTCGGCTGGACGACGATCAATCGCTTTTCCAGCTCCGGCGGCAGTAGCGCCAAGTTCATCTGCAGCCGGATCAACGGCTGCTAAACCTGCGCTGCATGCTGCTCCTGCTGCCAGGCGATATAGCTGTCGACTGGCGGATTCTTCTGAAAATAACGCTGCAAACCTTCGAACAAGCCGTCGGCCACGGCTTGCTGATGTCGAGGCGTAACCAGTCGCTGACTGTCACGCGCGTTGGAAATGAAGCCGGTTTCCACCAGAATCGACGGCACGTCCGGCGACTTCAACACGGCGAACCCTGCCTGTTCCACGCGTTTCTGATGCAGCGTGGTAATGCCTGCCAGACTGCCGAGAACGGTGCTGCCGAGCTGAAGACTGGCAGCGATGGTGGCGTTCATCGACATGTCGAGGATCACGCCGGCGAGCATCGGGTCCTTGTCCTTGAGATTGAGCAGACTGGTGGCTCCAAGCAGGTCTGCGCCATTTTCCCGCTGCGCCATGAAGCGCGCTGTCGCTGACGTTGCGCCACCCTCGGAAAGGCAATACACCGAAGCCCCCGAGGCCGTGAGACGCGGCGCCGCATCGGCGTGCACCGAGATAAACATGTCGGCCTTGTGCTGACGAGCGATGTCCACACGCTTGCGAAGCGGCACAAAAAAGTCGTCATTGCGCACCAGTTTCACGTCAAAACCCTTCTCCCTTTTCAGCCGTTTGGCGAGCAATTGGGCGATGGAAAGCACCACGTCTTTTTCTCGCTCACCCTTGGCGCCGACCGCACCGGGATCTTTTCCCCCATGCCCAGGATCAACGACAACGATGATGTCGCGCTTGGGGTGAGTCTGATTCGAGGGTGTTTCACGTGGAACCATTGCCGGACTCGATGCCTGTTTGGCGCTCAGCAGATCAAGCACCAAGCGGTGTCCCTGACCATCCTGAGGTGCCAAAAGAAAGCTGTTCAATAGCAGCGGATGATTCAAATCGAGGACTATGCGCGTATCACCCTGACCAAAGTGTCCGGATCGAATCGAGCGAATAGGCGTATCGGCAAGCGTCAATTGACCGAAGTCGCCACTCAAACTTGCCCCGGAAAGGTCGATGATCAAACGCTCAGGATCGCTCAGAGAGAAGGTTTTGTAGCGCACGGGCCCGCTCAGATCGAAGACCAATCTCAGCTTTTCATCCGAACGCCAGAGCCGCGCATTGCGAATTTGCGTGGCCGAAACATTGAAAGGAAAAGCCAAGGCCGTGCTGGCCAGAAGCAGGTTGAGCAGATGACGTCTGTGCATATGAAAGCCCGTTCATGAAAAAGGCATCGTGATTTGAATTGTTATAATGTAACATCGAATTCAATCAATACGATGGTGCCGAACATGAATTCGCTGACACTTCCGGACATTGCGACTCAAGCCGCTCGCCAGGCATTACCACTTGAATGGGTAGGAATGTGCGGCATTGCCTCGCCTGTTTTATTGGAAGGCCAACGCCTGAATGCAAGAGCTGATGCAGGCGTAAGTCTCGATGATGGTGAAGCGCGTGGCATTCACATGTCGCGGCTGTATCTGGCACTGGAGGCACTTGAACGGCGAAACCTCTCTCCCTCCTTATTGCGTCAGGTACTCGCGGGTTTTCTGGATAGCCATCAGGGTTTATCCAGTAGCGCCTACCTGAACATCCATTGCGAAGTGCTGCTGAAAAGGCCGGCGCTGGTCAGCCCGCTGGCCGGGTGGAAGAGTTATCCAGTAAGCATTTTTGCGAGCCTGAAAAACAAAGTGTTCCACGTGGAACTGAAAATTGATGTGCAATATTCCTCGACTTGTCCCTGCTCCGCCGCGTTAGCGCGGCAACTGATCCAGCAACAATTCATCGACGACTTTGCCAACAAGCCGCTGCAGCACGCCGAAGTTTTGTCTTGGCTTGGATCGAGCCAAGGCATTGTCGCCACACCGCACAGCCAACGCAGCATCGCGCAATTGCATATGCATCTCGACGAGTTCATCGACGAACTACCCGTGAGCGTCATCATTAACGACGCTGAAGCGGCGCTCGGAACCGCAGTGCAAACAGCCGTGAAACGCGCCGACGAACAAGCCTTCGCACTGGCCAATGGACAGAACCTGATGTTCTGCGAAGACGCCGCGCGACGACTCAATCTAGCTCTGCGCCGTGCCCCAGGCGTGAGTAGATTCCACCTGCGAGTGATCCACGCCGAAAGCCTGCACGCCCACGACGCTGTCGCCGAAAGCCACTGGCACCGAGAACGCCCATGATCCGCTGCCATACCCTGAGTTGGGGGGCACCCGGCCAACCACTGACTTCGCCACTGACACTCTCGCTGGAACACGGCAGCCTCAGCGCCATCATCGGCGCCAACGGCTGCGGTAAAAGCAGCCTGCTGAAAGTCATCGCCGGGTTGCAGAAACCGTTATCGGGGAACATCGCACTGGGTGTTCCACGTCAGGGCGGCCTGGCGTTCCTGCCGCAACAGCAACACCTCGACCGCCAGTTCCCCATCAGCCTCGAAGAACTGGTGGCCGCCGGTTTCTGGGGCCGTCGATTGTCGACACAACTGCGCGCACAACGACTCGCCAACGCATTGGAAAACTGGTACTTGAGCGGACTGGAAAAGCGTCCGCTGATGGCCCTTTCCGGTGGCGAACTGCAACGCGCCCTGCTTGCTCGATTGAGCCTGACCGACGCCCCGTTGCTGTTGCTCGATGAACCGCACGCCGCACTTGATGAACTGGGCCAGCAATTGCTCTGGCAACACCTCCACGCCTGGCACGCCGAAGGGCGAACATTGTTAATGGTCTGCCACGACCTCGCCGCTGTCCGCCAGCACATCCCGCAGACGCTGCTGATCAAAAACCGCGAATGCGTATTCGGCCCCAGTGCCGAACTGATCCAGCAAACACCCAACATGCAGGTGGCCTGATGCTCACCGTCGCGCACTTCTGGCAACCGTTCAGCGAGTTCGTATTCATGCGTCGCGCCCTGCTCGGCGGTCTGTTGCTGGCCTGCAGCACAGCGCCGCTCGGGGTGTTTCTGATCCTGCGGCGCATGAGCCTGATCGGTGACGCCGTCGCCCACGGCATCCTGCCCGGTGCGGCGCTGGGTTTCTGGTTCGCCGGCCTCAGCCTGCCAGCGCTGACACTCGGCGGCCTCGGCGCCGGCCTGGGCATGGCCGGTCTCGCCGCCTGGATCACCCGCCGCACCGGCCTGCGCGAAGATGCCAGCCTCGCGGCGATCTATCCGATCTCACTCGCCAGTGGCGTGCTGATTCTCGGCATCGCCGGCAAGCGCCTCGACCTGCTGCACTTGCTGTTCGGCTCGGCACTCGCTGTCGACAGTCCGACCCTCAACGGCATGTTGTGGGTCTCAGGACTGAGCCTGGTCGCCATGGCGTTGATCTACAAACCGCTGCTGCTCGACACCCTCGATCCGCTATTCCTGCAAACCGTCAGCCGTCTCGGCCCACTCGCCCACGGGGTCTTTTTGACCTTGGTGGTGCTCAATCTGGTCATCGGTTTCCAGGCCATCGGCGCCCTGATGGTGGTCGGTCTGATGATGTTGCCCGCCGCCGCTTCACGATTCTGGAGCCGGCGCCTGCCGAGCCTGATTGCCATCTCGGCGCTCATCGGCTGCCTGTCGGTGTGGTTGGGATTGTTGATCTCGTTCTACTACTCGCTGCCCAGCGGTCCGGCGATCGTGCTGGTCTCCGGTATCGGTTATCTGCTGTCCGTGGTGTTCGGACCGGTGCACGGTTTGTTGCGCCGCCCGCCTTTGCTCACATCCCAATGAGGTGTTTCCCGATGCGCGCTCTACTCGTGTTGTTCAGCCTGATGCTGTCGATGTCGTTGTCGGCGGCGGAAAAATTGCCGGTGGTCACCAGCTTCAGCATCCTCGCCGACATGGTGCATCAGGTGGGTGGCGAGCATATCCAGATCACCAACATGGTCGGACCGGATGCCGATGCCCACACTTATGAACCGACGCCGGATGACGCCAAAGCGCTGCTCAAGGCCAGGCTGATCATCAAGAACGGCCTCGGTTTCGAACCATGGCTCGATCGCCTGGTGACCAGCACCGAGACCAAAGCCACGGTTGTCAGTGCCAGCCACGGAGTGATTCCACGCTCGCTGGATGAGGACGGCGAGAGCGTTCCCGACCCGCACGCCTGGCACAATCTGGCGAACACCGAGTTGTACATCGCCAACATCACCAAAGCACTGATCGCCGCCGATCCGGCGAACAAGGCCGGCTACCAGCGCAACAGCCAAGCCTATCTGAAACAGATCTACGCCCTGCTCGCCGAAGCCAAGGCCAAGCTCGGCTCGCTGCCGCCGGGCAATCGCAAGATCGTCACCAGTCACGATGCCTTCGGTTATCTCGGGCAGGCCTACGGCATCGACTTCATGGCGCCGCAAGGTCTGTCCACCGAACGCGAACCGTCAGCCGCCGAAGTCGCCGCGCTGATCACCCAGATCCGTCAGGCCAAGGTCAAAGCGGTGTTCATGGAAAACATCAAGGACGCGCGCCTGCTCAAGCAGATCGCCGAGGAAAGCGGTGCGCACATCGGCGGTACGTTGTACTCCGATGCCCTCGCCGCCAGCGGCCCGGCCAGCACCTTTACCGGGCTGTTCGAATACAACCTCAACACCCTTTACGAAGCGCTGAGCCAGCCATGATCCGCAAGAATCCTTCCGGCGATCTGCCGCACATCGCCGAGTCGGCCTACGTCGACAAAACCGCGATCATCTGCGGCAAGGTGGTCATTGGCGAGAACGTCTTCGTCGGCCCCTACGCGGTGATACGCGCCGACGAAGTAGACGCCTCGGGAGCGATGGAGCCGATCACCATCGGTGCCAATTCGAACATCCAGGATGGCGTGGTGATCCACTCTAAATCCGGCGCGGCGGTGGCCATCGGCGAGTTCAGCTCGATCGCTCACCGCTCGATCGTGCATGGTCCGTGCAAGGTTGGCGACCGGGTGTTCATCGGCTTCAACAGCGTGCTGTTCAATTGCGTAGTGGGTGATGGCTGCGTGGTGCGGCACAACTCGGTGGTCGATGGCCGCGATTTGCCAGACGCGTTCTATGTGCCCTCCACCACTCGCATCGGCCCCAACACCGACCTCTCGCAGTTCCCGCCGGTAAGTGTCAGCGCCTCGGAATTTTCCGAAGACGTGGCACGCACCAACGTCGACCTGGTGCGCGGTTACAAAGCCTTGCAGAACGAGTTCTGAATCATGAGCAGCGTGCTTATTCGCAACGCCAGACTGGTCAACGAAGGACGCGAATTCGACGCCGATCTGCTGGTCAGCCATGGCCGCATCGTCAAGATCGCGCGCAGCATCGACGGTGAAAATGCCCGCGTGGAAATCGACGCCCACGGCCAATGGCTGTTGCCAGGGATGATTGATGACCAGGTGCATTTTCGCGAGCCGGGGGCGCCGGCCAAAGGCAGTATTCACACCGAGTCCCGCGCGGCGGTGGCGGGCGGCATCACCAGCTTCATGGACATGCCCAATACCAACCCGGCCACTCTCACCCTTGAAGCGCTGGCCGATAAAAAGCGTCGGGCGGCGATCAACTCGGTGGCCAACTACGGCTTTCACTTTGGCGTGAGTCAGGGAAACCTCGACACCGTCGCCGCGCTCAATCCCTGCGAAGTGGCCGGGGTCAAAGTGTTCATGGGCGCGTCCACCGGCAACCTGCTGGTGGATGATCCAAAGATTCTCGAGCGTCTGTTCGCCGAAGTGCCGACGATACTGCTGGCCCACTGCGAACACACACCGAGCATCGACGCCAACGCAGCCCGGCTGCGTGAGCGCCTGGGTGGGCAGCTGCCGGCGAATATCCATGCATTGATCCGCGATGCCGAGGCTTGTTACCGCTCTTCTTCGCTGGCAGTGGAACTGGCGAAACGGCACGGTACCCGCCTGCATGTCCTGCACCTGACTACAGCTCGCGAACTTGAATTGTTCGAGGACAAGCCGCTTGCCCAGAAACACATCAGCGCTGAAGTCTGCCTGCATCACCTGCTGTTCGATGAGCGCGACTATCCAGCACTCGGCAACCTGATCAAATGCAACCCGGCGATCAAGACCCGAGCCGACCGCGATGCTTTGCGCGCGGCATTGCTGAGCAATCGACTGGACGTCATCGGCAGCGATCACGCACCGCATACCTGGGCAGAAAAGCAGCGCCCGTATGCCGAAGCGCCTGCCGGTTTGCCGCTGGTGCAGCACGCCTTGCCAGCGCTGTTGGAACTGGTGGCCGATGGCGTGCTCCCAATCACCACGTTGGTGGCGAAAACCAGTCACCGGGTGGCGGACCTGTTTGCGATTCCGGATCGGGGTTATTTGCGCGAAGGGTATTGGGCGGATCTGGTGCTGGTTGAGCCAACGGCTGTGGAAGTGTCGCGGCAACCGATTCTGTCGCAGTGCGGGTGGACGCCGTTTGCTGACAAGACTTTCCGCTATCGGGTGAATACCACGCTGGTGTCGGGGCAGATTGCCTGGAGGGAGCAGCGTATTAACGAAGGATGTCAGGGGCTGCCGTTGCGGTTTATGCGCTGATCATCAAAACGCTTTCGCGAGCAAGCCCGCTCCCACAGGTACAGCGTGATTCGTGTGGGAGCGGGCTTGCTCGCGATGCTTTTAAGCTCTTGGCTTCACAGCGCCGCAATCCTGACCCAACCACACCGCCCGGGTTTCCAGACTGCCCTTCTGGTTGATTCCGATGGCGTTGAACGTGCCGTTGGCCACCGTGGTGAACTCACGATCACTGAGGAACGTGGCAACCCCGGTGCCTTGCGCTTTCGGGCAACTGAAACGGAATTTCCACTGGTTACCGTTGCGTTCAGTGATCTGCTGTTTGCAGCCCGACTGCGGATCGGCCAGCGGAATATCGTTGGTCGCCACCTGCTCCGGCGTCAGGCAGGCACGGATCCCCTTGCCGCCGATGTTGATCCCGTTCTTTTCCAGCGCCGCGCGCTGTTGCGGGGTCATCTGGCCTTGCAACTGGCCGAGGATCGATTGCACATCCATGGGCTGGTCATCGACCTTGACGTTGCTCGAGGTCATTTCCCATAGCCCCGGCTGCAGCATCTGCGCCTGCGCCACCAGCGGCATTGCCAAACCCAGGCCCAGCGCCAAACCCAGCAGACGAACGTTCATCGAAAAACTCCTGATCAGTAGTGGCCGTTAGACGTCGGCCGATTGCTTCGGTTCATGCGCCAATTAAATAGCGACAATCGCCTCGGAACATGGTCTGTTAAGCATTGAATCTTCAGGAGCAAGGCTGCCCCATGGATTATTTTGGACCGCACATTTTCGGTTATCTGATCGCCCTGATACACAGCCTCGGCTTGATCGCCGCGATCCATGCGGTGCTGACCGTACGCACCGCCCAAGGCTCGATTGCCTGGGCATTGTCGCTGATTTTCATTCCCTACCTGACCCTCATTCCTTACCTGGTCTTTGGCCGCAGTACCTTCGACGGTTACATCAAGGCGCGACGCCAGGCCAACGAACAGATGCGCCAGGCGATTTCCGAGTTGAACTGGCGCCCGTGGGTCGAAGAAGCCCTCACCGCCCGCGCCTCTAAGGCCTACGCCTCGCTGCGCGCCATGCCCAAACTGGGACGCATGCCGTGCCTGGCGAACAACCAGGTGCAATTGCTGGTGAATGGCCACGCAACCTTCGAGGCAATTTTCCACGCGATTGATCAAGCGCGCGAAGCCGTACTGGTGCAGTTTTTCATCATCCATGACGACCGCCTCGGGCAGCGTCTGCGTGACCTGTTGCTGAAAAAAGCCGCCGAAGGCGTGGCGATTCATCTGCTCTACGACCGGATCGGCAGCCACGCCCTGCCCCACAGCTACGTGCAGACGCTGCGCGATGCCGGTGTCGAGGTCAAAGCTTTCGCCACACGCAGCGGCTGGCTCAATCGCTTCCAGGTGAATTTCCGTAACCACCGCAAAATCGTTGTGGTCGATGGGGTGCTCGGCTTCGTCGGCGGGCACAACGTCGGCGATGAATACATGGGCGAGAAACCGCCGCTGGCGCCTTGGCGCGATACCCACGTACAAGTGCGCGGCCCGGTGGTGGCCTGCATGCAGGAATCGTTTGCCGAGGATTGGTTCTGGGCCGCACGCAAATTGCCGCCGCTGATCCTGCCGGACGTTTACCCGGAGGACGGCGTACTCTGCCAGTTGCTCGCGAGCGGCCCGGCCGACGCCTACGAAACCTGTTCGCTGTTCTTCGTCGAAGCAATTCACGCAGCGACCGAGCGGGTGTGGATCACCAGCCCGTACTTCATTCCCGACGAAGCAGTCTTCGCCGCGTTGCGCCTGGCGGTTCTGCGCGGCGTCGACGTACGCCTGCTGCTACCCTCTCGCCCCGATCACCGCATCGTCTACGCCGCCTCCAGCCTCTATGCATTCGAGGCGGTGCGCGCCGGCGTGCGGGTGTTCCGCTACGAGCCGGGGTTTCTGCATCAAAAAGTGGTGTTGATCGACAGCGAAATCAGCGCCATCGGCAGCGCCAATCTGGATAACCGTTCGTTCCGGCTGAATTTCGAAGTGATGCTGCTGACCGTCGATTGCGAGTTCGCCGCGAGCGTGGAACAGATGCTCAACGCTGACTTCGCCCAGGCCTATGAAGTCGCCAAGGAAGAAAGCCGGGAAATCCACCGCCTGCAACAGCTCGGCATGCGGATCGCCCGGCTTATTTCACCGATTCTCTAGCCAGCCCATCACCCTCTCCAAGGGAGAGGGCATGGTTCAGGCATCAAGGGTGGTAGATGTCGTCGCGGGTCCAGGGCAGTTCATGGCTGCCATCGGGATGCGCCTTCACTGCAAGAATCTGGTGCAGATTGATCCAGCCACGTGCGAACGCGTAGGCACACCCGGCCAGATACAACCGCCAGATCCGCAACGCCTGATCCGGTACCAGTTTTGCGGCGGCTTCGAGGTTGTCCTCCAGACGCTCGCTCCAGTGATCCAGCGTGCGCGCGTAATGCAGGCGCAGGCTTTCGACGTCGACGATCTCCAGCCCGACTTCGCTGATCTCGGCCGAGATCATCGCCAGGTGCGGCAGCTCGCCGTTGGGGAACACGTATTTCTCGATGAAGTCGCCAGCGCCGCGTCCCACCGGACGACCATCGGTGTGTTTGGCGGTAATGCCGTGGTTCATCACCAGACCACCCTCCTTCACCGCGCCGAACAAGACTTTGCAGTACTCGGCGAGGTTGGCGTGGCCGACGTGTTCGAACATGCCGACACTGACCACCTTGTCGAAGCGCCCGTCCTGCGGCAGGTCGCGGTAGTCGAGCAATTGCAGTTCAACCTGGTCTTCCAGGCCCTCGGCTTTGACCCGTTCGCGGGCCAGTTCCAGCTGTTCCTTGCTCAGGGTGATACCGAACACTTTGGCGCCGAACTCCCGCGCCGCGTAACGCGCCAGACCACCCCAGCCGCAACCGACATCCAGCAGGTAATCGCCCGGCTGCAAACGCAGCTTGCGACACAGATGCCGGAACTTGGCCTGCTGCGCCTGTTCGAGGGTTTCACTGCCGGTTTCGAAGTACGCGCAGGAATACGCCATGTCGCTGTCCAGCCACAGCTGGTAGAACGCGTTGGACAGGTCGTAGTGATAGGAAATGGCCTTGGCGTCGGTTTCCTTGTCATGCACCGAACGCACTGGCTGGGCATCGTCATCGCCACCCAGCAAGGCGCTGCTCAATTCGTCGCAGACCCGGATCACCTCACTGATCGAGCCCTCCAGTTCCAGCCGGCCTTCGACAAACGCCGCCCCCAGCGCGTCGAGACTTGGATGGGTGAACTGAGTGACCATCGTCGGATCCTTGACCACAATGGTAACGCTGGGCGCCGGGCCCAGATTGAACTCATGGCCGTCCCAGAGTCGCAGGCGAAGCGGAAGCTGCAGGTTCTGTAAGGCCGGTGGCAGTTGCGCGAGCATGGAAAATCCCCCCCTTGTTTCAGACGTCAGATCTGAGGGTAGACCATCCTTGAAAAATAGCAGGCTATCGATTTAATTAGCCGAGACTATCGTTCCAGACGCTCCAACATGCCGTCATGCACCCACTACTGCTTTAGCCCAGGTAACGGCGTGAAGTGTGCGCCCTCTTTCATAGATGACTGCCTGTTCGGCGCACAGTTCGATGAAACTCGCTTCAGTGATCATCCTTGAGCTTGAGCAATGGCTCCTGAAACCGCAGCAGCCGTCCGGCATTGCCCAACACCAGCAACGTACTGAGGTTGTGCAACAGTGCGGCGATCATCGCTCCGGCCGCGCCGAGCCAGCCGAATGCCGCGAACACCACGATCGCCAAGGTCCAGCCCAGACCGATGATCACGTTGACCTGCAAGGTTCGCCGGCACTGGCGACTGAGCCGCACACAGGTGCCGAGGCGGCGCAGGTCACTGCCGATCAACACGATATCTGCCGAGGCCAGCGCGATATCGGCCCCACCGACGCCCATCGCGACACCGACCACACCGGCCTTGAGCGCCAGCGAATCATTGATGCCGTCACCCACCACCATCGGCCGAAAACCGTTGTCGATTTCCTTGAGCACGCGGTTGAGTTTGTCCTCGGGCAGCGCCTGGGCTTGCACTTCTTGCAGGCCAACATCGCGGGCCAGGCTCTGCGCGACACTCTGGCGATCGCCGGTCAGCAGCAATTGGCGACCCAGACCCAGTTCACGCAACTCTTCGAGGGCAAAGCGCGCTTCCGGTTTGACGCTGTCAGCCAACAGCAACCAGGCGACAAACTCGCCATTCAACGCCAGCCCGGCAATCGGCCCGTCATGGTCGGGCACGGTGGTGGTGACGATGCCCAGTTGCGCGAACAGTTCGGGACGGCCCAGCGCCGCCTCGCCCTGCGCGGTCATGGCCACGACCCCAAGGCCCTGACGCTCGTGAATATCCGTCAGCGGCAGGCTCTGGTCCTGACTGACCAACCCCGCCAACGCCCGGCTGACCGGGTGACTGCTGGCCGCGCCGAGACTGGCCGCCAAGGCCATCACCGCGGACTGTTCCAGACGCAGGCTGTTGATCGACTGCAAGCGCAAGGTGCCGTAAGTCAGGGTGCCGGTCTTGTCGACCACCAGTGAAGTGAGATCTGCCAATTCCTCAAGGAACGCCGAGCTGCGAATCAGGATGCCATGGCGCGCCGCCACCGCCACTCCGGCAATTGCCGTGGCCGGGGCCGACAGCACCAAGGCGCACGGACAGGCGGCGACCAACACCGCGAGCATCGCTTGCGCGTCATGGGTGACAAACCAGGTCACCGCCGCCAGCAGCAACACCAGCACCATGTAGCTGCCGGCATAGCGCTCAAGCAGACGGGTGATCGGTGGTTTCGAGCGTTCGGCGTTCTGCATCAGCGCGATGACTTTGCCCAGCGTCGATTGATCGCCGGTGCGGGTTACCTCAATACGCAGCAGACCGTCGAGGTTGATCGCCCCGCCAAACACCGTCATGCCCACTGCCGTTTCCACCGGAACCGACTCACCGGTGATCGACGCCGTGTCGAGACTGGCCTGACCGAACAGCACTCGGCCATCCGCCGGCACCCGATCGCCGGCGCGAACTTCCACCGTGTCTCCGGATTTGAGCGTGCCGTTGTCGACTTCAATAATCGAGCCGTCCGCCTGAATCTTGCGCGCGTGACTACGAGTCAACTGGCCGAGGGCGTGAATCGCTTCCTGCGAGCCGATCACGCTGCGCTCTTCCAGCACGTGGCCGAAGATCATGATGATCGGCAGCAACGCCGCCGTCAGCAGATCACCGGTCGCCCACGCACCGAGCATTGCCAAAGCAATCAGTTGATCGGTGATGCCGTGCAGGCTCGGATAACGCAGGCTGTACCACGCCGAACGCATCACCGGCACCGCTACTAATAAGGAGGCGAAGCCCAGCAGCAACTGACTGACACCGGTCTGCTCCGGCACCAGCCAACGCCAGATCAGACCGAGGCCGAGCAAGCCAAGGGCGAGCATCGCCAGGGTCAATTGCCGTGCGGCGCGGCGCTGTTCGGCCGAGGACAACAGGCTCGGTGCAGCAGTGGTCGCAGTCATTTACTGGCTCCCTGAATGATCAGGCGGGAATCGTCTTTCGGATCGACCGTGGTCACTGACCCGGCCTGGCCGAGGATCTTCGGCATGCGTTCGCGGTACAGCCGCAACAGCATTTGCGGGTCGGTGCCTTGCTGCTGAGCCTTGGCCAGACTCAGCACCGTGGCAGTGTCGGCAGACGCTTTGGCCAGGCGTTCGCCGGCCTGTGCATGGGCCACTTGCAGGCTGCGGTCGGCTTGCTCGTTAGCCGTCTGCGTGAGTTTTTCCGCCTCGGTGCGTGCGTTGGCGACGGCTTTGTCAGCCTGTTGGCTGGCGGTCAATACCGCATTGAAAGCGCTGACGGCCGGGTCTGGCAGACTGGACTGCACGTCAACCCGCGCCACTTCGATGCCGATGCCCTGCCCGCTCGCCTTCAAATCAGCCAAGCGCTGGTTAATGCCTTGCACCAGATCACCGCGCAAGCGTTCGCGGCGTTCAGCGGCCTGATTGTCGGCACCGATCAATTCCGGTCGAGCGACCAGAATCGTGTCCAGATCCCGTGCGGCGGTCAGGGTCACAGCGCTGCGCGTAACCAGCCGATCCAGGGCCGGCAGCACGTGATCACCCTGCAGCACGAAGTCATAGGGATCGGTGACTTTGTAAAACACTCGCACATCCAGTTGCACCACGCCGGCGTCGCCAGTCAGCAAATAGCCGGAACCGGCCAGCGCATCACTCAAAGGTGTGGCGAAGGTCGCAACGCGATCAGCCTTGATCGCCTCACTGCTGCGCAGCAGATTCTCCACCCGGCGCTCGATGACCCGATCCGCCGCCGGCAGCAAAACCACTTGCTCGAAAGGCTGCGGCCAGGCCAACAACAGCCCGGCATTCTGGATGCGCTGCAGGGCGCCGAAATGCAGAACCACCGCGCGATTCTGCGGATCAATCTGCCGCACATTGGAAAACGCCCAAGCCAACGCCGCCAATACCGTTACCGCATACAAGGCAAAAAACGCCAGGCGTCCGGCCTGAATCCACGGACTGCTCAACGAATGTGTTCCACGTGGAACTTCATCACTCATGGCTGCAACCCGGATTTGTTTTCAACATTCGGCGGGCCGTCCACCAGCACGCGGAATGGTGCGGCGTCGGTGCGCAGGATCAGTTTGGTGTCCGGCGTCACGATGGTGCCGAGGGTATCGAGCGAGCGCAGCAGGTTGTACAGCTGCGGTGAGCCCGCGTAGGCACGACCATAGATTTGCGCGGCTTCGACCCGCGACTGCGCTTCGATTTCTGCGGCCTTCACCGTGGCATCGGCCTGGACAATTCGCGCATCGCGCTCGGCAGCAGAACGAATCTGCGCGGCTTCTCGCTTGCCGATGGCGGTACGTTCGGTGGCAATTGTTTCACGCTCGGCACGCATCCGATCGACCGTGGCCGTGAGCGTGACCGAAGGCAAGGTCAGGCGTTCGATACCCACCTGCACCACGCGCACGCCGTAAGTGGCGAGCAACTGTTGGTCGATCTGCTGACGCAGTTGCGCTTCGAAATCGGCAATACGCACTTTGCTGGCATCGGTGTTCACCAGATCCGCCAGGTCGAAACTGCTAGCGGTGGTTTCCAGCGCCGAGCCGACAAAGGTGCGAATCTGCCGCGCCGCTTCGTCCGGCTGGTTCTGCACCGCGCGCATGAAACGCTGCACATTGTCCGGGTCGCCCTGCACCTGCCACGCCACGTAAGCCTGAACGATGATGCGCAAACCATCGCGGGTGCCGACATCCTGCAATCCGCTGGAAGTGGTACGCAGGCGCAGGTCCACCGGGATCGCCGCTTCGAACGGTGCCGGCCAGCGCCAGCTCAAACCCGGCTCAAGCAGCACCCGCGACGGATTGCCGAAACGGGTGATAACCGTGGCCTCGCCCGAACGCACTTGCACCAGGCTCGCCGCCGCGACGGCGAACGCCACCAGCAACAGCGCCCAGCTCATCCGCCGCCACGGGAACGGCCCCGCCTCTTCCGGCGCACCGTGGTGATGGTGATGATGCCCATGATGATGGTGGTGCGCGGCATGGCCGTGATCGTGGCCGCTGTGGTCATGCGAATCGTGAGTGTGCGACTGGCTCAAGGGGCAACTCCTGGTTGAGCGGTGGTGCGCGCAGGCGTCGGATCAGCCGGCAGCGTGAACGTACGCAGATCGATAGTCGGCGCATTACTGCTGCCGCCTAAACGGTGGTCGAGCACCAGCAGTTTGGCCTTGCTCAGGCCCAGGCTGAGCTGACTCAGATATTGCTCGAGCACGAATGCCTGGCCAGCGCTGGCGTAGGCTTTCCGTTCAGCGCTGAACTTCAGGTCTGCCGCCTGCGCCGTCGCGTTGATTTCACGGGCGCTGGCACTCGCCTGATCGCGAGCGAGGCTGGCCTGCAACTGCGCCTGGTTACTGGCTTCGGCCGCCGCACCGCGCTCGCGGGAGATCAACGCCTGGGCGCCGATCTGCGCCGCTTGCACGCTGTGGTAAGCATTGGCAGCACCAGCGGGCGGGTGAATCGCTTCGACCACGGTGGCGAGAATTTCCACGCCGCTGTTGAGTTGCTGCAGATCGTTTTGCACCGCGTGGCCGATTTCTTCGCCCAGCCCTACCCGGTCGGCACCGAGCAAACCGTCGAGGGTGCGCGAGGCAAAATCGTGCACCAGAATCCGGCTCGCGGTGCTGCGAATCAGCGTCGGCACATCGGCATTGTTGTAGGTAGCCGCCAAGGCGTCCTGATCACGCAAGCCGATACGATAGACGAAGCGCACGTCCATGTTGACGATCTGAAAGCTCTGCTGATCGCCACGGCTGCTGGCAATCACCTGGGATTTGTCGTTGACGTGGCTGGCATCCCACAAGCGGTTGGCAGTCACCGGCGCCGGGCCTTCGGCGGGCTCGGCCTGGGTCGGGGCAGGCGCATCGCCGACGTTGGTTGCCAACTCGTGCACCACGCCGTTCTCGACGCTCAATACACGGCCCAGCGGCCACGGCAAACCGGCGTGCAATCCGGGGCCGAACACTTGCACCGGTTTGCCGAAGCGCTCGTAGATCCCGCGCCCTTGCAGCGGGATTTCGTGAATCCCGGTCAGCAGCCAACCGACGGCGGCGACCAGCGCCAGCACCGGCAGAAAGGCCCGGCGCATGTAGCTGAACGCCCAGATCTGGCGCAGATCGATGCCGAAACGGTTGTGCAATTCGTGCTGCAAGGCGAGCAACGGCTGCGGTGGCCAACGCAGCATATCGGCGACAAAGCTGCGCGCCAGCAGGGTCGGTTCGAGCTGTTCCCGACGAGGGCTGAATATCGACAGCACTGCGCGCAATAGCAACTCGATCGCGACCAGTCCCGGCAAGATCCCGATCAATACCGCAACGCGCACCGGCCACACCGAAGCCTCGCTGGCGAACAACAGGCACAACGCGCCCAGCACCAGACTGATGATCGCCACCCGCGCCAGTTGCGCGAGGGATCCGGCTTCCGGCCATTGCGCCGGGTTTTCCTGAGCCAGTTGCCGCTCCAGCACCAGCAAGCCGAAACCCAACAGCAACATCAGCGCTGCACCCACCGTGGCCGACAATCCGACTGCAGCAGCCGGCAACGTCAGATTCCACACCTGCTCGATGCCGAGCACCGCCAGCACTGACCAGCCGCCCAGCCACAGCGTGGCCGCGCCGATCTGACCGAGCAGGTGCAGGCCGCGCTGACTCAGACGCTCCAGCAACCGTTCGTACCAGCCGTCAGGTGCGGTTTGCTCAACCTCATTCAGCGGTTGCTGTGCCACTGGGTGCATGACCCGCGCGCGCCATTGCGTCACCCACCATGCCGACTGCAGGCCGGCGACCAGCACCAATAAGGCAGCGCCCAGATTCACCAGCAACGCCGGCCAGATCGATTGCGCGGCAAACAGCTCGACAAACAACGCCAGCACCCACCCTGCCCCGGCCAATCCGCCGAGGCCGATGGCCAGACGACGCAAGCGGCGCCCTTGTGTGGCCGCTTGCTGAAAGCGCGGCAACCCGGTCACTTGCGTGCCATCGTCATCCAGATCGACTTGCATATCACCCCAAAGCCATTGGTTCACCGGTCTAATCGTTACGATATAACGAAAAGCGTGAAATATTCGTACACAAATGCCCTTTATCTAAAGATGCGCAACCTGTCGCTTGCCTGAAGCCTTGACCGAAATGTCCGGAAACGCACATATTACGTTCGTAATTTTATTCGTTTAGTCTTTTCAGCAATCCGTATTCCCAACCAGGAGTAACAGCATGAGCAATTACGACGTGGTGATTCTGGGCGGCGGCCCCGGTGGTTATAACGCGGCGATCCGTGCCGGCCAGTTGGGCCTGAAGGCGGCTTGCGTGGAAGGTCGCGCCACGCTCGGCGGCACCTGCCTGAACGTCGGTTGCATGCCATCCAAGGCCTTGCTGCACGCCTCGGAGCTGTACGACGCGGCCATGGGTGCGGAATTCGCCAACCTCGGCATCGAGGTCAAACCCACGCTCAACCTCGCGCAAATGATGAACCAGAAAGACCAGAGCGTGGACGGCCTGACCAAAGGCATCGAGTTTCTGTTTCGCAAGAACAAGGTCGACTGGATTAAGGGCTGGGGCCATATCGATGGCCCGGGCAGAGTCACGGTAACCGACGATCAAGGCAACAAGACCGAGCTGAGCGCCAAGGACATCATCATCGCTACCGGCTCCGAACCCACGCCCCTGCCCGGCGTCGAGATCGACAACCAGCGCATCCTGGACTCCACCGGCGCGCTGTCGCTGAGTGAAGTGCCCAAGCATCTGGTGGTGATTGGTGCCGGGGTGATCGGCCTGGAACTGGGTTCGGTCTGGCGGCGTCTCGGTGCCCAGGTGACCGTGATCGAATACCTCGACCGCATCTGCCCGGGTGTTGATGGCGAGGCCGGCAAAACCCTGCAGCGTTCGCTGAGCAAGCAAGGCATCAGCTTCAAGTTGAGTGCCAAGGTCACCGGCGCCACCCCTTCGGCCAACGGCGTACAGCTGAGCGTTGAACCCGCCGCCGGTGGCAGCGCCGAATTACTGGAAGCCGACTACGTGCTGGTCGCGATCGGCCGGCGCCCATACACCAAAGGCCTGGGCCTGGAGAACGTCGGCCTGAGCACCGACAAGCGCGGCATGCTCGCCAACCGCCAGCACCGCACCGAGGCGCCGGGCGTGTGGGTGATCGGTGACGTGACCTCTGGGCCGATGCTCGCGCACAAGGCCGAAGACGAAGCGATGGCCTGCGTGGAACAAATCGTCGGCAAGGCCGGCGAGGTCAACTACGACCTGATTCCCAACGTCATCTACACCCGCCCGGAACTGGCCAGCGTCGGCAAGACCGAAGAGCAGCTCAAGGCCGAAGGACGCGCTTACAAAGTCGGCAAGTTCCCGTTCACCGCCAACAGCCGGGCGAAGATCAACCACGAGACCGAGGGCTTCGCCAAGGTCCTTGCCGACGAACGCACCGACGAAATCCTCGGCGTGCACCTGGTCGGCCCGAGCGTCAGCGAAATGATCGGTGAATACTGCGTGGCCATGGAATTCAGTGCCTCGGCCGAAGACATCGCACTGACCTGCCATCCGCACCCGACCCGCTCCGAGGCGCTGCGTCAGGCGGCGATGAATGTCGAGGGGATGGCAACGCAGATGTAACCGTCGATCGGCAACCTCTTCGCGAGCAGGCTCGCTCCCACATTCGATCGCGGTCCAATGTGGGAGCGAGCCTGCTCGCGAAAGGAGCAACCCCGCTCTACAGCGGCAGATGCCCCAACGGCAACGCGCCCGGGGTCTTCACCGTGTGAATCGCAAAGTTGCTGCGAATGTCGCTCACCCCCGGCAGCTTCAGCAGGCATCCGCTGAGAAACCGGTCATACGCGCGCAAATCCGGTACCACCACCTGCAACAGAAAATCCGACTCCCCCGACACCAGAAACGCCGAGATCACCTCCGGCAGTGCCGTGACCGCCGCATAAAAGGCTTCAGCCTGCTCATCGTTGTGGCGCTCGACCTTGACCCCGACAAACACCGTCAGGCCCAGCCCCACTTCGTCGCGATCAAGGTTAGCCTGATAGCCACGAATCACCCCGGCCTCCTCCAGCATCCGCACCCGGCGCAGGCACGGTGACGCCGACAGGCCGATCTCGTCCGCCAGCTCGACGTTGCTCAGCCGTCCGTTGCGCTGCAGGGCGGCGAGAATCTTGCGATCAAAAGCGTCGAGTTTCATGTTTGGCAGATCCTGCTGGTCAAGGCGCAAAAAGAAAGCAGGTTATGCCAATCACGACGCTTTTTGAAGCTGACTTCGCAAGCACCTGCCCCACCCTTGCGCCATAGACTTGGCTCACCGAATCGACAACGAAAGGGCGGCAACATGGCGAGTATCTGGATGTTTTTTCTGGCATTGACGGTGGTCTTCCTGTTGCCCGGCCCGGACATGATCCTGCTGCTGCAAACCGGCGCCCGTCAGGGTCGCGGTGCGGCGCTGGCGACTGCCGTCGGTCTGGCGCTTGCCCGGGGCTGCCACGTGGCATTGGCGGCGCTGGGCCTGGCAACGCTGTTCAAGGCGGCGCCGTGGACGTTTGACGTGGTGCGTCTGGCCGGTGCGGCTTATCTGCTGTGGATCGGCATTCAATGCCTGCGCAGCAGCTTGCTGCCGAACCTGAATACGGCTGCCGTGACTGACAGCCAGGGGCAATGGCGCGAAGCGATTCGCCGTGGCCTGCTGACCAATCTGCTCAATCCCAAGGCGTTGCTGTTCTGCTCGGTGCTGCTGCCGCAATTCATCGTCAATGACAGCTCACCGGTGCTGAGCCAATTCGCCACCCTCGGCGTGTTGCTGGTGGGCGTCGGGCTGCTGTTCGACAGCGCTTATGCCCTGACCGGCGCGGCGCTGGGCCGTTGGCTGCAACACAGTCCAACCGCCCAGCGCGTCCAGCAATGGCTGTTCGGCAGCCTGCTGATCGGCTTTGCCGTGCGCCTGACGTTTATCCAGCAAGCCTAGGGTTTGCGAACCTTGCGCTGGCGTCGGCTGATCAGCGTCAGCGCAACACCGACCCCCAGCACGATCGCGCCGATCAGTACCGGCCATTTGTAAGGCCGCATGGCCGTGCGCGCGGCATCGGTCACCTGGGTGACGTAACGCTTGTCGGCGTTTTCGAAATCCGGGTAAGGGCATTGATTGCCAAAGTCCACCGCCCACGGCACGTACGCACCTTCATTGACGTAACGCCGATACAGCGCGCTCTGCTCCTCCAGGCTGCTGTTGAAACCCGCAGCGTTACATAGCACCGCGGCAAACGCCTGGCTGGTATGCGGCAAATTGTCGGCGGCGCGACTGGCCAGCGCGGTGGCGACGAAGCGGTAGTGATAACGCTCGTCCGGCTGCGCCTGGCTGGCGTTCTGGCGCTGTACTTCAGCCTCGGCCACCAGCGGCCCGACTTTCAGCTCGGTATTTTCCAGGCTGTAGTTGCCGCCAAACGTGGCGTAGTCCGGCGCCATCTCATAGCCGAGAATGTCCATGCCCCACTCGCGCGCGGTCCAGGCGGCGTTATACAAGGCGCTGGCGCGTTTGGTCGGCCACCATGCAGCGTCGGCCTTCAGGCGTTGCTCGCCGTACAGCCGGGCCTTGTGCTGCAGATCCGGATTGTCGAAATAGCCGACCGCTTCCTCGTAATGCCCTTCACGCAGCAAGCGCCGGCCCAGCAGATTACGCAGGCTGGCGGCGACCGGCAGCGGCTCGTAGTTGTCGCGCTGCTGCTGAGTCAGTGCCGGGGGTGCCGGCACGTTGTCATCGACATAGCGCTTGAGCTCATCGACCGTGAGCACCCGTTCGGCCACCGTCGCGGCGTCGAACCAGTAAATATTGTTGCTGCGATACAACTGCACGAACGCTTGCAGGTATTCGCCGCGTTGCAGTGCCAGAATCGCGCTTTCACCCTCGACCCGGCATTTCGGCTGAACGGTTTCGAAGTCCCAGTCCGGGGTGCGCCGGTAGCCCCAGTCTTCGCTCTGCGGGAACGCCTGCGCGGCTTTGGCATAGGCGGCAGCCGCGGCATTTCTATCGCCGTCACGCACCGCCAGTTTGGCTCGCAGCCACCACGCCAGCCCGCCGTCACCGGCATTTTCCAGAAAGGCCTTGGCGCTGGCGTAATCACCCTGTTGGTAGTTCATCGCCGCCAGTCGATCGGCGTTTTCCAGGCTGCCACGGGTGCTGTTCTGCAACAGCCTGACAAGCTTCTTCTCGTTCGGCGGTTGCTCGTCGAATGACCAACCCATGCGACTGATCAACGACGCCGTGACCAGTTGCTGCACGGCCTTGCGATTCAGCAGCTTCGCCAGTTCCGGCTCGGGCAGCTCGGCCAGTTCATTCATCAGTTGTTTCAGCGAGGTGTAACCCACGGCCGAGCCGTGCAGGTTCTGCGCCTCATACAGCTCGATGGCATCGTCCCAGTCGCCGGCGGCGCGCAGCACCCGCGCTTCTTCACCGAGGCTGGCCACACCGAGTTCCAGCGGATCACTGAAGCCATCGATGCTCATCTGTCGGGCCTGACGGAAAGCTGCACGCGCGTCCTCCAGTACTTCGATGACATCACTCGCCTCGGCACTCATGGCAAACCAGGCACGCCCCAGGGAATACGCCGCCCAAGTACTGCGCAGCGGGCGTTGATCGGCCGGCAGCGCCAGCACTTTGTTGAAATATTCGATCGCCAGCGGATGATCGCCCGTGGCAAACGCCACCGCCCCCGCCACGTACAAACGGATTTCCGCGGGCAGACTGGCGCCCTGCGCCTCGACCTGATGCGCATCGGTCAGACCGCGCAGTTGCTTGACCAGCGCTTGCTGCTCCGCCGTCAGACCGGCCTGCTCGGCCTTTTCACGCAAATCGCCCACCTCGGTCGAATCGGCGTAAACGTCATTCGGATTATGGGTTGCCGCCGTGACGTTCTTCAGCCCGGCAATGGTTTTGCCCAGGCGGCTGATCTCGAAATTGAAGTTGCCCTCCGGCAAATCGGCCAGGGTCTGCCCGCGATTGTCGAGCAGGCGCATCGGGAAGTCCGGGCCGCAGGCCAGCGCCGAACCCAGCGGCAGGCTGAGGCTCAGGCAGAGCAGATGGCGGGGCCAGTTACGGGTCAACATGCGAACCTCCTTGATCAATAAATGCACAGCGCGCCCAACCGATGGCGCGTTGTCCACCCGCCGGCAGACGACCGTCGCGCAGGCGGGTGAAGGTAAGCAGATCCGCGCTCTGTTGCAACGAGTAACCGGCAAGCGCATCGGCGCCTTCGCACGCACTGGCCTTGACGGTGATGCGCGTGGGCCAGGCACTGTCGAGGTTTCCGACATTGCGCAGGGCGATGTCTTGCACACCATCGTGGTCGCTGAACGTCAGGCCGAGCCGGCTGCTCAACGCATCGCCACGGGCCACAGCGCGCAAGGTGCTGAGGCTCCAGGCGCGGCGATCATTGGGCAGCGGCAGACGAAACCAGATCAACCCGGCCAGATGTTCCGGGCGATCCTCGCGCAACGCCTTGGCCAGTCGGCTCAGCTGCTGCGGATCGGCGAGCAATTCGCGCCGCTGGCCACCGCGCTCGAGCGGCACTTCACTTTCCACCACCGGCACACCATCGGCATCCGGCAACAGCGCCACACCGTAAGCCGGCAGCGCCAGATAAAACGGCTTGTCGCTCACCCGCCCCCAAGCCTTGGCCCAGCGCCGCGCCTGCTCGGGGTCGAACAGACCACGACGCGGATCGCTGACCGCATGCACCTGCAGCACACTGCTGTCGACAGTTGCCAGCAGCGCCGGCAGTTGCGAACTGTCGAGCCACGCCGGCAACGCAGTGATGCTCAGCGCCAGCTTGGCCGGCAAGGCGCCGCGCAGATGCACAAGGAGTTCGGAATAGGCCGGCAGACGCGCGTTACCGGCGTCATGATCGATCTCGACCCCGCTCAGGCTCAGGCCCTGCCCTTGCCAGTCAGCCACAACCTGAAGGATCTGCGCCGTGACTTGCTGCTGATCGAGCGCCTTGAGCTGACCGTCGAGCCGGATCACCGCGATCAACGGCCGGCCATCGTGCTTGAGCAATGGCGCATCAATTCGCGCCCTATGCCAGCCGTCATTGGGGAATGCCTGCAAGGCCAGCACGCGCAAGGTCGAAAAGTCGTTGCGGCTGTCTTTCAGCGCGAGCTCATGGGCGGACGTCCATTGGCGTTGCCAGACGTAGAGTTGCTGATCGAGGGCGGGCGCGTCATGCCGCCCGCAAGCAGCGAGCAGCAGCGCCGTGATCAAAATCGAAAAGCCGTACCGCATCAAATGCCTATTCCCTGCCGATACAAACACGCAGGGTACACAAATCCCTGTAGGAGTGAGCCTGCTCGCGATGGCTGAGTGTCAGGCAACATCGATATCGGATCGAGCAGGCTCACGCCTACAGGGAAAGCGATTCAAGGCTTGCGGGCAATGATCACCTGACTCTTCGCCACCACCGCATCCAGCGCCTGCTTGATCTGCGCGCCACGGGGCGAATCGAGCACCGCTTGCCAAGTGTCGGCCCAGTGGTTGAGCAACGGGTGATCGGCATTGCTGAAATCGACCTTGGCCTCCCAGAACAGCAGCATCCACATCGACCAGTAAAACCCGTACTGGCTGTGGCTGATGATCTCCAGCCCGGCGTCGCTGACCATCGCTTTGAACTGCTCTTCGCTGATGATGCGAATGTGGTTGGGCTTCTGGAAATACTCCGGCGCCGCAATGTCCTTCTGCAAATCTTCGGAGCTTGGGTGCGGCACGCTCAGCAGGTACAACGCCCCGGACTGGCCGACCCGCACCAGTTCGGCGAGAAACTGCGCCGGGTCGTCGACGTGCTCGATGACTTCAGTGGACACCACGCGGGTGGCGGTGCCGTCGGCAATCGGCAACGGGTTGCAGTCGGTGACGTGGCACTCGACGCTGCGCGCCGGGGTATCGCTCAGGCGCTGGCGGGTGGCTTCGACCTTGGCGCCGTCGATGTCGGCAATGATGATCTTCGCCCCGCGCATGCCGCAAAAATGCACGTTGCCGCCGTCACCACAGCCGACATCGAGCAAGGTGTCATCGGCGGTCACCGGGAAGCCGGTGAACAGCTCGCCGGTCTCCTGATTGAACCAGCCGCTGAGCTTGGCATCGTAGAGGCCGAGCATGTACGGATCGACCTTGTTCGCCGCCGGTGCAACAGGTTGCGCGGGGGCCGGTGCAGGCGTCGCCGCCGTGAGTTTTTTCAAGAGGCTCAGCATGAGGTGGCTCCGGGGGTTGAGACGGCGGTTCGGGACGTGCCGAGGCGCCGCACCAGGGCAGCACCGCGATTGCGCATCGGCATTTCGATGAAACGGTAGTTCAGCTCGCTGAGCAGCAAGATCAGGCCGCAGGCGATCAGCACAGTGAGTATCGGGTGCCCGGCCGGGCTCGGCAGACCGGCAGCCTGCAAGCGAAAGATCAGCTCTCGCACCAGCAGATAGGCCGGGATATGAATCAGGTAGATGCCGTAGGAACGACTGCCGATCCACGCCATCAGCCGTTGCAGATTGCCCGCCGGCAGCAGGTAATCGCGGTTGTACGAGGCGATCCACACCAGCAAGGCGCCGAGCACGGCAATCGAGCCGATGCGGTAAGGCGCGAAAGTGAAGCGATCGGTGGCCATAAAACTCATCAGCAGGGCCACGCCGATCAGCACTGACACGCCAGCCCAAGGCCGGCGCAGAAGCGTCGGCTGCCAGCGCCAGTAAGAAGGTTGCGCACTCCACAGCGCCAGGAGCACGCCAAGTGCCAGGGCGTCGGTGCGCACCACCATCAGCAACGGCGTGCGCAGGGTGAACAGCTGCACCGCGACCAGCGCCAGCAAGGCCCAGACCAGATGCTTGCGACACAGCACAATCAGCACCGGGAACAGCAGGTAGAACTGCTCCTCCAGCGCCAGACTCCAGTAAACGAAACTGCTGCCGTACTCGTAATGAAAGAAGCTGTCGGCAAAACGGAAATTGGCGTACTGCAACACCCCCGCCAGGGTCGCCTGCAGATTGGCGTGCAAACTGCCAAAGGCACCGGAGCGGTTGAGAAACGCGCACGCGAGGAGGATCAGCGCCAGCCACAACCAGGCTGACGGCAACAGACGAAACACCCGCCGCAGCCAGAAATTGCGCGTCTGCTGCCAGTATTCCTGACGCGTCGTGCAGCCTTGCAGTGCGGGGATCAGACTGCGGGCGATGACAAAACCGGAGATCGCGAAAAACAGATCGACGCCCCACCACGGTTGCGCCCAGGCGTGGATTTTTTCCAGCAGCGGCACGCTGTCAGTGAACAGGCTGCCCTGCAAGTGATGAAACAACACACCGAGGACGGCGACCGCGCGCAGTACCTCGATGTCCATGATCCGCCTGGCACTCATGGCTGACTCCCGGCAGCGGTTTCGCCAGCCAATGGCTTGCGGGCAATGATCACCTGACTCTTGGGCATGAAGCGGTCGAGCATCTGCTTGATTGCCAGGCCGTCGGGCTGCGCCAGCAGGTCTTGCCAGGTACGCGCCCAGCTCTCCATCAGCGGCGGATACGGCGCCTGAATCCGGTCGCGTACGGCGCCGCCGAGGTCACGCCCGGCAGCACGTTCGCTGGCCCAGAAGAAAATCATGCCCATTACCCAGAAGAACCCGCTGGCCTGCCGATGCTCGATCACCAGCCCGGCGTTCTCCACCAGTTCGGCAAAGCGCTGCTCGGTGAAAATCTGCACATGATTGGGTGTCTGGTAATAACTCGCCGGGGCGATGCCCTGTTGCAGATGCTCGCCCACCGGCGCCGGGACACTCAGCAGGTACTGCGCACCGGGGCGGCCCATGCGCACCAGCTCGGCCATGAACGGCTCGGGCTGGTCGATGTGCTCCAGCACTTCCATGCACACCACTTTGCTCGCGCAACCGGCGGCCAGCGGCAGTGGCAGGCTGTTGCTGACCAGGCCCAGATTCGGCTTGTCGCTCTGCGCCTCAACCTGCCGGGCCAGATCGCGGACCTTGTCATGTTCGCTGTCGGTGAAAATCACCGACGCACCCTGGCGCACGGCAAACAACGTCGCCACGCCTTCGCCGCAACCGACGTCGAGCAGAGTGTCGTCAGCCGTGATCGCGAAGCCCTTGAGCAATTCACCACTGTCGGGCAAAAACCAGCCGTCGAGGATCGCGTCATGCAACCCCACATCCCGTGGCGAAACCTGGCCGGGCGGCGCAGGTGCGACGGGCAAGGGCGCCGGACGCAGGCGTGCAAGCAGGCGCCGGATCATGCGCTCGCGGCTTCCACGGACAACGCTTTGATGGCTTGCGCACGCTGGGCAAAAAACGTCCGCAGACGCTCTTCAGCGCTCGCCTGACTGCAGAATTTCTGCAGGTTGTGCACCGCATGCCCGGACATCCGCGCATAGCGCTCGACATCGTTTTTCGCCACCGCGTAACTGTCGCGATACGCCGCGCACAGCGAATCCCAATCGGTCATATAGCGCAGGGTGCGGTAAGCCGCTCGTGGGTCGTGGGGCCAGGCTGTCAGCTCGTCGGTGGAATCAACGATAAACGCGTTATCGCTGTCGACGTAGTCGGCCATCGCCGTGTTCAGCGGGGCGATCGCCGGTTTGCCGCAGGACATGAACTCCATCAGCGGCAGGCACTGCCCTTCGCCATAGGAACTGTTGACCACGTAACTGGTGGCCTGCACCAGCGCCTCATAATCGGCGTCCGCCAGATACCCGTGGATCAGCACGATCCGGCACTGGTAGGACTGGTTCTTGTACAGGTGATGCAGCATGTCGCTCAGGGCGTTGGCGATGTCATGGTGCGTGAGCTTGAGCACCAGGGTCGCATCGGCGACGTCACGGAACGTGGTGCAGAACGCGCTGATCATGTCCTGCCAGTTCTTGCGGCCGTCGTACGGGTTGAATACCGAGGTGTAGACCACGCCGTCCAGTTGCAACTGGCAGTCCTGCGGCGGCCCGGCAAACGACAGCGGCGTGCCTTCGCACAACCCGGGTGGCCCGTAGGCCCGCAGGTCGACGGTGCGGCTGTCGAGCAGCAGTCCGCGCAGCTTCAACTGCACCGCTTCGACCACCGGCTGCTTGCGCAACTGCGCGCCGCGTGCGGCGAAGCGATCCCACACCGGTGCAGGAATCGCGCAGATCGGGTAATCCGCGCCCATCACGTCACACACGGCGTTGACCGTGAAGCTCGAATGGGTGATCGCCATGCCACAGGCGTTCAGCACCACACGCCAATCGTGACGCGGCTCGCCGTGCCAGCTTTCGGTGGGGATGGTGCTGAACTCCCAGGCAAAGACCGGGATGGTCGGGCAAGCGTAATGAATCGGCGTGCGATGCGGCGGCGAGAACGACAGGAACACGCACGCTTCGCCACGGCTCAGGCAATCGAAGTACAGGCGATCAACCAGTTCATCCGGGTTGCTCACTTCAATGACCTGGCCCAGGCGCTGCAGCACCGGGCGAAATTCCTTGAGCACAAAGTAGTAGCTGTACTCGGGACGGCCGAGGTTCTGCTGGATGTTGCTCTGGTTGGTTTCCGAATGAATGATGATCAGCATGATGCGGTTCCGGCCTCGGCGAGCGGCTGTGGCGTTGCACTCGGCGTCAGTTGGAGAAACTGCGCCAGACGCTGCTGCACCGGAGCAAAGCTGCAGTACTCGCGCATGCGTTCATTGGCCGCCTGGGCCATGGCCTGATAGGCCGCCGGATCGTTTTTGGCCATGGCGTAGCTGGCCTCGTAGGCGGTTTTCAACGAGCCCCAGTCCGGACGGTGACGCAGGGTGCGATAGAGAATCCGCACATCGTCCGGCCAGATGGTCGGTTCGCGGCTGGACTTGACGATGAAACCGACGCGCGCGTCGATATAGTCGTGCATCGCCGTGTGGTCCGGCGCGATCACCGGGCGCGCGCAGGACATGAACTCCATCAGCGGCAGGCACAAGCCCTCACAGCGGGACGCGTTGACGTAGAAACTCGCCGCACCGTACAGCCTGGCGAATTCCTGGTCCTCCAGGTAGCCATGCATCACCACTACCCGACAGGCGAACGGCGACAACTGCGACAGCAAGGTGATCAGGTGCACGTAGTACGTCGCCAGATCGTTCTGGGTCATTTTCAGCACCAGCGTGGCATCTTCAGCGTCTCGCATGGCCCAGCAGAATGCCGTGATCAGGTGATGCCAGTTCTTGCGCCCGTCCTCCGGGTTGAACACGCTCACATAGACCACACCGCTGACCTCGGTCTGCACCACGCCGCTGGTGTCCGGCAGACTGGCCTGCGGATGCTCGACCACCACTGGTGCTGCAACCGTGGCAGCCGGCGGCAATGGCACAGAGGTTGGCGCGCGCAAGCGGAATAACTGGCGACGCAGGGCGACCGGCAGCAAATCGCGAACGGCTTCGCGATACCACAGCAGCAGGTTGTGTTTGAGTAAAAACAGCGGGTGGTGCTCGCTCGGGGTCGCTGCCGCCCGGTAACTTTCGCGCAAGTAGTGTTTGGTGATGAACGCACGTCGGCGCAAGGTCAGTGCCGGTGGGGCCTGCGGCTCTGGCTGTTCGACAGCGTCAGTCAGGTCCGCTGCCTCACTGTCCTGCTCATCGTGGATAGGCGCAATCAGCCCGTCAGCCGACAGGCCGAGGGCACGGCTGTCGATGATGCATCCCTTGATCTGCAACACCGCACCCGGGTTCACCGCAACCGCCGGATATTGCTGGCGCACACTGGCGAAGCCTTCCCACAACGGGGTTGGCAACACCAGCACCGGAAAATCCTCACCCAGGGTGCGGCGAATGGCTTGTGCGGTGTGGCTGGACAAGGTGATCGCCCGACCGTGGCGGGCGAGGATCCGGCTCCAGTCGTGAGCGCAATCCCCTTCACCCTGATCGACCGGGATCGAGTCGTACTCCCAGGCGATCACGCAGACCACAGGACATTGCAGATCGGTCGGGGTTTTATGCGGCGGAGCAAACGAAAGGAAGAGACAATCCTGACCGGCCAGTTGCAACTGCCGGTACAGCGGGTCGACTTCGGCAGCCGACGTCACCACGTGCACCTGCCCAAGGCTTTCCAGCACCGGGCGGTAGGCCTTGAGCACGAAGTAATAACTGTATTCCGGACGCCCCAGACTCTGGCTGATGGAGCGGTCGTTGACGTCCGAATAAAGAATGAAATTCATGGCATCCCACGGTGAAACCACCATCCCGGCAGTTTCACGCTATGACGGCCAGGCGCGGGAGCGAGCCGGGATCACCGTTGCTCGTCCTTCGTCATGGAGCTCGTCTTCGTTCTTGTTTTAGTGGCTGGTTTCACCCTGTTGCGCAACGTCCCCGGCGGACCTGGGGAGATGGCGACGAGGGCCATTCTAAACACATCCGTCGCGGATCCGGGAACCGCCCGACAAGAATAAATCGGGCTACGCTGACGAGAACTGACCAGTCACGGTTTGCGCTGTTGAAATTGCTGCGCATTTGGCACAGATTGGTAACAAACAAATACAACAACGACTTCGCCCGTCGTCATGTCGGTCTTTTTCACCTGACCTGACAGACTTCTCCTCAAAGCCTGTGGGAACGTGGCGAAAGTTAAAGACCAAGGGGTCGCTGTTTGAAAAAGCGTCTGTTCATCACGGGCCTCAGTGGATTCGTGGGACACCATATCCAGTCGCATCTGGCCCAGCCTGACTCGACGTGGGAGCTGCTGCCTGCCGCCGCACCCTACGATCTCACGTCAGCGGCGAGCCTCGTCGACCTGTGGCCGCAATTGCCCGACGCGGTGATTCATCTGGCCGGCCAGACCTTTGTTCCCGAAGCCTTCCGCGACCCGGCCCGCACCATCGAGATCAATCTGCTCGGTACCCTCAATCTGTTGCAGGCCCTCAAGGCCCGCGGATTTCAGGGGATCTTCCTGTACGTCAGCTCCGGCGACGTCTACGGCCAGGTCGACGAAAGCGCCCTGCCCATCACCGAACGGCAACCGCCCTGCCCGCGCAATCCCTACGCCGTGAGCAAACTGTCGGCGGAATTCCTCTGCCTGCAATGGGGCCTGAGCGAAGGCTGGCCAGTGCTGGTGGCGCGGCCGTTCAACCACATCGGCAGCGGGCAGAAAGACAACTTTGTCATCGCCAGTGCTGCGCGCCAGATCAACCGCATCAAACAAGGCTTGCAAGCCCCGCAACTGGAAGTCGGCGACATTGACGTCACGCGCGACTTCCTTGATGTCGGCGATGTGATTTCGGCGTATTTCGCCCTGTTGGAAAAGGGCACACCGGGGCAGGTCTATAACATCTGCTCGGGCCGCGAGCAGAGCATCCGCAGTCTGATTGAACAAATGGCCGACCTGGCCGAGGTCGACCTGCAACTGGTGCAGGATCCGGCGCGCATGCGGCGGGCAGATCAACGTCGCGTTTGCGGCAGTCACGCACGCCTGGCCCAGAGCACTGGATGGACGCCAGAAATCACCACACAACAATCCCTGCGGGCGATCCTGTCCGACTGGGAGCAGCGAGTACGACAAGAATGAAAAGTGCACTGATCACAGGGATCACCGGCCAGGACGGCGCTTATCTGGCCAGACTGCTGCTCGACAAGGGCTACAAGGTTCACGGTCTGGTCGCACGGCGCAGCAGCGATTCACGCTGGCGCCTGCGCGAGATGGGCGTCGAAGGCGACATCGTCTACCTGGACGGTGACATGGCCGATGCCTGCTCGGTGCAGCGTGCGGTGATCCAGTCGGCACCGGACGAGGTCTACAACCTCGCTGCACAAAGCTTTGTCGCCGCGTCCTGGAATCAGCCGGTGACCACCGGCATCGTCGACGGCTTGGGCGTGACCCACCTGCTCGAAGCGATCCGTCAGTTCAGCCCGCACACGCGTTTCTATCAGGCGTCCACCAGTGAGATGTTCGGCTTGATCCAGGCCGAGCAACAGGACGAGAACACCCCGTTCTACCCGCGCAGCCCCTACGGCGTGGCCAAACTCTATGGTCACTGGATCACCGTCAACTACCGCGAAAGTTTCAACCTGCACGCCAGCAGCGGCATCCTGTTCAACCATGAATCGCCACTGCGCGGGATCGAGTTCGTCACCCGCAAAGTCACCGACGCCGCCGCCCGCATCAAGCAGGGCAAGCAGCAGGAATTGGCCCTGGGCAACATCGACGCCAAACGCGACTGGGGTTTTGCCGGTGATTACGTCGAAGCCATGTGGCTGATGCTGCAACAGGACAAGCCTGATGATTTCGTGGTCGCCACCGGTGTCACCACCACCGTGCGCGAGATGTGCCGCATCGCCTTCGATCACGTCGGTCTGAACTACCGCGATTACGTGAAGATCGACCCGGCGTTCTTCCGCCCGGCCGAAGTCGAAGTGCTGCTCGGCAACCCGGCCAAGGCTCAGCGCGTACTGGGCTGGAAGCCGAAAACCGATCTGGACACCCTGATCCGCATGATGATGGATGCGGACATGAAACGCGTCGCCAAGGAGTAGGTCATGCTGATCCCCGTGATTCTGTCCGGCGGTGCCGGTACTCGTCTGTGGCCGGTGTCCCGCGAGGGCCATCCCAAGCCGTTCATGACCCTGCCCGACGGCCAGTCGTTGCTGGGCAAGACCTACCAGCGGGCGGCAGCATTGCTCGACGGCTGGGGCGACATTGTCACGGTGACCAACCGCGAGTACTACTTTCAGAGCAAGGATCACTATTGCGCGGCCCACGTGTCGCGCCATCGCGGGCACTTCCTGCTGGAGCCGAGCGGGCGCAACACCGCCCCGGCGATTGCCGCCGCTGCCCTGTCGCTGCAGGCGTTGCACGGTGACGACGCAATCATGGTGGTGATGCCCGCCGACCATTTGATCGTCAATCAGGACGCCCTCAAGAGCGCGGTCGAACACGCGGTCAATCTGGCGAAGGACGGTTACCTGGTGACCTTCGGCGTGGTGCCGACCGCGCCGGAAACCGGCTTCGGCTACATCGAAACCGGCGCACCGCTGGATGCCAAAGGCGCGGCGAAAGTGCAGCGTTTCGTGGAAAAGCCCGACCTGCAAACCGCCACGCATTACCTGGAAAGCGGCAACTTTCTGTGGAACTCGGGCATGTTCTGCTTTACCACCGCGACGCTGATCAACGAGCTGCAACTGCATGCCCCGCAGCTGCTGGAACAGACCCGCGCGTGCATGGCGGCCAGTGCTCCGGTAGAAACCGTCGGCTGCCTGCAACAGGAACTGTCGGCGACATTGTTTGCTGAAATCACCGACATCTCCATCGACTATGCGCTGATGGAACGCTCGGAAAAAGTCGTGGTGGTGCCCGCCGGTTTCGACTGGAGCGACATCGGTTCGTGGGGCGCTGTGGCGGCGCTGGTGCCGGCGGATGCCGACCACAATCGCGCCAGCGGCGAAGCAATCTTCATCGACAGCCATCACAACTTCGTACAGAGCGAAGGCCGGCTGGTGGCCGCCGTCGGTGTGGATAACCTGATCATCGTCGACACCGCCGACGCCGTTCTGGTGGCCCACGCCGACCGCGCCCAGGACGTGCGGCGGGTCGCCAAGCAGCTCAAGGACAAATCCCACGAAGCCTATCGCCTGCATCGTACGGTCAGCCGTCCGTGGGGCACTTACACCGTGCTTGAGGAAGGCCCGCGCTTCAAGATCAAGCGCATCGTGGTCAAGCCCGGCGGCAAGCTGTCGCTGCAAATGCACCATCACCGCAACGAACACTGGGTGGTGGTTGAAGGCATGGCCAAGGTCACCAACAACGGTACCGGTACCCATCTGGTGGCCAAGAACGAATCGACGTTCATTGCCGCCGGCCACCGGCATCGCCTGGAAAACCCCGGCGTGATCGACCTGGTGATCATCGAAGTGCAAAGCGGCGAATACCTGGGCGAAGACGATATCGTGCGTTTCGAAGACCAATACGGCAGGACGGTTTGATGCTGCTTTCCCTGTATCGCTCGCTGCGCAGCTACCGCGGATTCATCCTCGGCAGCGTCAAGCGGGAGTTTCAGGCGCGTTATCGCAATTCGCTGTTCGGCGCGCTGTGGACCGTGCTCAACCCGTTGTCGATGATCGTCGTGTACACGGTGATCTTTTCCCAGATCATGCGCGCGCGCCTGCCGGGGGTGGATGACGGCCTGGCCTACAGCGTGTACCTGTGCGCGGGCCTGCTGACCTGGGGGCTGTTCGCGGAAATCACCTCGCGCAGCCAGAGCATGTTTCTGGAAAACGCCAACCTGCTGAAGAAAATCAGCTTCCCGCGCATCTGCCTGCCGGTGATTGCACTGCTCAACGCCGGGATCAACTTCGCGATCATTCTCGCGCTGTTCTTCGGCTTTCTGCTGATCAGCGGACGCCTGCCCGGCATGGCGCTGCTGGCGCTGATTCCGCTGTTGCTGGTGCAGGTGATCTTCGCCGCCGGGCTGGGGATGATCCTCGGCATCCTCAATGTGTTCTTCCGCGATGTCGGGCAGATGTTCGGCATCTGCCTGCAGTTCTGGTTCTGGCTGACGCCGATCGTTTACCCGCTGTCGATCCTGCCGCCGGGCATTCAGCACCTGATCAGCCTCAATCCGATGACGGCGCTGATGACCAGTTACCAGAACGTGTTCCTCTACAACCAGTGGCCGAACTGGCCGTCGCTGCTGCCGTTGCTGATCATCGGCCTGCTGTTCTGCGCCATGGCGTTGCGCCTGTTCCGGCAACGTGTCGGCGAAATGGTGGATGAACTCTGATGGGACACATACGCGTCAGTGGCCTGGGCAAGGCCTACAAGCAATATCCCAATCGCTGGAGCCGGTTGTTCGAATGGCTGGTGCCGTTTTCGCGCACACGGCACCATTTGCACTGGATCCTGCAGGACATCGATTTCGAGATTCAGCCCGGCGAAGCGGTCGGCATCGTCGGGGTCAACGGCGCGGGCAAAAGCACCCTGCTGAAAATGATCACCGGCACCACGCAACCGAGCTGCGGCCAGATTCAACTGCAAGGCCGCGTCGCCGCGCTGCTGGAACTGGGCATGGGGTTTCACCCGGACTTCACCGGCCGCCAGAACGCGTTCATGGCCGGGCAGTTGCTGGGCATGCAGGTCGAAGAGATCGAGGCGCTGATGCCGCAGATCGAAAGCTTCGCCGAAATCGGCGAAGCCATCGACCATCCCGTGCGCACCTACTCCAGCGGCATGCAGATGCGCCTGGCCTTCAGTGTTGCCACCGCCCGGCGCCCGGACATCCTCATCGTCGATGAAGCGCTGTCAGTGGGCGATGCCTACTTCCAGCACAAAAGTTTTGAGCGCATCCGCAACTTCCGCAAGGCCGGCACCACCCTGTTGATCGTGTCCCATGACCGCTCGGCGATTCAGTCGATCTGCGACACCGCGATCCTGCTGGAGAACGGCCGTCTGGCCATGCAGGGCAAACCCGAAGAAGTCATGGACTACTACAACGCCATGCTCGCCCAGCGCGAGGGGCAGATCGTGCGCCAGGAAATGCTCGCCAACGGCCAGGTGCAGACCATTTCCGGCACCGGTGAGGCGGGGATCGTCAGTGTACGTTTGCTCGACGCTCAGGGCCGTAGCCTGGAGGTGGCGGAAGTCGGTCAGCCGGTGGTGCTGGAAGTACAGACCGAAGTGCGCGAGGACATCGAACGGCTGGTGCTGGGCTTTCTGATCAAGGATCGCCTCGGCCAGGCGATCTACGGCATCAACACCCACCGTCAGGATCAGGCGATCAGCGACCTGAGTGCCGGTGAACAGGTGACCTTCCGCTTCGCCTTCGACATGCGTCTGGGCAAGGGCAGCTATTCGGTGGCACTGAGCCTGTCGCGCCTGGATTCGCATCTGGATCGCAACTTCGAATGGCGCGATTACGGTCTGGTGTTCCACGTCATCAACAATCGTCAGGAAGACTTCGTCGGCTGCTCGTGGCTGCAAGCCCGAACCGACATCCGCCGCTCCAGCGCACACACAAAGCCGCAGCCAGACAGGGAGATCTCGCGATGACACGACTGTTGGTGGAGTGCACCTACGTCTTCGAACACCCGTCGGCCAACTCCGGCATTCAGCGGGTGGTGCGCAACGTCATTCAACAGTTGCCCGCCGCCGACGGCGAGCGCGAATGCATTCCGGTGGTAATGCTCGACGGCGCCCTGTATCAGGTGAAAAGCCTGGCGCCGATCAAGACCCCGACAATCAACCTGACCAGCCTGCGGGTGAAACTCGAACAGTGGGCCAACGGCTTTTGGCTGCGGCATCGCGCGCTGGAGCGGCGGCGGCCGTTCAGCCAGTCGCATTTCGCCCGGCGAGTGCTGTACGTGCTCTGCCGACTCACCGCGTTCGCCTGTTTCAGCCTGCCGATGCGCGTGCTCGGGCGCCTGCTCAAGGGCAAGCCCGTTCCCGAACGCTGTGTGCCGTTGCAACATCGGGCCGGCGATCAACTGGTGTTGCTCGATTCGTCCTGGCACGCCAACTTTTTCCCCCTGGCCGAACAACTCAAACGCGACGGCGTCGGTATCGTGTCGGTGATCTACGACCTGATCCCGCTGACCCATCCGCAGTTTTGCGACGCGGGTCTGGTCAAGGTGTTCAACGACTGGTTCGACTGGATTGCGCGCACCGCCGATGGCTATGTCGCGATCTCGACCACCATTCGCGATCAGGTGCGTCAGGAGATGCTGCGCCGGATCGGTACGCAACAGGTGCAGCAGCGCTGGTTCGACTATTTCCACCTCGGTTCCGAGCTGGACCTGACCGACGCCGCAGCGGAGGTCGATCGCAACCTGCTGAACCTGTTCAAGACCCCGGAGCCGGTGTTCCTGATGGTCAGCACCATCGAGCCGCGCAAGAACCACACCTACCTGCTCGATGCTTTCGAACGTGCCTGGGCGGCTGGTTCCACGGCGCGCTTGTGCATTGCCGGGAAAATCGGCTGGAAGTGCGATGCGCTGATCGAACGGATCCGTCAGCATCCACAACTCAACCGCCGGCTGTTCATGTTCAACACGCTCTCGGACAAAAGCCTTGAGCACGCCTATTCCCACGCCACGGCGCTGGTGTTCCCGTCGCATGTCGAAGGGTTCGGCCTGCCCCTGGTGGAAGCCATGCAACGCGGGCTGCCGGCGATGGCCAGCGACATCCCGGTGTTCCGCGAAATCGGCGGCGATTACATGGCGTATTTCGATCTGCACAACCCGCAGAGCCTCACTGATCTGGTGATCGGGATGGAGCGCTCGGGGCAGTTTCCGGCACCCATGAATCTGGACCAATGGCGCTGGCTGAGCTGGCGCGAAGCCAGCGCGCAACTGGTGCAGCGCATCGAGCGCAACCTCAACGGTTCGTTGTCGACACCCGAGAGCCAACATGCGCATTGCTCTTAACGCACGGATTCTTCAGGCGCCACGCACCGGCATCGGCCACTACGTCGCCGAACTGGTCCACGCCTTGCGCAGCACCACCGATGTCGAGGTGGCGTTGTTCCACGGCTGGGGCTGGAGCTCGGCGCTGCCGGAAGCGGCCATGCCCGGCTATTCACGCCTGACGCCGCTGCTGCGGCAGATCCCCGGGGCCTATCAGGCGCGGCGCTGGCTGGAACAGAAACGCTTCGATCAGGGCCGTGCGCAAGACATCGACCTGTATCACGAACCGAGCCTGTGGCCGCTGGCCTTCGACGGCCCGACCGTGATCACCCTGCACGACCTGACCCACCTGCATTTTCCTGACAGCCAACCGGCGGCGCGCCTCAAGGAAATCGAACGGCGCCTGGCTGCTGGCGTGCAACAGGCGCACCGGATCGTCACCGACTCGCAGGCGATTGCCAACGAGGCGCAGGCTTATTTTGGTCTGCCGCCCGAGCGTTTCGTGGTGGCGCCACTGGGTGTGGCCGAGCGTTTTCATCCACGGGAGCCGCACACCATCGAGGCGGTGCTCAAAGCCCACGCCGTTGCGCCGAGAGAGTACTTCTTGTGCGTCGGCACCCTCGAACCGCGCAAGAACCTGAGCCTGGCCCTGCGTGCCCACGCCCTGCTGCCGGACGCCGTGCGCCAGCGCTTTCCGCTGCTGATCGTCGGTATGGCCGGCTGGCAACAGGCGCAGTTCAGCGACGAACTGCGCCAGGCCCTGGCCTCAGGGCACGTGTGCCTGCTCGGCTATCTGCCGGATGAACAGCTCGCGCAGCTGCTGGCCGGCGCCCGCGCGCTGGTGTTTCCGTCACTGTATGAAGGCTTCGGGCTGCCGGTGCTGGAGGCGATGGCCAGCGGCACCCCGGTGATCCTCACCCGTTCTTCAGCCATGCCGGAAGTCGCCGGCGCGGCGGGCAACTATATTGAACCTGACGATGCACACGGCTTGCGCGATGCGCTGAATCGCCTGATCGACGATCAAGCGCATTGGCAGGCCTGCCGAGAAGCCGGATTGCACCGGACGCGGCTTTTTTCCTGGGAACGTTGCGCACAGGCCACCGCCGGTGCCTACCGCCAGGCCATGGGAGGCTGAATGCGAGTTCTTCATTTCTTCAAGACGTACCTGCCGGATTCGGTCGGCGGCATCGAACAAGTGATCTTCCAGCTCTGCGAAAGCGGCGCGCATCACGGCATCGACGGCCAGGTGCTGACCCTCAGCGCCGACCCGACCCCGCCCGTGGTGCAACTCGGCCAACACGAAGTGCACCGCGCCCGACTCGACATCCAATTCGCCTCCACCGGTTTTTCCTGGAGCGTGTTCAAACAGTTCCGCGAACTGGCCGCCGAGGCCGATGTGGTCAACTACCACTTCCCCTGGCCGTTCATGGACCTGGTGCATTTCGCCAGCGGCATGAACAAACCGAGCGTAGTGACCTACCACTCGGACATCATCCGTCAGAAGCATCTGCTCAAACTCTACCGGCCGCTGATGAACCGCTTCCTCGCCAGCGCCGACCGGATTGTCGCGGCCTCGCCGAACTACCTGCACACCAGCGACGTGTTGCAACAGTTCCAGGACAAGACCCGAGTGATTCCATACGGTTTGAACAAGGCCGGTTATCCACAGGCGGACAGCGAACGGATGAATCGCTGGCGTCAGCAGCTTGGGGATAAGTTTTTCCTGTTCGTCGGAGTCATGCGTTATTACAAGGGTCTGCACATCCTGCTCGACGCCTTGAAGGACGTGGATTATCCGGTGGTGATCGTAGGCGCCGGGCCGCTTGAGCTGGAGCTGCACGCCCAGGCCCAGGCACTGGGTCTGCGCAATATTCACTTCCTTGGGCGCCTGGGCGACGAAGACAAAGTCGCCCTGCTGCAATTGAGCTACGCCATTGTGTTTCCCTCGCACCTGCGTTCCGAAGCGTTCGGCATTTCGCTGCTCGAAGGCGCGATGTACGGCAAACCGATGATCTCCAGCGAAATCGGTACCGGCACCAGCTACATCAATATCCACAACGAAACCGGGCTGGTGGTGCCACCGAGCAATCCACTGGCCTTTCGCGAGGCGATGCGCACCCTCTGGGAAAACCCGGAGCGCGCGGCGGCCATGGGCATCAAGGCCGAGGCGCGTTACCGGCAGCTGTTCACCGCCGATGAAATGGGCCGCAAGTGGACCGAGCTGTATCAGGAGCTGCTGGAAGAGAAAGACCTGTCCTACGCCTGACGTGCCACAACACATCAATCCCCTGTAGGAGCTGCCGAAGGCTGCGATCTTTTGATTTTAAAAACCCAGGATCAAAAGATCGCAGCCTTCGGCAGCTCCTACAGGGGGGGCATTACAGGTCCAGCACCAACGGCCGCTCACTTTGCGCCGGCACCGCGCAGCAGATCAGCACCTGTCCCGCTTCCGGCATGTCTGCCGGCGGCTGTGGATAATTCACCGCGCCGCTGATCAAGCGCGTCTTGCAGGTGCCGCACGAACCGCCACGGCAACTGAACTCTGGGCGCAATCCGCGGCTTTCCGCCAGTTCCAGCAGACTGCCGCCGTCCGGCTGCCAGCGCGCTTCCTTCGCGGAGCGTTCGAACACTACCGGTACCGAGACGATGGCCGCCGGTGGCTGCTCGATGGTCAGCGCATCCGGGTCCGGCTGGCGCTTGAGCGTCGACGGGCCAAAGGTTTCCGCATGAATCTGCGCATCGCGCACATCCAAATCGCGCAGGCTGTCGTAAACGCTTTGGGTAAAAGCGCCGGGACCGCAGACAGCGAAATCGATCTGGTCGTAATCCTCGACCTCCAGCAGATCGCGCAGCAGTGCGCCATCAATGCGCCCATGGCGGTCGAAATCTTCGCCCTCGCGCACATCGGCTTCCGGCTGGCTGAGCAAACGCATCACCCGTACCGCATCGCCAGCGTTTTCCAGCAACCGATCCAGCTCTTGGCGAAATGGCTGATCGGCCAGGCTGCGCGAACTCTGCAGCAACCACGTCGGCCGGATCCTGCGGGTGCGCAGACCTTGATAAATCACCTCACGCAGCATCGACAGCAAGGGGGTGATGCCAACGCCCGCCGCCAGCAGTACGAGTGGTCGTTGCTCCAGCGGCGCCACCGTGAAGTGCCCTTGTGGCGCTCTTGCCTCGAGGACATCGCCGACCCGGATCTGCTGGTGCAAATGTCCTGAAACCAGGCCCTCGCGTTTCACGCTGATGCGCAGGAAATCATCCGACGGCGCACTCGACAGGCTGTAGGTGCGGATATGCGTTTCACCGCCCAGATTGAAGCGCAGCGGCAGATGCTGACCGGCCTGAAACACCGGCATTCCCGCGCCATCATCCGGTTGCAGATAAATCGAGCGGATGTGCTGGCTCTCCCTTTCGATGCGGGTCACCCGCAGCGGCCGCCAGCGATCGCCCAGAGCTTTGGCTTGCAAGCGTGCATCGGCCTGAGCCCAGGTGCCGGTCAACAAACTGGTCGGCGACATGCCGTCAAAGCGCCAACGCAAGGCCAGTGCCGCCGGGCGTCGCACCAGTTTCTCCACCTCGAAGGTCCACAGCCGTTCCGCACCTTGAAAGGCCTCGATCTGCGGCCCTTCAAGGATGATTTCGGTGCGCCCGCTAAGTTGCAGCAACTCACCTGTGGAAAAGTCGATGAACAGCAAACCAGCCTTGGGGTTGAGCAGCAGATTGCCGAGCGTGTTGAAGTGCAGGTTGCCGGCGAAGTCAGGGATGGTCAGACGATTGCCCTCCACGCGCACGAAACCGGCCTGGCCACCACGGTGGGAAACATCCAACGCACGCTGACCGTCGACATCGACATAACTGGCGACGAAGAACGTATCGGCGCCTGCGATCAACGCGCTGGCAGCCTCATCGAGACCGTTCAGCGATTGCGCCGGGCGCGTCTGCGGATCCGTCAGCGCTACGCGCTGAAACTGGCGCAGCTGGATGTATTGCGGGCAGTTGCCGAACGCCTGATCCACGCTCACCTCGAAACCCTGCGCGGTCAGATTGCCAACATGCCCGTTGAGGCGATTGCGCCGGCGGGTATGCAACTCAATGCCGAGCAAACCGATCGGCTCGCCATTGCGCAGCTGCGCCGGATCATCGGCCGCGGGCTGACTGGCAAAATGCAGGTGCTCGGGGTCAGGCGAATGCGCGAACCCCGGCGCACCTTCCAGCACACTGGCCCATGGGCGCCCATCGGCATCGACGGCGCCGTACAGCACGAAGGGCAATTGCTGATAGAACTCACGGTGCTGGTCCGGCATCCAGCTGCGAATCACCTTACGCCCGAAGGCCTCCATGCGTTCGGCAACACCCACATGGGCTTGTAACTGTTGCTCGCCAGCGTGCCACGGTGAATGTTCCATCACGCCTCTCCCCGCGCCGCTGGCGCACTGTGGATAACTTGATCAGAGCGGGCCTGGTTCTCAGGCAGTCTTTTGCAGACCGGCCACGGTACGCGGCATGCCGACAAAACCGGGCAAGGCTTCGACTCGCGCCAGCCACGCACGCACATTGGCGTAATCGTCCAGCGACACGTTGCCTTCCGGCGCATGGGCAATGTAGCTATAGGCGGAAACGTCGGCGATGGTCGGCTCACTGCCGGCCAGATAGGCGGTCTTGCCCAGTTCCAGCTCCATCACCTTGAGCAGGTTGTGCGCGCGGGTGATGAGTTCTTCCGCGTTCATTTGTGCGCCAAATACCGTGACCAGACGCGCTGCCGCCGGCCCAAAAGCGATTGGACCCGCCGCCACCGACAACCAGCGCTGGACCCGCGCAGCGCCCAGCGGATCGGTCGGCAGCCACCGGCCCTGGCCGTACTTGAGCGCCAGATAAACCAGAATCGCATTGGAATCGGCCAGCACCACACCGCCGTCGTCGATCGCCGGCACCTGACCGAAACTGTTGATCGCCAGATACGGCGCCTGCTTGTGCTCCCCCTTGGCCAGATCGACCAGGATCAGTTCAGTCGGCAGTTGCAGCAGGGACAGCATCAGCTCCACCCGGTGGGCGTGGCCGGAGCGTGGGAAGTTGTAGAGTTTGATCGCTTGCATGGTCGGCTCCGCGGGAGGTGGCGCCGTTTCGGGATGGCAGCGCCGTGGAAGCCATCTTCCACCTATCCCCAAAGCAACAGAATCACCAGCAATCGCAAACGATTATTTCACCTGATGAAATAACGCCCCGTTCTGCAGCGCCGGATGCTCACGCAACACCTTCACCGCATAGTCGACAAAACTGCGCACCCGCGCCGGCGCCTTGCGCCCGCCCTGATACACCACATGGATCGGCAGCGGCGGCAGTTCGAAGTCGGCGAGAACAATTTCCAGTTCACCGGATGCCACCTTGCCGGCGACCTGATAGGACAATACCCGCGTCAGCCCCAACCCCAGGCAGGCCGCGGCAATCGCTGCCTGATTGGCGGTGACCACCAGTCTCGGTTCGGGCCGCACACTGATGGCTTCGCCCTGATCCATAAACGGCCAACTGCGTAGCTGACCGATGGATGAAGTCGCCACCACCGGCGCGCCGGCCAGAGCTTGCGGATGCTCGGGCCGACCTTGCCGGGCCAGATAGGCCGGCGAAGCACAGATCACCCGCCGCACCTCGCCGACACGGATCGCGTGCTGATTGCTGTCCGGCAAGTCACCGATGCGCACCGCGACATCAATGCCCTCCTCGACCATGCTCACCACCCGATCGACCAGCAGCGCATTGATCGAAACGTCCGGGTATTGCGTCAAATACCCGACCATCAACGGCGTGACGAACAGCTCGCCGAACAACACTGGCGCGGTCACCGTCAATTGCCCACGGGGCTGGGCGTGACTGCCGGCCGCCGAATCCTCGGCTTCCTGCACCTCGGCGAGAATTCTCCGACAGTCTTCCAGATAACGCTGCCCGGCCTCACTGAGGTGCACAGTGCGCGTCGTGCGAATCAGCAACTGTGTACCGATGCGCTGCTCCAGCGCCGCCACCGCACGTGTCACGCTCGCCGCCGATAACCCCAGGCGTCGCGCGGCCGCGGAGAAACCTTGCTCCTGAGCAACGGTGGCGAAGATGTGCATTTCCTGGAAGCGATCCATCATCACCTCGGAGCGGCTAAAAAAATCGCCATCGAAATGGCGACCCTATGGGATGCAACCCGACGACACCTCACAGCGCGTCCGCACGGCCCAGAGTTCTGTAGAAGTAAAAGCCAGGCAAGATCGTCAGGGTGACAACGATACAGATTATGGACAGTGAGTACGGCGCAAACGGCACTTGTGCCGTCAGAAATGCAGCGGCGGCTCCGACCGCCTGATAGCCCACACTCATCGTTGCATTCAACACCCCACGGTCAGCGTTGCCACAGCGAGCGTTCGCGCCTGACAGGATATGGGCGGATAACAATTGCCGACAGGCGTTATAGATAAACCATGCCGCCGAGACTGCCCATAGTTCCTGCACAGAAGCGGGCAGACTCAAAACAGCCATACCGCTGACCCCGAGCAGAATATGAAAAAATCCAGCCCGTTTGCCCGCTACCATCGCCAGACACCCTGCTCCCAGAACCGCGCCCAAGCCGCCAACAAATAGCACGACGCTGGACTGCCCGCCCCCCAAAAGTCGCTGAAAACAGGCGGGTATCCAGGACATCAACGCGAAATAGGCAAACCCCTGAAACCAGTACCACAGGGCATAACTTCGCAGCGCCGCATCCTCTTGATATAGCCGTACAGCGCCTTGTCTGCCGGTCGCACCGCTCAACCGGTTGCTGGCGTACTGGCGGTAGTAGGCAAAATAGCAGATCAAACCGAGGCACAAGCACGCGATGGAAAAGGTCAGAAATACGTACTGCCATTTCGATGGAATGGAAAACCAGGCGCCTATCGGCAAGATAATCAGTCCCGCCAGGGAGGCGGCCGTACTCACCAGCGAGGTGATTCGAATCCGCGATCTGGCGCAGTAGACATCAGCAATAACCGCATAGAGGCTCGCGCCAATCAATGGCATGCACAGACCGGTCAGCGCTCGCGACACAATCGCAACCGTGCCATTGGTTGCCATACACATCATCAGGAAGCACCCGGCAGCCGTAAACAACCCCGTCAGCACACTCAGCGGCCGACCGATCCGGTCAATGACCCGGCCAACAAACAGGTTGCTGACAAACGCCATCGCTGGAAACGCCGCCAACAAAAGCCCCGTCGACCAGGCATTCAAGGCAAGTTCTTCCTGAACCCCCAACAGCAGCACCGGCATAATCAACAGGTTGCCGACCACTAGGAACTGAGCCGAAAACAGCATAAACGCAATCATAAAATGCCAGCCCACCGCTGCAGTTTTCTGTCCCTGCACGCATCGTCGATTGCTATCGCGCTTCGATCAAAACCCGCGATATTGCGCCTGAGAGGTACCAGAGCCTGTGAGGTTCAGGTACCGCGCAGACGACCATCAGTGCACTTCCCAGAACGCGGAAAATTCGAACATCCGGCCGGTGGATGGCAATGGCGTCTGCTCTGCGCCATACGCGACACTGCTTACGGCAAAAGTACCTTCCGGGGTACGGGTAAAAACCGTCTCCTGAAAACCGGCCTGCGCAAACCAGCCTCTTATTTCCTGTGCCGCTGTTTCGCCGTCGTCAAACTCATTGAGACTTCGTGTCCAGATAACCCGCGCCCCCTGACGGCAAAAAGCCTTCAGCGAAAAAATCAGCTGTTGCACGTGCGGGCCCCGTACATTGCCGAAGACTCCGCAAACCATGACGATGTCAGCCTTGGGCAAGCCCTGATAGGTGGCAAACGACGTCGCATCTGCACAGCGGAACTGCACAGAATCACTCAAGCCGTGTTCAGCGAACGCCTTGCGCCCCTGTTCAACCAGACCCGGATCCAGTTCGATCAACGTGGCATCCACTTCTTTGCTCGTATGCCCCGATTGCAATGCCTTGAGCAGATCGCGTCCATCGCCTGCGCAAAGGCTCAATACCTGCACCCGTGACGGTGCAACCGCGTTGATTGCTTCGGTAACCTGCTGGCAGACCTCCTCCAGACGAAGTTGCAACGGAGAAAAACTCCGGTAATTCTCATGCCAGCTTTGCCAATCCACAGCGCGCTCCTTGTTGCTGATAAAGGTATGAATGACGGGATGGGAAGCGTCTTGTATCAGGCGTAGGCAGACTGCCCTTTGACCACCTGATGGAGTTCTTTCAGCTCACCCAGCAACTGTTTGATGATCGACAAGGGGATCATGTTCGGACCATCACTCAACGCCGAGGCTGGATCCGGGTGCGTTTCCAGAAAGACCCCGTCTACCCCCAGGGCCACTGCCGCCTTGGCCAGTCGGGGGGCATATCGGCCATCACCTCCAGAGCTGTCACCCAAGGCACCAGGGCGTTGAACCGAATGCGTTGCATCGAATACCAACGGCTGCCCGGCACTCATCAACTGCTGCATCCCACGAAAATCGTTGACGAGATAGTTGTAGCCAAACGAACTGCCACGCTCACACACCAGCAAATCGCTGTTACCGAAAGACAGCACCTTGTCGACGACGCTGAGCATCTCGCCCGGACTGAGAAACTGACCTTTTTTGATGTTTATCGGTTTACCAGCGGCCGCGACTTTCTTCAGAAACTCCGTTTGCCTTACGAGAAACGCCGGGGTCTGCAGGACATCAACGACATCGGCGATTTCATCAAGATCGGTGTACTCGTGTACATCGCTCAGAATCTTCAACCCGAACTGTGTTTTGACCTTCTGCAGGATGTTCAGCGACTGATCGAGCGCGAGCCCGGTAAAACTGTTGACGGAAGTTCGGTTGGCCTTGACGAAACTGGCTTTGAATACGATATCGATTTCGCAGGCCTGACGAATATCGGCGAGCGTTTCGGCAATTCGCAAAGTGACCGATTCGTTTTCGACAACGCAGGGGCCGGCAAAAATAAACAGTTCGTCCTTACGAATTCCGCTACGGCGCTCGGGAAAAAGCCTGTTCAACACTTCAAAACCCATGATGGCTCTCACTCGGCAGTTTCAGATTGCGTGTGGCTTCGCCATAGCACTGCAGTGCCAGGGCTATTCGTGACACATCCACAGTGGCTTTATCGGTCGAGACATAAGCAGCGTTGTAGTCTTTACCTTTCAGCGCCTTATCCAACAGCCCGTGAACTTCATAGCCGGGCGGATCCCGGTGTTTCACATAATTGCGATAACCTTGACCTGGATCCGACGCACCGATCCGCGTCCGAATGTCTTCAAGCGTGCGAGTGAAATGTTGTTGCTGCTCGAGTATCAGCGTTTCAACATCGACCTGCCCGGCGTACTTCTGCTGCAACCGCAATGTGTTCAGATAAGCCTGGTTGAACACCTGATCGCTGACCGGACTGTCCGAATGGAACGCTTTCTCCCAGGACGCCAGACATTCCTGCGGCGAACGTAATACAAGCACCAGCAGAACCTTCTCCGCCTGGAACAGCTCGATCGTTTTCTGCACCGGATCGTAATCGGCTTCCTCCAGGCGGTAAGGCCCAAAGGCTTCTTTTACAACCACGCGATGACCGGCATATTGTTCCAGTTTCATCTCACTCGAATGGCCGCTGAGGGCACAGCGGATCTGATGTTTCAACGGTTGGAAAACACCCGTAAAGTCCCCGTGCGATAAAGCATTGAAGACAAAAGTAGTCCCGCTCCTGCAGGGCCCGGCGATCAGGACAAGGTCATACACTGGTCACGGCCTCCTGAATCTTGCCGAACAGCGCGTCGTGCTCCTTGTACGTCCACTCGAGACGTTTCAAAGGCAGCGCATCGAATAGGGAATTTGGGTCGAAATCGAGTGATCTGGAGTACCCGAGCCATTTCGGGCGCTGCGGATCGACGGGTGTCAGCAACTGCCCCTCAACGATCTCCCGAGCGTTCTTTGCGTCCTCTACCTTACCCAGGCAATCGGGTAATACGATGAGTTCAGGGGGCACCGGCTGCGTCTCTATCTGTTGCGAATTACACAGTTCCAGCACCCTCAGTTTCTTTTTCTTGCCACCGGATGGTTGGACCAGTCGCAGTTCCTCGAACCAGCCTAAAACATGAAATTTCCCGCCAATCGGCACGATCGGCAAACGATCATTGGTGATGAACCTGGCGCCTTCGGCTTTTAACGATTCCAGCAGGCAAGTGGTCTTCCCTTGCCCCTTCTCCCCGACATAACAGATAGCCCGGCCTCGCAGGGAAAACGCCGAAGCGTGCAATACGGCACCACCGGCATTTTCGATTTCAGTGATCAACAATTGCTTGATGACCCGTTGAACATCCTTGACCAGGGCCTCTTCAGTGACATAAACAATCTCGATCTGCGAACCGGAAAGACTGAACAGCGTTCCGTTCAACGGATTGAAAATATCCCGTCGGGTCGGCGAGTAATGCTTTTCAACGCCGAAACGAAAATCCGTGACGGCATCGTCCAGCAAAAATGTCATGGGCTGCCAATCCGGCCCGACCGGATCAAATTCTCCCTGACGCAACACGATGGTGTAATGCGCAACGCTCGCGGGTGCCTGAACACGCAAGAAGGGCGAAAGATAGTCCAAAAAAATTTGATTGAAGCGTTCAGTATCGCGCTCGCCAGTACAACGTATCTGGAGATCAACCAAACCATAGTAATTCAAGTTAAATTCACGAGAGTCTGTATTTGTCAAAGTACGCTTCCTTGTTATTTAAAAATGACTCAAGTACCCCCGACGAACAGTAAAGCTTGTCATTGGCAATCGGCACACCAACAAATACGCTCTCGCCCGAGTCCAGAGTCACGCGGATCTCTCCATGAATTTTTTCTTCGCGCGCCCCTGAAATATAATTAAGTACCTGAATAATGGCGCGTGCGCAGGAATAACTGGAATGATTGGCGACTGAGTGGTAACGCTGCATTTTCCACCACTTGAAGTACTCATCCTGATGCAGTTCATCTCTCAGTAACTCGAACAGACGGTCCCCGACATAACGATCCTGCGTTTCACGATGACTCTGATACAAGTGGGTATTACAGAAGCCATCAAATACGCGAACGCCTTGAGCATCATAAAAAACCTGCTCCTGAATATTGTGCGCACCCAAAATATAATCGACATCCGGCTTTTGATAATTAAGACGGTTATAGTCATTCTGCACTCCGATACCGATGGTAAAGGCGTCAACCGCGGACTCGACATACCAACCTAGCTGCGTGCAGGGATTCGTTACCAGAATATTGTTTTTGCCGTGCAACAGATCAAGGTAACGACTGAGAATCAGCTTGTTGGTGGCGTACAAGTCGTTCTTGTTACTCGTCGCGGAAGTTTTGCTACCGGCAATGAACAGGACGGTATCGCACTGGGCAATTGAAGTCGGGTCAAAGGATATCTGCCAATTCTGGATCAGATGATCCTGAAAACTGCACTCCAGACGACAGGCTTGCTCATGCTTCTCCACATAAAACACTACGTCCCATTCATGACAGGCGGCCAGCAAAGACATCAAAGACTGTCCGACATGCCCGGTCCCCCCTATCACGCAAAGTCTTCCGCTGCTCCGCCTCGGCGTGTTGATCCGCATTTCAGCCTCATCCTTGTTATTGAATACACTCTTTCAAGTACCAATCAAAAAAGCGCTATTGATAAACCTTAATCCTTTAAGCGGCGCCGATTCATACGATGACCGATGCTTTTGCTGATGGACGTGACAGCGCTGCACGACCTCTGCCGGCACCGCAGACGGGGCGATGGCAGCTACTTCGAGCAGGCCTTCAGACACAACCATTACGAGGAAATAGCGTTGCGCCAACTCCCACAGGTAATCCCAATCGAGGCCGCCCGCGACCACCAGCCTTACGGCATCGGTAAACGGATATACAACTGCTGCCTCGAAAGCGCTTGAGTCGGCAAAGACTCGGTTAAACAGCGAGCACAGATAGAGTTCTGGACACAGACCTGAATAAGTACCATCACCTACTTTGGCAACTCTGGTGCGACGCCAGACGTCGCGCTCAGCGATTCCCGGCAAGACTGACCACTCAAGATCAATATAGGCGACGACCATCGGGTGTCCCGATTGAAAGATGACGGTGTACTCCGCAAGTATCTTTTCATGGGGCCTTAATTGTTCAGCCTTGTTAACGATTACAAATGGCTTGAGGCTCTGCTCAACCCAGGCCAACCCCTGCGCGTCAAGCGATGGCCATGGCCGCATGGACAGCGAGCGTCCATCCACGGATAAGCGATCCTTGCGGATGTCCCCCTGAACAAAACCAAGCCGATTAAACACTGCAGCAGCACCCACCAGTTGTTCTCGTTTGATGATCAAATCAATGTCCGAGAAAAACCGATGCGGCGCAGAACATTTATAGTTGTAAAAAAAATCAATCCCCTTGTACGGCATGACGTCAATATGCCGCTCGGCGAGTGCTGCAAATACCGGTTCCAGTAGCGAGCGCCTGATGGCAGTCACCGCGATCAGCGCGTTATACAACTCGACAAACTTGGACAGTCGACAGTCTTCGATAAACGGCAACAGCCTGTCCATGAACGACATCATTCTGCTGTTGTGCACAGACCGCAACACTTGATCCTGATGTTCAATCAACCACGTCTTGTCGATGGTTTTAAGCAACTTACTCGCATGAACCGTCAATTCGTCCTGGTTGATTGACATCAGGCCAGCAGACAGTGTCAGCTTTAATATATTTATTTGCTGGTCGACGATCATTCATGCCTCAAACATACAAACTCGAGGCGCTGTTGTGCGTTAGAGACACGGGAGAATAACGGCAAGAGAAAAAAAGCCGACCGCGCCGATTGGGGATCAGCGCTCGATAATAAACGCGTGCAGCCAAAATCCGTGCAGCCAAGTCCATTTGCTAAATCAAACACCACGATTCCTTCCGCGTCACTGACTTAAAACTGCAATCAATCTTTCATAATTCGCAGTTCACAGCCAATGTCTTCAAGGAATACTTTTAATGCATCCAGCGCATACCCCCGATGCAACCCCGTGTACACGGGGGGTCGGCGAATTTAATCGGGTAACCCGGCGGCATGAAATACCGCCAGACGAATAGCGGAAAAGAAAAAGCCCCCCGTCGAAACGGAGGGCTGTTCTTGTGCATCACATGACACAAGCTTCAATGAGTCAGCCTTTTGGACGACTTACTCCACCGTCACCGACTTCGCCAGGTTGCGCGGCTGGTCGACGTCGGTGCCCTTGAGCACGGCGACGTAGTACGACAGCAACTGCAGCGGGATGGTGTAGAGGATCGGCGAGAGGATGTCGTGGATGTGCGGCATCTGCACCACGTGGGTGCCTTCGCCGTTGGTCATCCCGGCTTTCTCGTCGGCAAACACAATCAGTTCGCCGCCACGGGCACGGACTTCCTGCAGGTTGGACTTGAGTTTCTCCAGCAGCTCGTTGTTCGGCGCCACGGTGACCACCGGCATGTCGTTATCCACAAGCGCCAGCGGACCGTGTTTCAGCTCGCCGGCCGGGTAGGCTTCGGCGTGGATGTAGGAGATTTCCTTGAGCTTCAAGGCACCTTCCATCGCCACCGGGAATTGCGCGCCACGGCCGAGGAACAGGGTGTGGTTTTTTTCGGCGAACAGTTCGGCGATCTTTTCCACCGTACTGTCCATCGCCAGCGCTTCGCCCAGACGAGCCGGCAGGCGACGCAGTTCTTCCACCAGCGTGGCTTCGACGTCCTTGCTCAGGGTGCCGCGCACCTGCCCCAGGGACAGGGTCAGCAGCAGCAGGCCGACCAGTTGCGTGGTGAACGCCTTGGTCGAGGCGACGCCGATTTCGCGACCGGCCTGGGTCAGCAGGGTCAGGTCGGACTCACGCACCAGCGAGCTGATGCCGACGTTGCAGATTGCCAGGCTGGCGAGGAAGCCCAGCTCTTTGGCGTTACGCAGCGCGGCCAGGGTATCGGCGGTTTCCCCGGACTGCGAGATGGTCACGAACAGGGTGTCCGGCTGCACCACCACTTTGCGGTAGCGGAATTCGCTGGCGACTTCGACCTGGCACGGAATGCCGGCCAGTTCTTCGAGCCAGTAACGCGCAACCATGCCGGCGTGGTAGCTGGTACCGCAGGCGACGATCTGCACATTGCGCACTTTGGCGAACAGCTCGGCGGCCTGTGGACCAAAAGCCTGCACCAGCACTTGGTTCGGGCTCAGACGACCTTCAAGAGTGCGTTGCACAACAGATGGTTGCTCATGGATTTCCTTGAGCATGTAGTGGCGGAACTCACCTTTGTCGGCAGCTTCGGCACCATCGCTGTACTGCACAGTCTGGCGCTCGACGGCGTTGCCGTTGACGTCCCAGATCTGCACGCTATCGCGACGAATTTCGGCGATATCGCCTTCTTCCAGGTACATGAAGCGGTCGGTGACCTGGCGCAGCGCCAACTGGTCGGACGCGAGGAAGTTCTCGCCCAGGCCCAGGCCGATCACCAACGGGCTGCCACTGCGAGCAGCCACCAGATGATCCGGCTGTTGTGCATTGATCACCGCCAGACCGTACGCACCGTGCAGTTCCTTGACCGTGGCTTTGAGCGCGACGGTCAGGTCAGGCTGATCCTTGAGCTTTTGGTGCAGCAGGTGCGCGATGACTTCGGTGTCGGTGTCCGAGGTGAACACGTAACCCAGCGCTTTCAGTTGCTCACGCAGCGCTTCGTGGTTCTCGATGATGCCGTTGTGCACCACGGCGATATTGCCGGAGAAATGCGGGTGCGCGTTACGCTCGCAAGGAGCGCCGTGGGTGGCCCAACGGGTGTGCGCAATACCGAGACGGCCTGCCAGCGGCTGTGCGGCCAGTGCTGCTTCCAGTTCGCTGACCTTGCCCGGACGCCGCATGCGCTCAAGCTTTTCATCGTTGGTGAAAACCGCTACGCCGGCGCTGTCATAGCCGCGGTATTCAAGGCGCTTGAGGCCTTCGAGCAAGATGGCGGTGATATTACGTTCAGCAACTGCGCCGACAATTCCACACATGCTTATTTCTCCTGACTGACAGCCGCGCAAATCAAAGTGATACCGCGGGCCTGAATCTGATCGCGGGCCTCTTGTGGCAGGCGATCATCGGTAATGAGGGTATGGACGCTGCTCCACGGCAGCTCCAGGTTAGGAATCTTGCGACCGATCTTGTCGGCCTCGACCATCACGATGACTTCCCGTGCCACGTCCGCCATCACCCGGCTCAGGCCCAGCAACTCGTTGAACGTGGTAGTGCCGCGTACCAGATCAATGCCATCGGCGCCAATGAACAGCTGGTCGAAGTCGTAAGAGCGTAGTACCTGCTCGGCCACCTGGCCCTGAAAGGACTCCGAATGCGGATCCCAGGTGCCACCGGTCATCAGCAGCACCGGCTCGTGTTCGAGTTCACTCAAAGCGTTGGCGACGTGCAGGGAGTTGGTCATGACCACCAGACCCGGCTGCTGGCCAAGTTCGGGAATCATCGCGGCGGTGGTGCTGCCGCTGTCGATGATGATGCGGGCGTGCTCGCGGATGCGGGTGACGGCGGCGCGGGCAATCGCCTGTTTGTATTTCGAAACGCTGTGGCCGGGTTCAGCCACCAACTCCTGCGGCATGGTAATCGCCCCGCCGTAGCGGCGCAGCAGCAGGCCATGGCTTTCCAGCGCGGCCAGATCCTTGCGGATCGTAACTTCCGAAGTTTCGAAGCGCTTGGCCAGTTCATCCACACTGACTTCGCCCTGCTCATTGAGCAAGGCGAGAATGTTGTGCCGGCGCTGGGGTGTGTTGCGTTTCGACATAGCGGCTTAAGTTTCGATCCGAAAGATAACGGAAGCAATCAAAACCTATCGGCCATAAATCGTCAAGCGGCATGCAGATTTTTTTGAACACGGAATGTGGGAGCGGGCTGGCTCGCGAATGCGCAGTGTCAGTCACTGAATGGGTGTCTGATGCAGCGCATTCGCGAGCAAGCCCGCTCCCACATTAGGTCTGCTGTGGATAACTCAGTTCTTCTTGATCTTCTCCGGCCGCTTCCAGCCATCAATATTCTTCTGCCGCGCCCGACCTACAGCCAATTGCGCGTTATCCACATTCTGCGTGATGGTCGAGCCTGCCGCGGTAGTTGCACCGGACGAGATATCCACAGGTGCGACCAACGAGTTGTTGGAGCCGATGAATACATCCTCACCCAGCACGGTTTTCCACTTGTTGGCGCCATCGTAGTTACAGGTGATAGTGCCCGCGCCGATATTGGTGCGCGCACCGATTTCGGCGTCGCCCAGATAAGTCAGGTGCCCGGCCTTGGCGCCCTCGCCCATGCGCGCGTTTTTCAGTTCAACGAAGTTACCCACATGCGCGCGCGCTTCAAGCACGGTGCCTGGGCGCAAACGGGCGAACGGACCGGCATCGCTGCCTTCACCGAGAATCGCCCCTTCAATGTGGCTGTTGGCCTTGATCACTACGCCTTTGCGCAGGGTACTGTCCTTGATCACGCAGTTCGGGCCGATCACCACGTCGTCTTCGATGACAACATTGCCTTCAAGAATCACGTTGACGTCGATCAGCACATCGCGACCGACGCTCACTTCGCCGCGCACATCGAAACGCGCCGGGTCACGCAGAGTCACGCCTTGCGCCATCAGGCGGCGCCCGGCGCGCAACTGGTAGTGACGCTCGAGCTCGGACAGTTGCTTGCGATCGTTGGCACCCTGCACTTCCATCGCGTCGTGCGGTTGCTCGGTGGCCACCACCAGCCCGTCGTTGACCGCCATTTCGATCACGTCGGTAAGGTAGTACTCGCCCTGCGCATTGTTGTTGGAAAGGCGGCTCATCCAGTCGGCCAGGCGATTGGCCGGGACGGCGAGGATGCCGGTGTTGCCTTCGGTGATCGCGCGTTGCGCTTCGCTGGCATCTTTGTGCTCAACGATGGCAGCGACCTTGCCGTTCGCATCGCGTACGATACGGCCGTAACCGGTCGGATCTTCCAGCTCAACGGTCAACAGGCCCATCTGGCCCGGCACGACGTGCTTGAGCAGACGCTGCAGGGTTTCGACTTCGATCAGCGGCACGTCGCCGTAGAGAATCAGCACGGTATCGGCGGTGATGAACGGCACAGCCTGGGCGGTGGCATGGCCGGTGCCCAGTTGTTTGTCCTGCAGCACGAAATTCAGATCGTCGGCTGCCAGGCGTTCGCGTACCACATCGGCTCCGTGGCCAATGACCACGTGGATGCGCTGTGGATCAAGTTGCCGCGCGCTGTGGATAACATGCCCCAGCATGGAATTGCCGGCAACCGGGTGGAGCACTTTCGGCAGTGCCGAACGCATACGAGTGCCTTGACCGGCCGCGAGGATAACGATTTCGAGAGACATGACTGGCTACCAATCCTGGGTGGTCAGCAACTGCGACCGGGTTATAAAAATCGGAAAAGAAAAAAGGGTAGCCGAGGCTACCCTTTTTTATCAATCACACAACAAGTGGCTGACGGATTAACCGCCAAACTTCTTGCGGATCTGCTGGACGGTGCGCAGCTGAGCTGCAGCCTCGGCCAGACGTGCGGACGCAGCTCCGTAATCGAAATCTGCGCTCTTCTCGTGCAG
>NZ_JBIUVO010000007.1:0-121846 GCF_044742995.1 Pseudomonas sp. NPDC087803
CTCAACGGCAGCAACTGCACGTGGGTTTGCCGTAGCGGGCAGCTGTCGAGGGAGCCGAAGGGTTTCTTGGAGGCTGCGGCGGCGTCGAGGATGGCCGGGTGTTGCTTCATGGCCGCCACCTTCTGATGGCACCTCTGATTGCGACGGGATGGGCCGCGATAGGCATTCACATGTCCTCGTGTCTTTTCAGACACAGGACTTTGCATGGGTCAGCAGATTGCTACAGTCGGGCGAATCGCTTTTGTGTGTAGGACGTATCCGGGAAGCCGGATCAGGAGGCGATGACAGTCACAGAGAAAAAGGCAGGCTGGCCTGTTATCGCAGAGTAGCCTGCCGACGTTCGGGATTATTGGCCTTTGCTTCAGATCTGACCCTTGGCCTGCTGCTCCAGGTGCACCTGCAATTGCGGGTCAATTTTCAGCGCAGCGGCCAGTTCGTCCAGATAGTTGCGTTCGGCGTCCTGTTGGTCGTCCACCAGAATCACGCTGACCAGATACATTTCGGCGGCTACGGCCGGGTCGCCGTTGGCCGCCTGCGCGACTTCGCTCGCATCCAGCGGTTTGGCGACTTCAGCGTTAAACCATTGCTGCAATCCTGGATCATCGGTGTGTTTGCCAATCTCTTCATCGATCATTTGCCGTTCCCGGGCGTCGATCTCACCGTCAGCCTTGGCTGCCGCGATCAGCGCCCGCAGCACAGCATGCCCGTGCTCCTCGACTTCGGGCCCGGCCAGCAGATTTGCGGTTGGCGGAATCTGCTGCGGGGCCGCCGATGCCTGGCTGCGTTGCCAGGCCTGATACGCCTGGAACGCCATCATCCCCAGCGAGGCCAGTGCCGCATAATTGGTGCCCCCGGAACGGCTTTGCGTACCGCCGCCACCGAGTGCCCCGCCCAGTGCGCCGCCCAATCCACCGCCGCCACCGCCGCCAAGCAAGCCACCCAGCAATCCACCCAAACCACCCAGCCCGCCGGACTGCGCGCCACTGGCCCCTGTGCTCGCGCCGCCGCCCAACAGGCTACCGAGCAAGCCGCCCAATCCACCCAGACCCGCGCCAGCCGAGGCGCCACTTTGTTGTCCCGCCGAGGCCTGGCCCCGCAGCAGTTGTTCGAGCAAATCGCTGGTGTTCATGATCTTGTCCTCAGGCATTGGCAATAACTGCGTCAGGCAACGATAGACCGCCGCAGCCATCGCGCCAGCACCGTCTGGCTGACGCCGACTGCCGCTGGCGGATTTCGCCGAGGTATTTTTTGTGCGGCCAGCTAAGATTCAAAGGAGGTGAACCTTATCCCGGCAAAACCGGTCGATAGCAGCAACCCCGACCCGGTTGGCCGGCGCCCTTTTTGCCCAAGGGTGATAACCGGCTTGCTTCATTTATCTGGAGAACGCCCCTGTGATATCGACCGTACACATCGCCAGGCTCAAAGCATGGGGCGCCCATGGTTTTACCGCGACCGGCGTGGTCACCGCATTTCTGGCAACCCTCGCCCTGCTGGAGAACCAGCCGACCCATTGCCTGATGTGGCTGGGCGTGGCATTGATCGTCGACGGGCTCGACGGGGCGCTGGCGCGCAAGGTCAACGTGCAATCGGTGCTGCCGAGTTTCGACGGTTCGATCCTCGATCTGGTCATCGACTACCTGACCTACGTGTTCATCCCGGCGCTGTTTATCTATCGCTACATTCCCCTGCCCGACTACACCCTGCTGCTGAGCGTGTCGCTGATTCTGGTGTCATCGCTGTTCTGCTTCTGCAACGTCAACATGAAGAGCAAGGACAACTACTTCGTCGGCTTCCCCGCCGCGTGGAACGTGGTTGCGCTGTGCCTGTACATCATCAATCCGGGACCGTGGATCACCTTGCTGACCATCATTGGCCTGGCGCTGCTGACCGTTACCCGCATGAAGTTTCTCCACCCGTTCCGCGTACGCCGGTTCATGCCGATCAACATCGCGGTGACGGCGATCTGGCTGCTGTGCAGCTTGTCGCTGGTGCTCAATCACCCGGTGATCAATCCGCTGGTGATGGGTTTGTGGCTGCTGATGTCGGCTTACTTCCTCGGCATCTGCGTCTGGCGCACGGCGCTGGAATGGTTTGATCGGGCGCATTTGAAATAGCGCCAGCCCGGGCAAGCGCGAATACCTGTGGGAGCTGGCTAGCCAGCGATTTCGGACTGACAGTCGACATCGTTTTGACAGGACGGCCGCCATCGCTGGCAAGCCAGCTCCCACAGGGTTTGGCATTGTTCCGACATTCAGCGTTTGGTTATGACCACCTCCAGATACTCGCTCGGCACCACCAGCGACTTCTCTCCCACCCGGTTCGAGCGGTTCAGCAGATCCGCCAGATCACTCTCCAGCGCCTGCCCGCTTTCCGGCGGCAATGCCGCGAAGGCTTTGTGCACCGGCCCGTACCAATGGCGAAAGATGTCGATGAAATGCGCCGCCGAGCGATAGCGGAAGTTGAACGTGCGGCGGGTGACCTGCAGCAGGAACTGGCGTTCGTCGAAGTGGCTGTGCAGCCAAGCTTCAGTGCCCCAGTTCGACGGCGGCTGAGCCACGGCGGGCGGAGGTACATGGCGCCCGAGAACTTTGAACATCTGGCCGACGAAGCCTTCCGGCGTCCAGTTCGCCAGGCCGATCCGCCCGCCCCGCCGACAGACCCGCGCCAGTTCCGCCGCAGCCGTGGCCTGATCCGGGGCGAACATCACACCGAAGGTCGACAGCACCGCGTCGTAACTCTCGTCGGCGAACGGTAACGCTTCGGCATCGGCGACCTGAAACATCACGTCCAGATGCTCGGCCCGCGCCCGGTCCTGTCCGCGTTCCAGCAGCGCCGCGACATAGTCGGTGGAAGTGACCAGACAACCGCGCCGCGCCGCCGCCAGCGTGGCATTGCCGTTGCCGGCGGCGACGTCCAGCACCTCTTCATCGCAACGCAGGTCGCAGGCCTCGGCAAGATTTTCGCCGACGATCTGCAAGGTCGTACCGATCACTGCGTAATCGCCGCTGGCCCAGGCGACTTTCTGACGCTCTTTCAGGCCCGTCAGATCAATGGGCGTGCTCATCAATCGTGCTCCGCAGCAGGTTGGGGACTGGCCCACTCGCCCCACTATCGCGCCGAGGGTCGACGGCGTCCCGGTCAATCGTCCGAAGCACCGTCAAAACAGCGACCGGGCCGATGAGCGGCAGGATTTTGTAAAGCCCTCGAAACACTGTCGGGATTGCCATGGGCGGGGGCAATCGGCTCTTATGCCTTCCCGTCTTCCGCGAATGGACTCCCACAATGTCCCTGCGTCTCGAATGGCTCGTCGATCACCTGCAGCACAGCGACAACTACGCCGAATGGATTCACCGGCAATTCGCCTATGAATACGCCGAGCAACCCCTGGCCGAATGGCAACACGAGTTCGCTGCCGGCCAGCGCAATGGCGACTGGTCGTGCCTGATTGCGCTGGACGGTGAGCGTTTGCTCGGCGGTGCAGCGCTGGCCCGGGCGGATCTGGCGCTGCGCCCGGATCTCGGCCCGTGGCTGGCCTGCGTATACGTCAGCCCCGAAGCCCGTGGTCAGGGTCTGGCCGAGCGGTTGATCGAAGGCATCAGCGAGGAAGCGAAACGACGCGGCTTCGCGCGTTTCTATCTGCATACCCAGAACAAACAGGACTACTACGCCAAGCGCGGCTGGACACTGCTCGAGGGTTTTCGCGCCTGGGACAACGAGCAATGGCTGATGGTGCGCGACCTGTGAGCGGGCGGCGACTGGCGCTGAACGGCGGGATGGAGCATCACAAATCCCCTGTGGGAGCGGGCTTGCTCGCGAATGCGCTGTGTCAGTCAACTAATAGGCTGCTGACACAGCGCATTCGCGAGCAAGCCCGCTCCCACAGGGGGATTGTGTGAGTCACAAAATCGGCAGCTTGTCCCGGCACGGCTAGACTGGTTAATGACCCAGTCGAGGGGGAATGCAGGACGACGTCAGCTGTGCCCTGCCCACTTCTGTGACCACCGCCCTGCGGCCCATGCCTCGACAATGTTTTGCCATCGGACGGTGATCCTGTATCAGGAGCACTCGTGATGGACGAAACAAGACTCAACGCCTTCATGGGCAAACTGGTCAACGACATGGGCGGCGCCGCGATGCTGGCGAACGTCATCGTTGGCGAAGAACTCGGGCTGTACCGGGCAATGGCCGACAGTCAGCCGATCACCCCGCAAGCCCTCGCCGAAAAAACCACCTGCAACCCGCGGCTGGTGCGCGAATGGCTCAGCGCCCATGCCGCCTCCGGCTACATGGAACATCACGATGGCCAGTTTCGTCTGCCGGAAGAACAGGCACTGGCGCTGGCCGTTGAAGACTCGCCGGTCTACGTCGCCGGCGGACTCGGCGTGGTGGCGTCGTTTTTCCATGACAAGGACAAACTGGTCAAAGCCATGCGCGGCAACGGCGCTTTGCCTTGGGGCGATCATCACCCGTGCATGTTCACCGGCACCGAGCGCTTTTTTCGCCCCGGCTACAAAGGGCACCTGATCGCTGAATGGTTGCCGGCGCTGGACGGCGTGATCGCCAAGCTGGAAAACGGCGCCAAAGTTGCCGACGTCGGCTGCGGCCACGGCGCCTCGACGGTGATCATGGCCCAGGCGTTTCCCAACTCGCGCTTTGTCGGTTTCGACTACCACGCGCCGTCGATCACCGTCGCCAACCAGCGCGCCGAAGAAGGTGGTGTCAGCGGGCGGGCGCAATTCTTTCAGAGCACCGCCAAAAGTTACCCCGGCAGCGACTACGACCTGATCTGCTACTTCGACTGCCTGCACGACATGGGCGACCCGGTCGGCGCTGCGCGGCATGCCTTTGAATCGCTCAAGGACGATGGCACGGTGTTGCTGGTCGAGCCGTTTGCCAACGACGCGCTGGACGACAACATCAACCCGGTCGGACGGCTGTTTTACGCGGCCTCGACCTTTATCTGCACACCGAACTCGCTGTCCCAGGAAGTCGGCCTCGGGCTCGGCGCACAGGCCGGTGAAATGCGTTTGCGCAAGGTATTTGCCGAGGCCGGGTTCAAGCACTTTCGCCGGGCCACGCAGACGCCGTTCAATCTGATTCTGGAGGCGCGCAAATAAGCACTGACCAGACCTGAACCTGTGGCGAGGGCGCGGGCTCTCGTCACGGCGTCAGTCCTTGCGGCGCACGCCATTCTGGCTAAAAACGAATAAGAACTGCGCCCCTTATACCTGTCATAAATGACAGTATCGCCACCTGTAGCGACTTCCTAGAATGGTTTTCCGCCACCGGAACCCCCCTCATCTGACAGGAAGCACGCCCATGGACACGCTCACGCAGGCTCCCAAAGGAGCAATGACAGCAAAAATCAAGGATCAACCAGAGTTCATTGCCAACCAGCCAATTGAGGTTCAGCGCACTGAGAAGCACTGGCGGATAGACGCGCATCATCAATCTGAGACCGGCAATCGAAGCCTGTACTTTCTGGTTCCGTTGAGCCTGCCTGACAACGGTGACAAGCGAATCTATGCACTCAGCACCAGCGATAATCCGGATCACGCGCTGATCTACTACTTTGGCCAGGACTACTTCATTCCTTCGCGCAGCGGAACTTTGTCGATTCAGTACAACGCGGACAGTCAGCAAATGCTTGCCACGTTTGATTTCACGGGACAATTTGGAGGGTTTGAACTGGACGTGAGTGACGGACACTTTGACCTGGAAGGCATTGACCCAACGGTCGTCAACACTGCCCAATCGTTCACTGCCGACCTCGCTGAAGTGGCGCCCTCGAAATTTCTTGCCGACACGGTAAACGTCGCCAAAACCGAAGGCCACATTGCAATGGCCGCCGATCAAATCACCTGGGAAATCCTTCCTCCCCGACTTCAGCAGGTCAGGCTGTTCATCGATCATGGAATCGGCCAGGGCGAGCATCGTTTCGGCAAATCCGACGATCCTGTGCGAGCCTCCTACATCACCAGTGGCGGGGCTGACTCCGGCATTTATCTTGCGACTGCCGGGACGCTCACACTGACCGAGAATCCGTCTACCGATCGCTTGCTCGGAGAGCTGAAATTTGAAGGTGAGTACGGCGACAAGGTGGTTACTCTGACCAAGGGAGTTATCGACTACACAAAGGCATAGCGACTTGAGTCACCGCTGGCCTGGCAAGTGCCTGTTATCGGGGCGCTGGCGCTCTCGCCACCGAGTCGGTGCTAACCTGCAAGGCACTCACCTGCCCCGGAGCGCTGACCATGCTCGACAGCCCGATTCGCGAACACTTCGCTACCTTGCACCAGGCCATGGCCGACGGTGATTTCCTGGTGCTGACCGGTGCCGGTATCAGCACGCCGTCGGGCATTCCGGATTACCGCGACAGCGAGGGTGTGCGCCGTGGCCGGCAGCCGATGATGTATCAGGAATTTCTCGCCGCCCCGGAATCACGTCGTCGCTACTGGGCGCGGGCTATGCTCGGCTGGCCGCGGGTGCGTCAGGCGCAGCCGAATGCGGCGCATCAAGCGCTGGCCGATTTGCAGCGCCGGGGACTGATCAGCGCCTTGATCACGCAGAACGTCGACACCCTGCACGATCAGGCCGGCAGTCACGATGTGATCGAGTTGCACGGCAGCCTGCACCGGGTGCTGTGCCTGGATTGCGGCCAGCGCAGCGCACGTGACCAGATTCAGCAACGCATGGTCGAGCAGAATCCGTATCTGGCCGGGGTCGATGCGGTGCAGGCGCCGGACGGCGATACGCTGCTCGATCCGGCCTTCGAAGCACGCTTTCGGACCCCGCAGTGCCCGTATTGCGCCGGTGAGCGGATGAAGCCGGACGTGGTGTTCTTCGGCGAGAACGTGGCGCAACCGACAGCGGCGCGGGCCATGGCGGCGGCGGAAAATGCTGCAGGGTTGCTGGTGGTGGGTTCGTCGCTGATGGCCTATTCGGCGTTTCGTCTGTGCCGGGTAATCGCCGATCGGGGCAAGCCGTTGCTGGCGATCAACCTCGGCAAGACCCGCGCCGATGATCTGCTGGATCTGAAGATCGAGGCGTCATGCGAGCAACTGCTGCCGCTGCTGGTGCAACGCTTGACTTCCTGAATGCCGAAAATCCCCTGTAGGAGCTGCCGAAGGCTGCGATCTTTTGACTTTGTTTTTTAGAAGCAAGATCAAAAGATCGCAGCCTTCGGCAGCTCCTACAGGGATGGGATCGCAGTTCAGTGTTCAGTGTTCAGTGTTCAGTGTTCAGTGTTCAGTGTTCAGTGTTCAGTGTTCAGTGTTCAGTGTTCAGTGTTCAGCTTTGAGGATATCGAACAGTGCCTGCGCCGCTGCCGACAGTTCATTACCCGGCTCCGTGAGTACACCAATCGCCCGCTCCACCGAATCATTCAGGGTCAGGCAACAGGCGCCCAGTTCCAGCATCTGCTCGGCACACAACGCCGGCACCGCACTGACCCCCAGCCCGCTGGCGACCATGCGTCCGACCGTTGCCAGTTGATGGCTTTCGAATTCCACCGGCAGTTTCAGGCCCCGGGCCTGCAAGTGCTCCTCGAGCATCACCCGCACCGTCGACGGCCGTTGCAGGGTGATGAACGGTTGCTGCAGCAAGGTCTGCCAGTCGATTTCGCTAAGCCCGGCCAGCGTTGAATCCTGTGGCACCACGGCGACAAAGCGGTCCATGTACAGCGGGGTAAACGTCAGCGAGGTGTTTTGCATCGGCTCGAAGGCCACGCCCAGTTCCACTTGGCGGTCGCGGACCATTTCCAGCACTTGTTCGTTGATCACGTCGTTGACCGTGACGTTGACGTTCGGATAGCGCGCGCGGAACGTCTTGAGGATCGGCGGCAGCAGGTTGCCGGCAAACGACGGCATCGCCGCCAGCGTCACCCGCCCGCGTTGCAGGCTGAAGCGCTGGCGCATTTCGTCTTCGGCGTTGTCCCAGTCGGCGATCAGGCGCCGCGCCAGCGGCAGCAGTGATTCGCCCTCGGCGGTCAGTGCCACGTTGCGCGTGTTGCGGCTGAACAGCCGCCCGCCAAGGCCCTCTTCCAGCGCCTTGATCGTCAGGCTCAGCGCCGATTGCGACAGGTGCAGACGCTCACAGGCCACGGCGAAGCTCAGGCTCTGCGCCACAGCGAGAAAGGCGCGGATCTGTTTGATGGTCATACTTTATACCCTACCGTTTCAACGTCGTACCCACTGTAGGAGCTGCCGCAGGCTGCGATCTTTTGATCTTGATCTTAAAAACAACATCAAAAGATCGCAGCCTGCGGCAGCTCCTACACAGAGTAACAACCAACACTGTTGAGTTTTATCTATCAATCAACCTTAAAAATCAACTTAACAAATATATCCTCCAGCGCGACACTCCAGTCATTCGGCTAGCCAGCCGCCCGACAAACAATAAAAGAGGTGCATATGGCAGGTTTCGACAAGCGCGTGAGTTCCTACGAGGAAGCTCTGGCCGGTCTTGAAGACGGCATGACCGTGATCGCCGGCGGCTTCGGCCTGTGCGGCATCCCGGAAAACCTGATCGCCGAGATCAAGCGCAAGGGCACCCGCGACCTCACCGTGGTCTCCAACAACTGCGGCGTCGACGGTTTCGGCCTCGGTGTGCTGCTGACCGACCGCCAGATCAGCAAGGTGATTGCCTCTTACGTCGGCGAAAACAAACTGTTCGAAGAGCAACTGCTCAAGGGCGACATCGAAGTCATCCTGACCCCGCAAGGCACCCTCGCCGAGAAAATGCGCGCAGGCGGCGCCGGCATCCCGGCCTTCTTCACCGCCACCGGCGTCGGCACCCCGGTCGCCGAAGGCAAGGAAGTGCGTGAATTCAACGGGCGCAAGTACCTGATGGAAGAATCCATCACCGGCGATTTCGCCATCGTCAAAGGCTGGAAAGCCGACCATTTCGGTAACGTCATCTACCGCCACACCGCGCAGAACTTCAACCCGCTGGCCGCCACCGCCGGCAAGATCACCGTGGTCGAAGTCGAAGAAATCGTCGAGCCTGGCGAACTGGATCCGTCGCAGATCCACACCCCCGGCATCTACGTCGACCGGGTCATTTGCGGCACGTTCGAAAAGCGCATCGAACAGCGCACCATCCGCAAATAATTCAGGCTGACGGAGAATAAAAACATGGCACTTACCCGCGAACAAATGGCTCAGCGCGTCGCCCGCGAAATGCAGGACGGCTACTACGTGAACCTCGGCATCGGCATTCCGACCCTGGTCGCCAACTACATTCCCGAAGGCATGGAAGTCATGCTGCAATCGGAAAACGGTCTGCTCGGCATGGGGCCTTTTCCGACTGAAGAAACCATCGACGCCGACATGATCAACGCCGGCAAACAGACGGTGACCGCGCGCATCGGCGCATCGATTTTCAACTCCGCCGAATCCTTCGCGATGATTCGCGGTGGCCATGTCGACCTGACCGTGCTCGGCGCGTTCGAAGTCGACGTCGAAGGCAACATCGCCTCGTGGATGATTCCCGGCAAACTGGTCAAGGGCATGGGCGGCGCGATGGACCTGGTGGCCGGTGCCGACAACATCATCGTGATCATGACCCACGCGTCCAAGGACGGTGAGTCCAAGCTGTTGGCCAAGTGCAGCCTGCCGCTGACCGGCGCCGGGTGCATCAAGCGCGTGCTGACCGACCTCGCCTATCTGGAAATCGAAAATGGCGCTTTTGTCCTCAAGGAACGCGCACCTGGCGTCAGCGTCGAGGAAATCGTCGCCAAAACCGCTGGTAAACTGATCGTCCCGGATCACGTACCGGAAATGCAGTTCGCTGCCCAGTGAGGAATTCGAAAATGCAAGACGTCGTAATTGTTGCCGCCACCCGCACCGCGATCGGCAGTTTCCAGGGTTCGCTGGCCTCGGTGTCCGCCGTTGATCTGGGCGCTGCGGTGATTCGCCAGTTGCTCGAGCAGACCGGCCTGGACGGTGCACAGGTCGATGAAGTGATCATGGGCCAGGTGCTGACCGCCGGCGCCGGCCAGAACCCGGCGCGTCAGGCGGCGATCAAGGCCGGCCTGCCCCACGCCGTGCCCGCCATGACCCTGAACAAGGTCTGCGGCTCGGGCCTGAAAGCCCTGCACCTGGGCGCGCAAGCGATCCGTTGCGGCGATGCCGAGGTGATCATCGCCGGTGGTCAGGAGAACATGAGCCTGTCCAACTACGTGATGCCGGGCGCCCGCACCGGTCTGCGCATGGGTCACGCGCAAATCGTCGACACCATGATCAGCGATGGCCTGTGGGATGCGTTCAACGATTACCACATGGGCATCACTGCCGAGAATCTGGTCGATAAATATGCGATCAGCCGCGAGCAGCAGGACGCCTTCGCCGCCGCTTCACAGCGCAAAGCTGCCGCAGCGATCGAAGCCGGACGCTTTGTCGATGAGATCACCCCGATCCTGATCCCGCAGCGCAAAGGTGACCCGGTAGCGTTCAAGGTCGACGAACAACCGCGCGGCGACACCACCGCCGAATCGCTGGCGAAACTGCGTCCGGCGTTCAAGAAGGATGGCAGCGTCACTGCCGGCAACGCATCGTCGCTGAACGACGGCGCCGCGGCGGTGATCCTGATGAGCGCAGAGAAAGCCAAGGCCCTGGGCCTGCCGGTGCTGGCAAAAATCGCGGCCTACGCCAACGCAGGTGTAGACCCGGCGATCATGGGCATCGGCCCGGTCTCGGCCACCCGTCGCTGCCTCGACAAGGCAGGCTGGAATATCGGCCAACTGGACCTGATCGAAGCCAACGAAGCTTTCGCTGCGCAATCGCTGGCAGTGGCCAAGGATCTGCAATGGGATCTGGACAAGGTCAACGTCAACGGCGGCGCCATCGCTCTCGGTCACCCGATCGGCGCGTCGGGTTGCCGGGTGCTGGTGACGCTGCTGCACGAGATGATCAAGCGTGATGCGAAGAAAGGTCTGGCGACCCTGTGCATCGGCGGCGGTCAGGGTGTGGCGCTGGCGCTGGAACGCGCTTAACCCAAGAGTTCGCAGCGGGCGGTGGATCCACGACATCCGCTGCTCGCTGGCAACAAAAAACCCGGTGTGACTTGCGTTGCACCGGGTGTTTTTTTGTCCTTTGAAATTTGCAGTGAATGTTCCTCCCTCTTCGCGAGCAAGCCCGCTCCCACAGGGGAATGCATTCCAGGGTGGGAGCGGGCTTGCTCGCGAAGGGGCCAACTCAGGCAACAGAAAAACCAGGCTCACACCGCCATCTGCAGAATCAACCACGCATTCGCCCCACTGATCACCGCAAACAAGCCCCACGCCAACACCCGGGTCGGCAGCCGATTCACGAACGGCCCCATCAGTTGCTTGTCGCTGGTCATGCGAATCAACGGGTACAGCGCAAACGGCAGTTGCAGGCTCAACACCACCTGACTCAACACCAGCAACTTGCCCACCGCGTTATCGCCCATCAGCCACACGCCGATGAACGCCGGGATCAACGCCAGTCCGCGAGTGATCACACGCCGCTGCCAGCAGGGAATCCGCAGGTTCAGATAACCCTCCATGATTACCTGCCCGGCGATGGTCCCGGTGAACGTCGAACTCTGCCCCGACGCCAGCAACGCGACGCCGAACAGCACACTGGCCAGCGCGCCGCCGACCAGCGGGTCGAGCAGGTGATAGGCGTCCTGGATGTCGACCACGTCGGTGTGCCCGGATTGGTGGAACGCAGCCGCTGCCAGAATCAGAATCGCCGCGTTGACCAGCAGCGCCAATGCCAGCGAACCGATGGTGTCGATGCGCGCCAGATTCACCGCGTCCTGCTTGCTGGCGAGGTCTGTGCCGATCATCCGCGTCTGCACAATCGAGGTGTGCAGGTAGAGGTTATGCGGCATCACCGTGGCGCCGAGGATGCCGATCGCCAGATACAACGGCGCGGCATCGCTGATTGCCGAGAGCGACGGTTTGAACCCGGCGAACACGTCCGGCCAGTAGGGTTTGATCAGCACCAGTTCGACGAAGAAACACACGCCGATGGTCGCCACCAGCACCAGCATGATCGCCTCGAGTCGACGGAAACCACGGTTCTGCAGAGCCAGCACCAGCAGCGTGTCGAAGGCGGTCAGGGCGATGCCGAAGGTCAGCGAACAACCGAGCAGCAAGTGAAAAGCCAGCGCGCAACCGAGCACTTCGGCCAGATCGGTGGCGATGATCGAGATTTCCGCCAGCACCCATTGCAGGCGTGCGGCCGGCGTGCTGTAACGCTCGCGGGACAATTGCGCCAGATCGCGACCGGTGGCGATGCCCAGCCGCGAGCACAGGCATTGCACGACCATCCCCGCCAGACTCGCCAGCAACACCACAAACAATAGGCTGTAACCAAAACGCGAACCGGCCTCGATGGCGGTCGCCCAATTGCCCGGGTCCATGTAGCCGATCGACACCAGCAAACCAGGCCCGGCAAAACGCAACGCGCGTTTGAAAAACGACGCGCGGGGATCGACTTCCACACTGCCGGCCACTTCTGGCGGGCAGAACGGCGCGGTGGCGATTTTGGGTAAGCTGAATTTCACGCACACATCCAGAAACAAGTCGGAAAGACGCAGCTTAGACGTTTCAGTTGAACCCTTGAAGAGCAAAAGATCGCAGCCTTCGGCAGCTCCTACATTGAAATGCGTACCTTGTAGGAGCTGCCGCAGGCTGCGATCTCTTGATCTTAACGACCCACACCGAGTAACTGCTGACGCAACTCGGGATTGCGCGTACGCGGATCCAGCCAGATATCAAAAAACGCCCGAGCAAATCGCGGATCATCAATCTCATGCTGCAGTTGCTGACCGACAAAAAACCGCGCGCCCTGCCCCGGCAAATACACGCCAGTAATCCGCGTACCGGGCTGCACGTCGATAAACGATTGCTGCATCTGCGCTTGCCACTTGGCCAGTTGCGCAGGACTGACGCCCGAGCCGGACAGCCGTTTGATTTCATCGACGCTGGCCTGCACCAGATCATCCCGGGAGATCTTGCGCCGGTAGATCAGTTCCAGCGCGAAGGGCTGTTCGGTCGACAACGGGCGTGCCGCGCTCCACAACCGAGCGTTGTAGACGTCGAAGCCGAACACACTGAAATCGCCGCTGCCGATGATTTGCGCGCCGGGCACGGCGTCCTGCCAATTGGCCCAGGTCGGCGTGAGTAACAACGCCCACAAACCGATGCCACAGCACCCGCGCAGCAACTTCGATGGTTTGCTCATGGCAGCAGCAACTCCCGGTTAAACCCTGATAGCCAGAGCATAGCGGATATCCGCACGAGGCTTTGTATACAAGAATTGTCGATCAATGCGCCAATCGGTTACCTTGGCCACTTCCCTCCCGGAGGCCTCCCGTGTGCTGATCCTCAAACTGCTGCTGATCCCCGGTTTTCTGCTGCTGATTTCCCTCGCCGGCAAGCGCTGGGGGCCAAGCGTCGCCGGTTGGCTGTCGGGGTTGCCGGTGGTGGTAGGGCCGATTCTGTTGTTCCTCGCCATCGAACAGGGGCCGCAGTTTGCCGCGCAGTCGGCGGTCGCGGCGCTGTCGGCGATGTTCGCCATGATTGCGTTCTGCGTCACCTATGCGCAGGTGGCGCAACGGGCGAACTGGCCATGGGCGCTGACGGTTTCACTGTCGGTGTGGGCGCTGTTGGCGCTGGGGTTGTCGCTGATTCCGCCGTCGCTGCCGTTCTCGATCGCTGCGGCGGCGACTGCCCTGCTGGCGGCGCCGCACCTGTTTCCCCACGTGCAGCCGGTGTTGAAGGGCCCGGCGCCGAAGTCGGACAAACTGATCTGGCGAATGCTTGCCGGCGCGGCGCTGACCCTGCTGGTGACCATGCTCGCGAGTACCGTGGGCGAGCGCTGGAGCGGTTTGCTCGCGGTGTTCCCGGTGCTCGGCAGCGTAATGGCGGTGTTCTCTCAGCAGACTCGCGGCCCGGCGTTTACCGCGGCACTGTTGCGGGCGACGGCGATCGGCATGTACTCGTTTTCGGCATTTTGCCTGGTGTCGGCGCTGACCCTGCCAGGCATGGGCCTCAGCGGATTCATCGCCGGTGTCGCGGTGTCGGTGGCCATGCTCGGGGTCACCCGCAAACTGCTGGCCCGACCAGCTCCATTCAAAAATCCACAACCCCAAGGCTGAAACAGCCAGACAAACCGCGCTGGAATGCCAGGCATGCTCCATGGGATCATCGCCGCCCTGGCGCGACCATCCCTCGGAGATTCACATGTCATTGCTCAGCAAGAAAGCCGTCGTCCTGTTGCTGGCGGCGGTCGCCGGTTTCGGCGCCCTCAATGCCCAGGCGGCCAAGCCCAAGGAAAAGGCCTCGACCAACAACGTGTCGATGCTCGACGGCAAGTTCAGCTTTGTCCTGCCCAAGGGTTTCACCGCCGACCCGCTGCCGGCCGGACCGACCGGTGCCAAGGGCACGATGTACACCAATCAGGCGACCAAGACTGTGGTCATCGCCGCCGAAAACCAAATCGCCGGTGGCGCCAGCGTGAAGGACAACGACAACGAATTTCTCGATGGCAGCCTGGCGAGTTTCATTGATGATCAACGCAAGGCTCTGCCGGATTTCAACAAGCTCAGCGAAAAAAGCCTGACCCAGAAAAGCAGCGGCCTCGGTGTGCGTCAGGTCGACAGCACCGCCACTCAGGGCGGCGGCCAGACACTCAACACCACCCTGCTCGCCGCCTCCGGCAAGCGCATGGCGCTGGTCCAGGTGATTTCCCGGGCCAGCGACAAGAGCGGTCACGATGCGCTGGTGAAAACCATCCTCAAGGACAAGTGATCGTCACGGATTGAGCTGCTGCAGCCAGGCATTCAGGTCGCGAAGCTCGGCCGCGCTGATGCTGTGGCCGACGCCGGGATAGGCGTGAAACTCGGGTTTGTAGCCAAGTTTTTGCAGCAGCGCATTGGCCGCGGTGCCATCGCGGTACGGCACCCGATCATCGGCGGTGCCGTGGCCGATGAAGATCTTCAGCGGCAACGGTTGCTGCTCGGCCTTGAGCTCGGTTTTCAACACCGGCAACAGGCGTCCGCTCAACGCGGCGATGCCGCCAACCGCCACCGGCGGCCGCAAGCCCACCTCGTAGGTCATCATCGCGCCTTGGCTGAAGCCGATCAGATACACCTTGTCCGGGCTGGCGTGATACTTCTGCGCCGCCTGCGCGACAAACTCCCGCAACTTCTGGCCGCTGGCCTGCAGATCATCGGTCTCGCCGTTGTAGGCCCCTTCGCCTTTCTTGCGAAACCACTGGAAACGCCCTTCGCCCAACGCCAGCGGCGCCTGCACCGACAGGTAGTTGTACTGCGCCGGCAGCTGAAACTTCATGCCGATCAGATCGGCCTCGTTACTGCCGTAGCCGTGCAGGAAAATCACCAGTGGCCGGGTGTTCGCGTCAGGGTGAACCTGTTCGATGTACTTCAGCGGCAAGTCGCTTTGCAGCGTGGTCTGCGCGTGAACAGCGCTGGACGCCAGCAGGGTTAACAGGGCAAACGCCTTCAACATAAAGCCTTCCTTCACAGGGTGTCGGGTTCGTCGGTGGAGCCTAACAGGCTTAACCTGCCTCACCCAGACCTGTAGGAGCTGCCGCAGGCTGCGATCTTTTGACTTTGACTTTTAAAAGCAAGATCAAAAGATCGCAGCCTTCGGCAGCTCCTACAGGGGGGGTGAGGTCTGGATTCAGTCGTTGATCAGCTTGCCCACTCGAATCGGCTCACGCCCCGCCACCTTGGCCTGCCATATCCCCGGCTGGGTGTAACGCCCACGATCAATCGCGAACAGCACGCCGCTGGTGCCGGCGCGGACGGTGGTGAGCCGGTCATTCAACGGATCCACCACCTCGAACAGCGCATCGCCCTTCTCGACCCACTCCCCGGCATTGCGCAGGAAGCTGACCACACCATGGTGCGGCGCGAACAGGTATTCGGTGCCTTCGAAGGGCATGCCTTCGCAGCACTCGGCCGGTGCCACTGGCCATTCGCCGCTGATGAAGCCCTGCTCGGCGAGAAAACCGAGAATCGCTGCGCAATTGGCCTGCGCCTGATCGACCCGGGTGTCGCCCATGCTGCCCAGTTCCAGGGTGGTGGCAAGATTCGCCGGAGGAATTGCCGCGTCCGGGAACGCCCGCGCCAGGCGCAGCCACGGTGACGAGCACGACTCGTCAAACGAACTGCCACCGGAGTCTTCACACAACAGCGCCACGCCAGCCTTCAGTCGCGCTGCCAGCGATTGCCAGCGCGGCCAGTGCTGCGGCAGTGCGTAAATGTGAATCGCCGCTTCAAAATCGCAATGCAGATCAAGGGTAATGTCGGCGTCGCAGGCATGGCGCAGCAGCAAGCGGTGCAGCGCTTCCAGTTGCGAAGCCGGGGCTGGCAGCTCATCGAGCACCTGGCCCATGGTCTGGCGGATCAAGGCGATGTTGGCCGCGGCATCGCTGCCCAATTGCTCGCCGATTCGCGCCGCCACTGGCGCGCTGAGTTCGACAAACGAGCGGTTGAAATTTTTCCCGCTGCCCAGCTCGAAGCGCCCCATGTGGCTGCCTTGCAGGTGCTGGTCGAGACCAATCGGGTTGGCCACCGGCACCAACTCGATCACGCCTTGCAGGCGGCCGTCCTGTTCCAGCGCGTTGAGGCGTTGCTTGAGTTCCCAGGCAGTGCGCATACCCGGCAGTTCGTCGGCGTGCAGGCTGGCCTGGATGTACACCTTGCGGCTGCCCGTGCCGTAACGAAAGACGCTGAGGGAGCGTTCGCTGCCCAAGTGGCTCCAGGGCAGGACATGGTCGATGCGTTGCATGGGTAACTCCTGAAAATTGAATCGGCGAAAATCCCCTGTGGGAGCGGGCTTGCTCGCGAAGGCGGTGTATCCGTCAATGATTGTGTTGAATGTTATACCGCCTTCGCGAGCAAGCCCGCTCCCACAGGGGGTCTTTGTCTTCAGGGGGAGAGCACAAAAAAAGTGGCCACCGCATGCACGGGGCCACTTTTTTCTACAGCGTATTAATGACCGTACACGTCAAAGTCGAAGTACTTGTCCTGGACTTTCTTGTACTCGCCATTGGCGCGGATTTCGGTGATGGCTTTGTTGAATTTCTCCGCCAGTTCGGTATCGCCCTTGCGCACGGCAATCCCGGCACCGCCGCCGAAGTACTTGGCGTCTTCGTAGGTCGGGCCGACGAATTCGAAGCCCTTGCCGGCGTCGGTCTTCAGGAAACCGTCGCTGAGGTTGACCGAGTCGGCCAGCATCGCGTCGAGACGACCGGATTTCATGTCGAGGTTGGCTTCCTGTTGCGAGCCGTAGCGCACCACTTCAAACCCGGCGTCCTTGGCCATGTCGGTGGCATAGCGGTCGTGGGTACTGGCGCGCAGCACGCCGACTTTCTTGCCCTTGAGCTCGGTCAGCGGGTCTTTGACACCGGAGCCTTCCTTCATCACGAAGCGCGCCGGGGTGTGGTAGTACTTGATGGTGAAATCGACGTTTTTCTTGCGGTCGTCAGTGATGGTCATCGAGGACAGGATCGCGTCGATCTTCTTCACTTTGAGTGCCGGGATCAGGCCATCGAATTCCTGCTCGACCCACACGCATTTGACGTCCATCTGCTTGCACAGGGCGTCACCGATATCGACGTCGAACCCGGTGAGTTTGCCGTCAGCGGTTTTCATCGAAAATGGCGGGTAAGCGGCTTCGATCCCCAGACGAATCGGTTTGGCGTCTTCGGCCACGGCGGTCAGGGACAACATCGACAGTGCCAGGGCACCGAACATCACTAGCTTCTTCATTTATTACTCCTGTGTGCGGAGGCTTTTATTGGCAGCTTTCGATTGGGCGTTCGGTCATGGCCATTTAGCGGCAAAAAACCGAAGTGGCCGGCAGTCTATGGCGGCGCGCACAGGGTAAATTGTGTTTAAGCGACAAATACTTACAGAAAATCGGCGACACCGTTGACCGGGATCAACGCTGCGCCGACATGGTGCAAAGGCTGTAGGACAAACCCTCGAAAAGGGTACCTATTACTCATGTAGGAGCTGCCGCAGGCTGCGATCTTTTGCTCTTTAAAAGTCAAAAGATCGCAGCCTGCGGCAGCTCCTACAAAAGCATTTCAGCATTCGCAGGCGATGGGGCTTTGGGCGGGTTGTTTAAAGCTCAGCGAAAAGCCTTCATCCAGCCATCCGGTCACGCCGCCGATCATCTCCTTGACCGGGTACCCCAAAGCCGCCAGTTTCACCGCTGCCTTGTTGGCGCCGTTGCAGTGCGGGCCGGCGCAATAGACCACGAACAGCGTGTTCTTCGAGTACTGCGCCAGGCCTTCGGCAGTCAGCAAGCGATTCGGGATGTTGATCGCGCCCGGTACATGGCCACGCTCGAACGCCAGCGGGCCGCGTACATCGACCAGGACAAAGTCGACTGTACCTGCCTCCTGGCTGCTGAAGACGTCGGAACAATCGGTCTCGAAGGTCAGACGGTTGCTGAAATGCATCAAGGCAATCGCTGATGGTGCGGCAGGAATTTCGCGAACCAGGCTGGTCATGCTGTTTAGCTCCTACATCTGTTGGGGTGTGAACAGACTTTATCGGGCCAGCCCTTGGCGCTACAGTGGCGGGCAAGACACTCACCGGGAATTTTCCGCCAAATGCCTGACTCACCTGGATTGGTCGCGATTCTGGCCTACGATGGCCTCTGTACCTTCGAGTTCGGCATCGCCGTGGAGATTTTCGGCCTGCCCCGGCCGGAGTTCGATTTCCCGTGGTACGAGCACCGCATCGTCGCCGTCGATCAAGGGCCGATGCGTGCCATGGGCGGGATTCAGGTCCTGGCCGACGGCGGCCTGGAGCTGCTGGCGCAGGCGCGCACCATCATCATTCCCGGTTGGCGTGACCGCGCGGCCCCGGTGCCGCCAGCATTGCTCACGGCATTGCGACAGGCCCACGCCCAGGGTGCACGGCTGCTGTCGATCTGCTCCGGGGTGTTCGTGCTGGCGGCCAGTGGCTTGCTCGACGGTCACGGCGCAACCACCCACTGGCGCTACACCGAGGAACTGGCGCGGCGCTTTCCGGCGATTGCGGTGGACCCGGATGTGCTTTACATCGACTCCGGCCAGTTGATCACCTCGGCAGGCAGCGCCGCCGGGATCGACGCCTGCCTGCATCTGGTGGCGCGGGACTTCGGCACTCAGGTTGCCAACGCGGTGGCCCGGCGTCTGGTGATGTCGCCACAACGCACCGGCGGCCAGGCGCAGTTCATTCCCACGCCGGTCAGCCCGACGCCGCGCAATGACTTGTCGCGGGTGATGCAGTGGGCCCGCGAACGCCTGCACCAACCGCTGGAAGTGCGTGATCTGGCCAGCGAAGCGGCCATGAGCGAGCGGACCTTTCTGCGGCGCTTTACCGAGGCCAGCGGGCAATCGCCCAAGGCGTGGCTGCAACACGAGCGACTGGCCCGGGCGCGGGAACTGCTGGAGAGCACCGCGCACAACACCGAGCAGATCGCCGAACGCTGCGGTTATCGCTCGGTGGAAAGTTTTCGCGTGGCGTTTCGCAGCGTGGTCGGGGTACCGCCGTCGGTGTATCGGGAGCGGTTTGGGCGTGGGGTCACAGCCATTTCCTGATGGTTACCTTGGGGACGCTATCGCTGGCAAGCCAGCTCCCTCAGTTTTTGCGTCGTACACACAACTTAATTCAACCCGAAAACCTGTGGGAGCGGGCTTGCCCGCGATGAGGCCCGAACCGACACCCGACGACTCAGGGCTTGCGCAACAGATAGGTATCCATGATCCACCCATGCTCGGCCCGCGCCGCCTTGCGCACCCGCTCGATCTCAGCCGCCACATCCTTGAGCTTGCCGCTGATCAGGATCTCATCCGGCGTGCCCAGGTACGCGCCCCAGTAAATCTCGGTCTGCTGATCCGCCACATGGTGGTAGGAATCTTCAGCGTCGAGCATCACCACCAGGCTATCCGTGTCACTCACCTGCCCCGCTGCCAGCCGTCGGCCGGTGGTGATTTCGATTGAGCGCCCGATGTTGTTCAGCGGCACCTTGTGCTGCGCCGCCAGCGCCTGAACGCTGGTAATCCCGGGGATCACCTCAAACTCGAATGCACAACGGCCCGAAGCCAGAATCGCCTGCAGGATACGAAGGGTGCTGTCGTACAGCGCCGGATCGCCCCACACCAGAAAACCGCCGCACTCCCCGTCAGCCAATTCTTCATTGATCAGCCGCTCGAAGGTTTGCTGCTTGGCGCGGTTCAGATCATCAACCGCGCGGGTGTAGTCCACGTCGCCACGCTCGCGTTCCGGGCTGTGGGCTTCGGCGAAGCGGTACGCAGGATCGGTGATGTAGCGCGCACAGATGTCGCGCCGCAGATCAATCAGCTTGTCCTTGCTCTGGCCTTTATCCAGCAGAAAGAACACGTCCACCTGATTCAGCGCCTTCACCGCCTGCATCGTGATGTAGTCGGGATTTCCGGCGCCGATGCCAATGACCAGCAGTCGTTTCATCACAGTGCTCCCGCAAGATCGATACCCGGCAAGCGTAGCCGCCAGATGCCGTTGAACCGCAGTTCAACCACTGCCAGCGGTTCAACATCAATCGCGTTGAACGCTGCACCCTGCACCACCTGCATCAATGCTGCGCGCAGCACGAAGGGGTGAGTGATGGCGACGATATGCCCCGGCACCCCTTGCAGGCTGGTCAGCCACGCCGCCACGCGTTCGCCCAATTGCCTCACCGACTCGCCTCCATGGGGCGCTGCCTGCGGATCATTGATCCATGCCTGCAAGGCCTCGGCCTCGCGCACTTGCAAATCCTTGATCGCTTGCCCGTGCCAGCGCCCCATATCGCAATCGCGCAGCGCTTCGTCCACTTGCGGCGTCGCGCCGAACCATTCGGCAGTCTGTCGAGTACGCAATTCCGGCCCGCACAGCAAACGGCTGGCGCTGGCGAATGGTGAGGCCAATGCACCGAGCGCCAACGGCGGGTTTTCAACAGGCTCGTTCGTAGGAAAACGCGCCAATTTCTGTGCGACGGTTCGAGCGTGGCAAATCAAAGTCAAACGGGTGGATTGCACTGTATTGCCCTCGATGAACATCAGGTAAATCGGCGGCAAACGGCCGGTCTTTGGGCAATTGTGCCGTAAACCGGGCGTTGCAGGGGATCCCGCCACGTTCTCGCCCGACGCAGTGAAGGTGAGAAAAACGGCAATGTCTGACACGCCTATGAGCAATGGACTACAAGATGCAACGACATCTGTGTAGGCCTTATTCCACCGGGCTCTCACGTTATTTAAACGCTGAATCGCTACTGCTAAAAATTCACTAGACATGTAACCTGAGTTACATAAATACTGTTTTAACGGATTGTGAAACGAATTCAACACCCCCCCTTTCATCCAGCAGGAGCCCGGATGCCCCCTCTCAGAGACCTGATCACCGATCCCGGCCTGGAACTGACGCCGTCTGAGCGCAAAGTGATTCGCGCCCTGCTCGACCAGTATCCACGCAACGGCCTGGGTCCGATGGCGCGTCTGGCCGAACACGCCGGCGTCAGCGATCCGACCATCGTGCGGCTGGTGAAAAAGCTCGGATTTGGCGGTTATGCCGAGTTTCAGGACGCCCTGCTCAGCGACATGGACCACCGTCTGCGTTCGCCGCGCACCCTGTTGCAGCCGCGCTCGCACCTGAACAAGGACGATGCCTGGGGCCATTACCTGGCAGACAGCCAGCGTTTGCTGGCGGAAGCCCAGGCCCTGACGCAACCTGAAGACGTGCGCATTCTGCTCGAATGGCTGCTCGACACCCGGCACCAGATCTACTGCTTCGGCGGCCGTTTCAGCAGCCTGATGGCCAACTACCTGCTCAATCACTTGCGCCTGCTGCGACCCGGCTGCTTTGCTCTGGACGACAACGCGCAACTGCCCGACCGCCTGTTCGATCTGCAACGCCAGGATGTGGTGCTGCTGTTCGACTATCGGCGCTACCAGTCCCAGGCCCTGCGCGTTGCCTCGGCGGCGAAGCGCAACAACGCACGGGTGGTGTTGTTCACTGACATCTATGCCTCGCCGCTGCGCGAACTCGCCGACCTGATCATCAGCGCCCCGGTGGAATCGGCCTCGCCGTTCGACACCATGGTGCCGGCGCTGGCCCAGGTCGAGGCACTGATTGCCTGCCTGACCCTGCGCAGCCCCGATCTGGCCGATCGCCTGGAAGGCATCGACGCCCTGCGCAACGACTTCAACACCCACCTGCTGGAGGATAAATAAGGATGTTCAGTCTTCCCCACCGCTCGCCGCGGGACTTGCCGTTTGTCACCGACCACACCGCGTTGTTGCTGGTGGATATGCAGCGTGCCTGGCTCGAACCGCAGTTCGACCCGCACCTCAACGGCCCGGACGCCGAGTATTTCCTGACCCGCGCGCACATGCAGGTGGTGCCCAACCAGCGCCGCTTGCTCAGCGCCTTTCGCGAAGCGCGGCAGAACGTGCTGCACACGATTATCGAGAGCCTGACCGCCGACGGTCGCGACCGCTCGCTCGATCACAAACTGTCAGACATGCACCTGCCCAAGGGCAGCACCCAGGCGCGGATCATCGACGACCTGACGCCAGTGGAAAACGAGATCGTGTTGCCGAAAACCTCGTCCGGGGTGTTCAACTCGACCAACATCGATTACGTCCTGCGCAACCTCGAAACCCGCCACCTGATCATCGCCGGCATCGTCACTGACCAGTGCGTCGACATGGCCGTGCGCGATGCCGCCGACCGTGGCTATCTGGTGACGCTGGTCGAAGACGCCTGCGCCACCTACACCCCGGCGCGGCATGACGCCTGCCTGAACGCAATCAAGGGTTACTGCTGGATCACCGACACGCAAACCGTGCTCGGTCGTTTGCAGGAGATGCGCCCATGAGCGAGCGCCTGACGCCGTTGCCGATGACCACCATCGTCACCACCGACCTGATCGGCATCACCCGTGGCCGCTCGTTTCCCACCGATCAACTGGAGCATTATCAAGCGGCCGGTTGCGGCTGGGTCCCGGCCAACAGCGCACTGACGCCCCAAGACATCATCGCCTCGAGCAACCCGTGGGGCGCGTACGGCGATTTGCGGTTGATCCCTGATCTGGCCAGTCGCGTGACGGTCGGTAATGGCCCGGACGCCACAGCGCCAGCGCTGGACTTCATCCATGGCGATATCCGCGAGACCGATGGCCGGCCGTGGAGCGCCTGCCCGCGCACGTTGTTACGCGATGAAATCGAGCGCTATCGCGACGACCTCGGCTTGCAGGTCAACGCGGCGTTCGAACACGAATTCAACCTGCATGCCGGTTTTGCCGAGCATTTGGCGTTTTCCCTCGAAGCCCAGCGTCAGGGTGCCGAGTTCGGCGGCTGGCTGCTCAGCGCACTGCGCGCCGGCGGTGTCGAGCCAGAGATGTTCCTGCCCGAATACGGCAAGCACCAATACGAAATCACCTGTCGCCCGACCCTCGGCGTGGCGGCGGCGGATCGTGCGGTCAACGTGCGCGAGATCACCCGCGAGATCGCCCGGCAAATGGGCGTCGACGTCAGCTTCGCACCGAAAACCAAGGCCGACGCGGTGTGCAACGGTGTGCACCTGCACGTCAGCCTGCTCGACCTGCAAGGTCTGCCGCTGCTCTACGACGCCGGCACCAGCAACGGCCTGTCGACCCTCGGCCAGCATTGGGCCGCGGGGATTCTGCATTACATGCCGGCGCTATGTGCGTTCACCGCGCCGACGCCAGTGTCTTACGAGCGCCTGCAACCGCATCACTGGAGCGCGTCTTACGCCTGTCTGGGGCAGCAGAATCGTGAAGCGGCGCTGCGCATCTGCCCGACCGTGAGCCTGGGCGGCAAATCCGTGGCGGCGCAGTACAACCTGGAATTCCGCGCCATGGACGCCACCGCCTCGCCGCACCTGGCGATGGCCGCGCTGCTGATCGCCGGACGGCTGGGCATCGAACAGCGTCTGGCGCTGAACGCGATCACTGACGAAGTGCCCGATTCACTCAACGACGAGCAACGCAAGGCCCGGGGCATCGTTGCCCTGCCCGCCTCGCTGGCCCAGGCGCTGGATTGCCTGCGTGACAGTGCAGCCTTCAATCAATGGCTGCCCAAGCCGTTGCTCGACACTTACCACGCCCTTAAAACCGAGGAACTGGCGCTGACGGAACAGCTCTCGCCCGCTGACCTGTGTGAGCACTATGCACGCCTGTACTGAATCCGCCGAGCTGGGGTTGTACACCCGCCCGGTCTACAACCTGAGCCGCGAAGATTCATCGCATCCGTTGATCCTGGTGTGCGAGCATGCCAGCCGCTATATCCCCGAGGCCCTGAACAATCTGGGCCTGGACGATGCAGCCGCCGGCGAGCACATCGCCTGGGACATCGGCGCACTGCAACTGGCTGAGAAGCTTTCGGAAAAACTCGGCGCGACACTGTTGAGCGCCAACTATTCACGGCTGCTGATCGACCTCAATCGGCCCCGGCATGCCCCCGACAGCATTCCGGCACAGAGCGAGATTTATCAGGTGCCCGGTAACCGCGATCTGGACGAAGCCACTCGCGAATACCGGCGCCAGACGCTGTTCAAACCGTTTCACGCCCGACTGCAGACCCTGATCGACCAGCGCGTCGCACAAGGCCAAGCGGTACGGGTGGTAGGAATTCATAGTTTTACCCCGGTGTATTACGGCCAGCCGCGTCCGCTGGAAGTCGGCGTGCTGTTTGGTCAGTCCAAAAAGTACGCGCAGCGGGTGATCGACGGCCTGGCTGAGCACCCGCTGAAAGTCGCGGGCAACCAGCCGTACCGGATTGATCCGCTGGGCGACATGACCGTGCCGGTGCATGGCGACGCCCGAGGACTGGAATCGGTGTTGATCGAGGTGCGCAACGATCTGCTGCGCACCCCGGAGGCGGTATCGCTGTGGGCCGAGCGCCTGGCGCCACTGCTGTAACGGATGCTGTAGAAGACTGCTGACGCGGTAAACGATGGACCGATATAACAACTAAAAAATCTTCGATAGGCTGACAAGGAGTTGCGCTTGATGGAAATAGAAGAGTTCGGCTACAAACAGGAGTTGAAACGTAGCCTGACACTGACCGACCTGGTGGTGTACGGGATGATCTTCATGATCCCCATCGCCCCGTTTGGCGTGTATGGCTACGTCAATGCCGAGGCGCCCGGGATGGTGCCGCTGGCCTACATCATCGGCATGGTCGCGATGCTGTTCACCGCGCTCAGCTACGGCAGCATGGCCAAGGCGTTTCCGATTGCCGGTTCGGTGTATTCCTACGCGCAACGCGGCCTCAATCAACACGTCGGGTTCATCGCCGGCTGGCTGATGCTGCTCGACTACCTGCTGATTCCGCCGCTGCTCTACGTATACGCGGCGATGGCCCTCAACCATTTGTACCCGGACATTCCGAAGGTCGGCTTCATTCTGGCGTTCCTGGTCAGCGCCACCTTCGTCAACCTGCGCGGCATCACCTTCACCGCGCGGATGAACATCATTTTCCTCCTGGCACAGTTGGTGGTGCTGGGGATCTTCCTGTTCTACGCCTGGAACGCCCTGCACAACGGCGGCGGCAATGGCGAGCTGACCCTGGCGCCGCTGTATCACCCGGAAACATTCAACTTCGCCCTGCTGATGCAAGCGGTGTCGATTGCCGTGCTGTCGTTCCTCGGCTTCGACGCGATCTCCACCCTCGCCGAAGAAATCAAGGGTGATCCGGGCAAAAGCGTCGGCCGGGCGGCGCTGATCACCCTGCTGGTGATGGGCGTGATTTTCGTCGTACAGACCTGGATCGCCACCGATCTGGCCGCCGGCATGGGCTTCAAGTCCGCCGACACCGCGTTCTATGAAATCGCCGAAATCGCCGCCGGCAGCTGGCTGGCGACGCTGACCGGCGTGGCGACCGCGCTGGCCTGGGGCGTCGCAGTGGCGATCACTTCGCAAGCCGCCGTGTCGCGCCTGCTGTTCGGCATGGCCCGTGACGGCAAGTTGCCGAAAGTCCTGGCCAAGGTGCACCCGAAACACAACACCCCGTACCTGAGCATTTATCTGGTGGCGGTGCTGTCGCTGGTGATCTGCTACCTGTTCATCAATTCGGTCGACACCCTGACCTCGCTGGTCAACTTCGGTGCCCTCAGCGGTTTCATGCTGCTGCACCTGACCGTGATCAACTACTACTGGCGTCGGCAGAAGTCCGGTCAGGTTGTGCGCCATCTGATCTGCCCGGTGATCGGCTTCATCATCGTCGCCGCCATCATGTACAACATGGGCGTCGATGCGCAGAAACTCGGCCTGATCTGGATCGCCCTGGGCCTGGTGTACCTGTTCTTCCTGAACAAGCTCGGCGCCAGCACCGCGCTGCCTGACCCGAGCAATGGCTGACAAGAAAAAGAGCGGCGTCTGACAACAAATCAGGCGACCGCCGCTTTAAAGCGTGGCAACCGACAGTGATAGTCAGGTTCGGTGGGGATCACCGGACCCTTTGATACAGGAGTGCATCCATGCTGGTCTTACGCCCAGTCGAGCCAACCGACCTGCCGCAATTGCAGCAACTGGCCCGCGACAGCCTGGTCGGCGTCACGTCGCTGCCGGACGACAGCGAGCGCCTGCGCGACAAAATCGCCGGTTCCTGCGCCTCGTTCGACAGCGACATTCAGGCGCAAGGCCCGGAGAACTACTTTTTCGTGCTGGAAGACCTCGACGCGCAGCGGCTGGTCGGCTGTTCCGAGATCCTCGCCACTGCCGGGTTCAACGAACCGTTCTACAGCCTGCGCAACCGCCACTTCACCAGTGCCTCGCGGGAGCTGAATATCGAACACGGGGTGCCGGCACTGTCGTTGTGTCACGACCTCAACGACCACACCCTGCTACGTGGTTTTCACATCGACGACGCGCTGGTGCGCAGCGCCTCTTCCGAATTGCTGTCGCGGGCGCGGCTGCTGTTCATCGCCGCCCACCCACCACGTTTTGCTGATGCGGTGATCACCGAAATCGTCGGCTACAGCGACGAGAACGGCCATTCGCCGTTCTGGGATGCGCTGGGCAAACATTTCTTCGACCTGCCCTACGTCGAGGCCGAGCGCCTGTGCGGCCTGCAAAGCCGCTCGTTCCTCGCCGAACTGATGCCGCAATACCCGATCTACGTGCCGATGCTGCCCGTGGCGGCACAGCAATGCATCGGCCGGATTCACCCGGATGGCCAGGAGGCCTTCGACATCCTCGAACGTGAAGGTTTCGAAACCAACAGCTACATTGATCTGTTCGATGCCGGCCCGACCCTGTATGCGCGCACCGCGAACATCCGTTCGATCGCCCGCAGCCACACCGCCACCGTGCGCCAGCAAGCGCAGATCGACGCGCGGGGCCGTTATCTGTTGAGCAACGACGCACTGCACGGTTTCCGGGCCATCGTCGCCGAACTGGATTACCAGCCCGATCAACCGCTGTCCCTCACGCCGGCCCTGTGCGCGGCGCTGCAGGTCACCGAAGGCAGCACGATCAGGCTGATAGCCCTGTGAGCCGCACCCGGTTGCACACCCACCGACAGTGCCCGAACAGGCGCGTACAAGGAGTTACCGCATGATCGTCCGTCCGGTCAAAGTCAGCGACCTGTCAGCGCTGATGACCCTGGTGCAACAGGCCGGCCCGGGGTTCACCACCCTGCCGGCCAATGAAGATCGCCTTGCCCATCGGGTGCGCTGGGCTCAGCGCGCCTTCGCCGGACAGGTGGAACGGGCCGATGCCGATTATCTGTTCGTGCTCGAAGACGATGACCTGCGAGTGGTCGGCGTCAGCGCCATGACCGGCGCGGTGGGCCTGCGCGAACCTTGGTACAACTACCGGGTCGGTCTGACCGTGAGTTCGGCGCCGGATCTCGGCATTTCACGGCAGATCCCCACACTGTTTCTCAACAACGAACTGACGGGGCAGTCGGAACTGTGTTCGCTGTTTCTGCATCCCGAACACCGTCATGGCAGCAATGGCCGGTTGCTGTCGCTTGGGCGGCTGTTGTTCGTGGCGGAATTCCCGCAATTGTTTGGCGAGAAGATGATCGCCGAACTGCGCGGCAGTGCCGATGAACTGGGCTGCTCACCGTTCTGGGACAGCCTGGGTCGGCATTTTTTCAAGATGGACTTCAGCCACGCCGACCACTTGTCGGGTCTGGGCAACAAATCATTCATCGCCGAACTGATGCCGCGCCAGCCGTTGTACACCTGCATGCTCACCGAGCAGGCGCAAGCGGTGATCGGCCAACCGCACCCCAATACCGAGCCGGCGCTGAAGATCCTGCGCGAAGAAGGGTTTGTGCATAAGGGCTACATCGACATCTTTGACGGCGGGCCGGTGATCGAAGCGCCGATCGGCAACATTCGCACCGTGCGCGACAGCCAGGCGTTGACCCTGAGCCTTGGCACACCGGACGATCAGGCGCCGTTGTGGCTGATTCATAACCGTCGCCTGGAAAACTGCCGTATCACCGTGGCCGCCGGTCGTCAGGTCGGCAATACCCTGGTGGTCGACCGCATCACCGCCAAGCGCCTGCAACTGCAACCGGGCAATTCGGTACGCGCCGCATTGCTGCCCAGGCAACAGCAACAGGCGGTAGCGGCCTGATAGCCGGTGTTGCCAGTGGAAATCCGCTGCTTACAGATGAAACCTTTCAGCCGCTGAATCCGTGATCAACGCCTTACTCGCAAATTCGTCATGAACCTTGACCCATTCGCGTGATAGCCTTTTCACTCTTCGGCGTTGACACCTTTGCTCAAGCCGTTCCATTCCTTTGTATTGGTGGAACTCGTATGACCAGGCTTTCCCATCAAGATTTGCGCCGTAACTTCCGTCAATTGCTGGCTTCCGACACTTGCTACCACACCGCCTCGGTGTTTGATCCGATGTCCGCGCGCATTGCGGCGGACCTGGGTTTCGAAGTGGGGATCCTTGGCGGCTCCGTGGCCTCGTTGCAGGTGCTGGGCGCCCCCGACTTTGCCCTGATCACCCTCAGCGAGTTCGCCGAACAGGCTACCCGCATCGGCCGCGTCGCGCAGTTGCCGGTGATCGCCGACGCCGACCACGGCTACGGCAACGCCCTCAACGTGATGCGCACTATCGTTGAACTGGAACGCGCCGGTGTCGCCGCCCTGACCATCGAAGACACCCTGCTGCCGGCGCAATTCGGCCGCAAATCCACCGACCTGATCTCGGTGGCCGAAGGCGTCGGCAAGATCCGCGCAGCGCTGGAAGCCCGGGTCGATTCGGAAATGGCAATCATCGCCCGCACCAACGCCGGGATCCTGCCGAATCAGGAAATCATCAGCCGCACCAAGCAATATCAGGCCGCCGGTGCCGATGGGATCTGCATGGTCGGCGTGCAGGACTTCGATCAGCTGGAGCAAATTGCCGAGCACCTGAGCGTGCCGCTGATGCTGGTCACCTACGGCAACCCGGCACTGCGCGACGACAAGCGCCTGGCCGAACTCGGCGTGCGCGTGACCATCGACGGCCACGGCGCGTACTTCGCCGCGATCAAGGCCACCTACGACAGCCTGCGCGAACAACGGCAGATCTTCACCCAGGCCTCGGACCTGAGCGCCACGGAACTCACGCACACCTACACCCAGCCTGAGGATTACATTCTCTGGGCGAAGGAATACATGAGCGTGAAGGAATGATTGCTCTCTGATCCGAGGAGCCTCGGGCCACTCTAAAGATGGCCGGTAGACGCAATGTCACCGGCCAGCTGTGAACTAATCGCCGTCAACGCCCACCAAACGATACACACCCACAAACAAATACCAACATTTAACAACAACTACTAAGTTGATATTAACTATCGCCTGCCTATAATCGCCAACCGTTAAACAGCAAAACCCTTAACACCCGAACATCAAAATTAAACTTATATGCCGAGCAATATTCCGCTCAACTCACGACAAGGATTCGCCATGAAAACCGTTACTGCCAACTGGCAAACAACTCCTCTGCTGCGCGCAGAAACCAAAGTAATCAACATGCCAACCAAGTCCACCCACGCGGCCAACTGCCCGGGCTGGGACGGCCTGCGATTTAACGTCGGCAACCTTCACGAGATCAAGAAACTCCGTACGCTGCCCGCTCAGGCTTAACACCGGCGCTGTACCGCAGATGTCGGCGCTCAGGCAACTTCAGCGCTGACATCTGCTTAATAAAAAAAAACAACAAGCCCTGATTATTCCGCCTGTTCAAGTATTCGCAAACGTACATTTGACAGCACAAAAACAAAGCGACTTCCCATGATAAAAAACCTGCTCAACCCAGACTTGAAGCCTGACCAGCTTATTACCTGCATCAAGACAACAAACATGGGGAACGAAGTAAAGCGACTGGCCGACCAATTATCCGAACCGACAGTAGATACCGAGAATTTGTCCCGTCACGCCGCGATCATGAAAGCCACGAACCTCCACACTGGAACATTGACGTTATATTGCAACAAAGATGGAAACATCAGCCTCAAGGCACCTGATTACGCACCCGCGCCTGAGCAGTTCTATTCCGTACCCGGAAACAGCGTTTTGTTCGCCATCAACGGGCAATCGTATTCCATTCAGCTTTATCGGCTGGACGGTGAGTATCTGACTCGTGCAGAGCAGGTGGTCGTGGACGCCGAAAATCCGTTGTTCATCGACGGCAGCAAAACGCTGTACGACAGCAATCCCGAAGGAAACGGGCACCCGGCGTTTATCGGCAGCATCAATCTGCCCGATAGAACCGCAGATATCAGTGTGTTCGACCCTCTCTCATTGCGCAAAATCGGCTGGTTCCCTCATGACGACAGCGCCGCGCGCTTTCTGGTGAGTCTTGAATTGCTTGAAGCGGCACAGGATCCCGGAGCCTGCAAAGTGGCCCAGGAGTTGATTTATCACTATCACCCTGCTGTCGCCTGGAAGGCCTTTCAGATGATCAGCAGAACGGATCGACAGACCGCACTCAATTGCGCCCCGCTGTTGAGAAACCTGCAAGACAGTCGCCTGAACCATTTACTCGACCAGTGTGAGGCGGCATGAAACTGCAGACATTTATTGAGCGTATGGCGACTTACGACCTGCAGACGGACAGTTCAAGGGTCGTGGAAGATCTGCGTCAACTGGCGACTAACCGCACGTTGTTGAGCGAGTACCTCTACACCACGATTCAACAGGACGGTTTCAGTACCAAAAACAGGCTTTACGGGGCCTATGCATTTGTCCTGCACTCCAACGATCTGTTTACCGTTCGCCTGGGTTTCTGGTCGCCGGTTACGTCACGGGATGAAAGGGAAACCTTTATCTACGACCTCAACCACAGCCATGACTTCGAGCTCTATTGCGTGGGTTACAGCGGTGACGGCTACACCACCGTTTCGCGAGAAATTCTGAATCAGGCGCCGCTGCAGGCTGGCAGAAGGCCCGAGTTCGGCGAAGAACGAATCCTTAAACTTATTCCGGGTGAAGTGCTGCACATGCTTCCACTAAAGGAAGTACACAAACAGCTACCCCCTGAAACGATGTCCGCCTCGCTGAGTTTGCTTATTCATCCTCCGCAGGCAGCCAAAACCGAAGAAGCCTGGTGCTTCGACGACAACCTGGTGCCGACTTATCCCGGCATCGCCCGCCAAGAGACAGCGCTCTATGACAGCCTGCTGTCCCGGCTACAACATGAGCAGACTTCACTGCTTACTCAATCAGAAAGGAAATCTGCATGAACAAGCCACTCGATAACTGGAACCACACCCCACTGCTGCACGCCGGCGCCAACGTCATCAACACACCGGTTGCAACCGCTGTGGCATCGCCATGTGCAGGCATCATTCCACGTTACAACGTGGGCAACATTCACGAAATCAAGCAGTTCTGGAACATGCCGCAAGCCGCTTGATTCTTGCTGGCCCGGCGCACTATGAGTGTCAAAAATGAGTGCGTCAGCCGGCGTGACGCCATCGCGAGCAGGCTCACGCCTACAGTGGATCGGTGTCGAACACCAATGCTGTGTGCGCTGAAGATCCCCGGTGGGAGCGGGCTTGCTCGCGAAAGCGTCAGTTGCAGCACCGCCCCACCGCGGGAGTCAGCGCTTGGCCAGCTCCATGATCATCCGCGACAGCAGATAAATCCGTGGCGTCACGCTGGCCACTTCGGCGTACTCCTCAGGCGTGTGAATATTGCCGCCGACAATCCCGAAACCATCCAGCGTCGGCGTGCCCACGCCGGCTGACAGGCTGGCATCCGCCGCCCCACCACTGCCCTCCTCGGTCAACTTGCGGCCGATCTCGCCGTAAATCCCCTGAGCCATGGCCATCAAGCGATCCGACTCCGCCGTCTGCGGCATCGGTGGCAACCCGCGCTTGAGGCTGGTGGTCACTTCGGTTTCCGCGATCAGCTTGTCCTGCGACACCCGCGCGAGGTCTTTCTCGATCCGGTCGAATTCTTCCGGCACGGCGGCGCGCACGTCAGCCTTGGCGCTGGCGTGATCCGGAATCACGTTAGTGCGATCGCCGGCCTGGAGCACGGTGAAGTTGATAGTGGTTTTCTTCGCCTCGTCGCCGAGTTTTCCCAGCTGCAGAATCTGGTGCGCCGCTTCCATCGCCGCGTTACGCCCCAGTTCCGGCGCAACCCCGGCGTGCGCCGCCTTGCCTTTGACCTCGACCAGTGCCGTCGCGCTGCCCTTGCGCCACACCACCAGACCATCGGCCGGACGCCCCGGTTCGAGGTTGAGGGTCACATCGTGCGCCTTGGCGGTTTGCTTGATCAGGTCGGTGGCGACGTCCGAGCCGGTTTCTTCGCTGGCATCGAGCAGGAAGGTGATTTGCGCGTAGTCCTTGAAGTCGAGGTTCTTCAGAATTTTCAGCGCGTAGATCCCGGCGACGATGCCGCCCTTGTCATCCATCACCCCCGGCCCGTAGGCGCGGCCGTCCTTGATGCGGAACGGGCGCTCGGCGGCAGAACCTTCCTTGAATACCGTGTCCATGTGCGCCATCAAGAGGATTTTCGCCTTGCCGGTGCCCTTGAAGGTGGCCAGCACGTGATTGGATTTTTCCGGGGTGTTGGGCACCAGTTCGATGGTCGCGCCAAGCTTTTTCAGCTCGTCGATGGCGATCTCGCTGACTTGCTTCAGGCCCGGTTCATAACCGGAACCGGAGTCGATGTTGACCAGGCGTTCCAGCAGTTTCAGGGCTTCGGGCTGATACTGCTCGGCATCGGCCAGCACTTGCTTGTGTGGTTCGGCGAGGGCGCCGGCGGCGCTGAAGGCGAGAGACAGGCCGAGGCTGGCAGCCAGCAGTGAGCGGGGGAATGAGAACGTCATGAATCGATCCTTGTTTCGCGTCGGGGGGACTCAAACCGTACCTGACATCGACGCAAGGCTCTATACCGGATGCGACATCTCTGCGGCCGACACCGAACACCTGTAGGCCTTCGCCTGCTGGCGATGGCGGAGTGTCAGCCGACATCAATGCCACTGACCGAACGCCTTCGCGAGCAAGCCCGCTCCCACAGGGGACGGCGGTGATAGATCAGACCGAATCGAGCAGTTCCTGCTTCGGCAGATCGTCACTGTTGCAGATCACCCGATTGCGCCCGCTCGCCTTGGCCTCATACAGCGCCTGATCCGCATCATTGAGCCAACGGGTTGCGTCGCCATGCGCCGGATCATAGGCCGCCAGACCGATGCTCAGGCTGACCTTGAGCGCCGGGTTCTGCTCGTAACCTAAAGTGGCGAACCGTTCGCGCAAGGCTTCCATCGCCTGCGCGGCATTGAACAGCGGCAGGTCTGGCAGGATCACGCAGAACTCGTCGCCACCGTAACGCCCGGCGACGTCCGCCGCGCGCAGGTTCTGTTTGAGCATTTTGCTCAACTGGCGCAGCACGATGTCACCTGCGACGTGACCGTAGGTATCGTTGATCGCCTTGAAGTGGTCGATGTCGATCAAGGCAATCGCCGCGCCCTGCTTCTGCCGAAGGCAATGTTGAAAGGCAATTTCCAGTTGATCCTTCCAGGCGCCGTGATTGAGCAGCCCGGTAAGGCTGTCGGTGCGGCTCAGGGCCAGTAGTTCACGTTTGTGCAGGCCCAGCGTGTAGGCCTGACGAAAGCAGATCCAGCCCAGCGCCAGCGGGTACAGCATCAGCAACGGCAGGCACGCATACAACTGCAAGGGCGAGGTTGGCGGAATAAACGCCGGAGCGAAAACCACCAGGCCGACGCCGACCCCGAGGATCTGCGCCGCCATGCCGGCGGCGAGAAAACGCAAACCGCCGATGGCGACGTTATTCATCGCCATCATTGAAATGGTGGTGGCACTGGGCAGCGGATTGAACTGCATGGCGGCGACCCAAAAGCCGCCCATAAATGCGTCGACCAGCAGATTGCGATGTTCAGCGTGGTAAGGAACGCGGGAGCGACGAGCCCATTGAAACGCCAGATGCGGCCAGAGCAGGCCGTTGAACAGCATCAGCGCCCAGACCCACAGCGGCGGGACGAGCGGGTACATCGCCGCGCTCACACACAAAAGCCCCAGCACCAGCCCGAGGGTTCGCGATGTATAAAGCCTCCTGGCCAATGAAAGTCCCTTTCCCCCCTTGTTTCGCATAAGGGCCTCGACCACTCAACGGAACCTGCACACACCGTCAGACCGATGTGCAGGAAGTCTAACAGGCAGCCGTTAAATAGCCATCGCCGGCCAGCCACCCGCCTGCACTTATCCCACTGTGGGAGCGGGCTTGCTCGCGAAAGCGGTCGTCCAGTAAACATCCCTGTGTCTGACACTCCGCTTTCGTCGGAACGCAGCCGGAGCAAACCCGCTCCCACCCGGCAAATTTTTAGCTATACCTGAAAGGACGAAAACGGAAAAACAACTATAAGAAGGAGGCCCATGCAGACCTACCGAGTGTTGATCATCGGCAGCGGTTTTGGCGGCCAATGTGCAGCGGTCAACTTGCTCAAGGCCGGAATCGACGATTTTCGCCTGCTGGAAAGAAGGGACTTCTTCGGCGGCACCTGGTGCCAGAACACCTACCCCGGCGCGGCGGTGGATGTGCCATCGCCGCTGTACTCGCTGTCCTTCGCGCCGTACCGCTGGACGCAGATGTTCGCCGCCCAGGCCGAACTGCATCGCTACACCGAGCACGTCATCGAGCGCTTCGGCCTGCGCGAGCGCGTGGAGCTGCAAACCAACGTCGAACGCATCGAATGGGATGACGCCGAAAAGCGCTGGGCGGTGCACACCAGCAAAGGAATTTTCTACGCGCAGTTCGTGATCAACGCCTCCGGGCCGTTGAGCCAACCGGTGATCCCGCCCTTCCCCGGCCTGAATCGCTTTCAGGGCAAGACTTTTCATACCAACAATTGGGATCACGGCTACGACTACCGCGGTAAACGTGTGGCCATCGTCGGCAGCGGCGCCAGTGCCGCACAGGTGATTCCGGCGATTGCCCCTAAGGTCGCGCAGTTGCACGTGTTTCAGCGCACGCCGCATTGGGTGCTGCCGCGCGCTGATCGCACGTTCGGGCCTTTCCAGCGCTGGCTGCTGGGCGTGAAACCGGCCTACAAGCTGCTGCGCTGGCTGCTTTACTGGCAATTCGAAACGCGGGTCATCGCCTTCAAATATTCCAGACCGGCGATTCATTTGGTCCAGCGCCAGGCCCTGCGTTTTCTCAAGCAACAGGTGCCGGATCCAGTATTGCGCGCAAAACTCACCCCGGACTTCACCATCGGTTGCAAGCGCATCCTGCTTTCCAGCACCTATTACCCGGCGCTGACCCGGCCCAACGTCACGCTGCACAGCCGCGAACAGGGCATCGCCGCGCTCGAAGAAACCGGCATCGTCACTCAGGACGGCCAACACATCGACGTTGACCTGATTGTCTGGTCGACCGGCTATGACGCCACCGACGGCGTGGTCTCCTACCCGGTGACCGGCAAGCACGGCGTGCAGCTCAAGGATGTCTGGAGCGAGTATCCGCGCGCCTATCTGGGCACCAGCCTGCCGGACTTTCCCAACCTGTTTATCGTCACCGGGCCCAACACCGGCATCGGGCATACCTCGGCGCTGTTCATCATCGAAGCGCAGATGAACTACATCCTCGACTGCATCCACACCCTGCAAGCCAAAGACCTGCGCAGCATCGAAGTGCGCCCCGAGGCGGAACGTACCTACACTGCAATGATCCACCGGGAGATGGAGCGCACGGTATGGAAGTCCGGCGGCTGTCACAGTTGGTATCAGAGCAAGAGCGGTCATGTGATCGCGATATTTCCGGGCTTCAGTTTCAGCTACTACCGATTGACCCGGGCGCTGAAACCGGCTGACCACATTCTGTCTTGAACACGTAAAAGGAAGACGTCGATGCTTGTGCTGTTTGTCGCTCTCGCGGTTTTCGTGGCCTGGAGCTGGTTGAGTTACCCGGCGGTCGGGCATTGGCTGTATGACCTGAGCACGGCGCTCGAGGCCAAGTTGTACAAGTTGCACAAAATCGAGGTGCCGATTGCCGAAATGACCGTCTCGACCTGGCAGGGCGGCCCTTATGAAGCGGCCAGCGCGATCCTGATGCTGCACGGTTACAGCGCCGAGAAAAATCTGTGGCTGCGCTTCGCCAGGCACTTTGTCCGCCAGTACCGGGTGATCATCCCGGATATCGCCGGCCACGGTGAAACCGGGTTCAAGGCCGGTGGCGGCTACAACATTGCGCTGCAGGCCAAGCGCATGATTCAGCTGCTCGACGTCTGCGGCGTGGAGAAAGTCCACGTGATCGGCAACTCGATGGGCGGCTACATCGCGGCATGGCTGGCCGCGACTTACCCGGAGCGGATCGCCTCGGTGGCACTGATCGACCCGGCCGGCGTTACTGCACCGCAAGCCAGTGACATGGAGCGCCATCTGGCCCGTGGGCATAACCCGTTTCTGATCAATTCGCGGGAAGAGTTCCGCCAGTTTTACGCAATGACCATGGCCTCGCCACCGTGGGTGCCCGGGCTGGTGCTGGACGCCATCGCCCAGCGATACGAACGTCAGCGTGATGAACTGGAAGAGATCTTCCGCGATTTCCGCTCCAGCCCGCCGATGGAGCCGAAACTGGCCGAGATCAAATGCCCGGCGCTGCTGCTGTGGGGGCGCAAGGATCGTTTGATCGACGTCAGCAGCGTGCCGATCTGGAGCAAGGGCATCGCCAATCTGCGGGTCGAGGTGTGGGACGGCGTCGGGCACATGCCGATGGTCGAACAACCGGGGAACACCGCGCGGTTGTATCGGGAGTTTCTGGGAAACCAGCGATGAAACCCACAGCAGTCCTTGTGGCGAGGGAGCTTGCTCCCGCTGGGGCGCGAAGCGGCCCTGATCCAGCGAATGCGACTTGCCTGCCTCGCCACGGTATCGATGTCAGGTCTGCTGCGCAGCCCAGCGGGAGCAAGCTCCCTCGCCACAAAAAGCCCTTTTGGCGACAAAGATTCGGAAGATCGAAATGAACATTCTCTACGACGAACGCCTCGACGGCCCGCTACCGGAGGTGAACAAGGCGCAACTGCTCAAGACCCTGCAACAAGCCCTGCCGGATCTCGACATTCTCTGGCGCGAAGACGAACTCAAACCTTACGAATGCGACGGCCTCTCCGCCTACCGCACCACGCCAATGCTGGTCGCCCTGCCCCGGCGTCTCGATCAGGTGCAGACCTTGCTCAAACTCTGCCATCAACACAATGTGCCGGTGGTTGCCCGGGGTGCCGGCACCGGGTTGTCGGGCGGTGCGCTGCCGCTGGAAAAAGGTCTGTTGCTGGTGATGGCGCGGTTCAACAACATCCTGCACATCGACCCGGCGGCTCGTACCGCACGGGTTCAGCCCGGCGTGCGCAATCTGGCGATCTCCCAGGCAGCCGCGCCGTTCGGCCTGTATTACGCGCCGGACCCGTCGTCGCAGATTGCCTGCTCGATCGGCGGCAACGTCGCGGAAAACGCCGGTGGCGTGCATTGCCTGAAGTACGGACTGACCGTGCACAACCTGCTGAAAATCGAAGTGCTGAGCATCGAAGGCGAACGCCTGACGTTGGGCAGCGACGCCCTCGATGCGCCGGGTTTCGATTTGCTGGCGCTGTTCACCGGCTCCGAAGGTTTGCTGGGGATCATCACTGAAGTCACGGTCAAACTGCTGCCCAAACCACAGGTCGCGAAAGTGCTGCTGGCCAGTTTCGACTCGGTCGAAAAGGCTGGTCGCGCGGTGGCCGAGATCATCGCCGCAGGGATCATTCCCGGTGGCCTGGAGATGATGGATAACCTGGCGATCTGCGCCGCCGAAGACTTCATCCACGCCGGTTACCCGGTCGATGCCGAGGCAATCCTGTTGTGCGAACTGGATGGCGTCGAAGCCGATGTCCACGACGATTGCCTGCGGGTGCGCGAGGTCATGCTCCAGGCCGGCGCCAGCGAAGTGCGTCAGGCCCGCGATGAAGCCGAGCGCGTGCGCTTCTGGGCCGGGCGCAAAAACGCCTTTCCGGCCATCGGCCGCTTGTCGCCGGACTACTACTGCATGGACGGCACCATCCCGCGCCGCGAACTGCCCGGCGTGCTGCGAGGCATCGCCCGCCTCGGCGCCGAGTACGGCTTGCGCGTGGCCAACGTGTTCCATGCCGGCGACGGCAACATGCACCCGCTGATCCTGTTCGACGCCAACCAGCCCGGCGAACTGCAGCGGGCCGAAGCGCTGGGCGGGAAGATTCTGGAGTTGTGCGTGCAGGTCGGCGGCAGCATCACCGGTGAGCACGGCGTCGGCCGCGAGAAAATCAATCAGATGTGCGCGCAGTTCAACAGCGCTGAACTGAGCCTGTTCCACGCGGTAAAAGCCGCGTTCGACCCGCAAGGCTTGTTGAATCCCGGCAAGAACATCCCGACCCTGCATCGCTGCGCCGAATTCGGTGCGATGCACATTCACGCCGGGCAACTGCCGTTCCCCGAACTGGAGCGCTTCTGATGGCTGACGTCGACGCCAGCGGCGCGCTGCTCGATCAGGTCAACGAGGCCCGGGCCAACGCCACGCCGTTGAAAATTCAGGGCGGCAACAGCAAGGCGTTTCTCGGCCGCGAGGTGGCCGGTGAAGTGCTCGATGTCCGCGCGCATCGCGGCATCGTGCGCTATGAACCGACCGAACTGGTGGTCAGCGTGCGCGCCGGCACACCGTTGCGCGAGTTGCTGGCGGCGCTCGACGCGGCCGGGCAGATGCTGCCCTGCGAGCCGCCGGTCTTCGGCGACAGCGCCACGGTGGGCGGGATGATCGTCAGCGGACTGTCCGGGCCACGGCGGCCATGGTCAGGTTCGGTGCGCGATTTCGTCCTCGGCACCCGGGTCATCACCGGCCTTGGTCAACACCTGCGGTTCGGTGGCGAGGTGATGAAAAACGTCGCCGGCTACGACCTTTCACGGCTGTTGACCGGCAGTTTCGGCTGCCTTGGCGTGCTGACTGAGGTCTCGCTGAAAGTCCTGCCGAAACCACGTCGATGCCTGAGCATCCGCCTCGATATCGATTGCGCGCGGGCGCTGACCAGACTGGCCGAGTGGGGCCAGCAGCCGTTGCCGATCAGCGGTGCCTGCCATGACGGGCAAAGCCTCTATCTGCGCCTTGAAGGCGGCGAAGGCTCGGTCACCGCCGCTCACCAACGACTCGGCGGCGAACCGCTGGACTCGACGTTCTGGCGCGACTTGAACGAGCAACGCCTGAGCTTTTTCGACGAAGGCCTGCCGCTGTGGCGCCTGTCGCTGCCGAACAATCTCGGGCCGCAGGATTTGCCCGGCCAGCAACTGATCGACTGGGCTGGCGCGCAACGCTGGCTGAAATCCGATCATGAGCACATTCAAATCCTCGCCCAGGAAATCGGCGGGCACGCCACCTGCTTTACCCATGGCGCCAGCGACACACCGTTTCAACCGCTAGCCCCGGCGCTCATGCGTTATCACCGGCAACTCAAGGCGCAACTCGACCCGCAAGGGCTGTTCAACCCCGGCCGGATGTACGCGGAGTTCTAGCCATGCAAACTACCCTCAGCGAACAATCCCGACGTCTGCCGCGTGCCGCCGAGGCGGAAAAAATTCTCCGCACCTGCGTGCACTGTGGCTTTTGCAACGCTACCTGCCCGACTTATCAATTGCTCGGTGATGAACTCGACGGGCCGCGCGGGCGCATCTATCTGATCAAGCAAGTGCTCGAAGGCGCACCCGCTACCGCGCAGACGCAACTGCATCTGGATCGCTGCCTGTCCTGCCGCAATTGCGAAACCACCTGCCCTTCCGGGGTCGATTATCACAACCTGCTGGATATCGGCCGGGCGGTGGTCGATCAAGCGGTGCCACGCCCCGCTGCCCAGCGCTTGTTGCGCGAGGGCTTGCGCGCACTGGCGCCGAATCCCAGAGTGTTCAAGGGTTTGCTGCGGGTCGGCACGACATTCCGCCCGTTGCTGCCGCGCCTGTTCGAAAGCAAGTTGCCGCAGCGCTCGCCAGTGTCCGGCACGCGCCCGGCTCCGCGCCATGCACGACGGGTGCTGCTGCTCGAAGGCTGTGTGCAACCGGGCCTGTCGCCGAACACCAACGATGCGACGGCGCGGGTGCTTGATCGGCTGGGCATCAGCGTCACTCCGGTGGCCGAGGCCGGTTGCTGTGGCGCGCTGGACTATCACCTCGACGCCCAGGCCAAAGGCCTCGACCGCGCACGGCAGAACATCGACGCCTGGTGGCCGTATCTGGAAAACGGTGCCGAGGCGATCGTGCAGACGGCCAGCGGTTGCGGCGCGTTCATCAAGGATTACGGGCATCTGCTGGCGCAGGATCCGCGCTACGCCGACAAGGCGCGGCAGATCAGCGAACGAACGCTGGATCTGGTGCAGGTGCTCGCGCAAGAACCACTGGAAAAAATCTGTACCGCCGCCCAACGCCGAATCGCCGTGCATTGCCCCTGCACCCTGCAACATGCGCTGAAACTCGGCGGCGCGGTGGAAGCGCTGCTGGCCCGGCTGGGCTTCAACCTCACGGCGGTGCCGGACGGGCATTTGTGCTGTGGTTCGGCCGGTACCTATTCGCTGACGCAACCGACCCTTGCCCGACAACTGCGCGACAACCGCCTCAACGCCTTGGAGAGCGATCGCCCGGACCTGATCGTCACCTCCAACATCGGCTGCCAGAATCATCTGGCCGGCGCTGGGCGAACGCAGGTTTTGCACTGGATCGAACTGGTGGATCAGTCGTTGGCAGAATGAAGTTCGTAGGATTCTTCGTTTGCCGCCGTCCGCGAAGGCTGCGATCTTTTCCTCCATCCTTTACGTGACCGTGGCAGGAATTTTTTTCATGACCGTGCAGCCTTTCGTCAGCCCTGACTTGATCCGCCAACGCTTCTCCAAAGCGATGTCCGACATGTACCGCGAAGAAGTGCCGTTGTACGGCGCGCTGATGGAACTGGTGGAACAGACCAATCGCGAAGTGCTCGCGGCTCAGCCGGACATCGCACGGCAGCTCGAAAGCACCGGCGAAATCGAGCGGCTGGACATGGAGCGCCACGGTGCCATCCGCGTCGGTACGGCCAAAGAGCTGGCAACCCTTGCGCGCCTGTTCGCGGTGATGGGCATGCAACCGGTGGGTTATTACGACCTGACCCCGGCGGGTGTGCCGGTGCACTCCACGGCGTTTCGCGCGGTGCATGAAACGGCGCTGCAGGTCAGTCCGTTTCGGGTGTTCACCTCGTTGTTGCGCCTGGAACTGATCGAGGATCCCGAGCTGCGCGCTTTCGCCGAATCGGTGTTGAACCGGCGTTCGATCTTTACCCCTACGGCATTGCGCCTGATCGAGCAGGCTGAGTCAGCTGGTGGGCTGAATGAGGATGACGCGGCGCAATTCGTCCTACAGGCACTGGAGACCTTTCGCTGGCATCACAGCGCAACCGTCACCGCCGCGCAGTACCAGACTCTTAGCGCCCAGCACCGTTTGATCGCCGATGTGGTCGCGTTTAAGGGCCCGCACATCAATCACCTGACCCCGCGCACTCTGGACATCGACAGGGTTCAGGCACAAATGCCGCTGCATGGCATCACCCCGAAAGCGGTGATCGAAGGCCCGCCGCGCCGGCAATGTCCGATCCTCCTGCGTCAGACCAGTTTCAAGGCGCTCGACGAACCGATTGCCTTCTCCGATCAGACTGATACCCACGGCAACCACAGCGCGCGTTTCGGCGAGATCGAACAACGCGGTGCGGCGCTGACCCCCAAAGGCCGGGCGCTGTACGACCGTTTGCTGAATGCCGCGCGTGATGAACTCGGCGATTTCCCCAACGAAGGCAACGCCGCACACTACAACGCGCTGATGACTCAGCACTTTGGCGAATTTCCTGACAGCGTCGATGGCATGCGTGAACAGGGGCTGGCGTACTTTCGCTATTTCCCTACGGAAAAAGGCTTGGCGGCGGGTAGCCTCAAGTCGGCATCGCTGGAAGATTTGCTCCGCGATGGCCATGTGAAAGCTGAACCGTTGGTGTACGAAGATTTCCTGCCGGTGAGTGCGGCGGGGATTTTTCAGTCGAATCTTGGGGATGCTGCGCAGACGCACTATGGCGAACACTCCAACCGCCAGGCGTTTGAACAGGCCTTGGGCCGCGCGACGATTGATGAGCTGGGGTTGTATGCCGAGACGCAGCGGCGTTCGATTGAGGAGTGTCTGGCAACTCTTTCGCGCTGAAAGATTAAAAGATCGCAGCCTGCGGCAGCTCCTACAGATGGAACATATTTCCATGTAGGAGCTGCCGCAGGCTGCGATCTTTTGCTTTTCTTCTAGCGCAACCGCGACAACAGCGCGAACGCCGTCTCCTCGGACGACGCCGGATTCTGCCCCGTCAGCAGCAACCCGTCTTCACGGGTATAGCTCGACCAATCGGCGCCCTTGGAGAAAATCCCGCCCTTGGCCTTGAGCTCATCCTCCACCAGAAACGGCACCACGTTGGTCAGCCCTACCGCCTCCTCTTCGCTGTTGGTGAAACCGGTCACCTGCTTACCGTTGACCAACGGCTGACCGTCCGCACCTTTGACATGGCGCAGCACACCGGGCGCGTGACATACCGCTGCAACTGGTTTGCCACTGTTGTAAAACGCTTCGATCAACGCAATCGAATGGCGGTCTTCGGCCAGATCCCACAGCGGGCCGTGGCCGCCGGGATAGAACACGGCATCGAAATCCGCAGCCTTCACCGCTTCCAGCCTGGCCGTGGAGGACAGTGCTGACTGGGCGGCGGAGTCCTTGCGAAAGCGCGCGGTCGCGGCGGTCTGCGCGTCTGGCTCGTCACTCTTCGGGTCCAGCGGTGGCTGGCCGCCCTTGGGCGAGGCCAGCGTCAGTTGTGCGCCGGCATCCTTGAACACGTAATAGGGCGCGGCGAACTCTTCCAGCCAAAAGCCGGTTTTCTTGCCGGTATCACCCAGTTGATCGTGGGACGTTAAAACCATCAGGATTTTCATGTCGCTCTCACTCGCTGTGGGGAAGGTGCGGACGCCGTTGGCGCGGTCGTGAGTGATTGACCGTCGCGCAAGCCGGATCGTTTCAACCGCCCGACGCTGGCCCATGGCCTTACTGCGCAACTTCTTGCGCACTTGTTCGGCCCAAAAGTGCTGGACATCGCGCTGCAGGCTTTGAGATACGCGGCCTGCAGCCGAGTGCGCAACTTCTTGCGCAGTACTGCGCAAGAAGTTGCGCACTTTCCACTTCGATTCAGCACAAAACATCGGCAAAACCGCTGACCAGAGCTGTTTCACCCCCGGTTTCCGGGACTTTCGGCAAAGCTGGCACGCTCCTTGATAACAGTCAGGCACCCACCGGGCGATTCCGCCTCCCGGGCACCCTAAATTTATCCGCAAGGAGAGCACCCCATGGCAACACCAGCGTACATGTCGGTTACCGGCGAAAAACAAGGCCTGATCACTGCAGGCGCTTTCACCGCTGACTCCGTTGGCAACACCTACCAGGAAGGCCACGAAGACCAGGTTATGGTTCAGGCTTTCAGCCACGACGTGATCATCCCGCGTGACCCACAATCCGGTCAGCCAACCGGTCAGCGCGTTCACAAGCCAGTTGTGATCACCAAGGTCTACGACAAGGCTTCGCCTCTGCTGCAAGCCGCTCTGACCTCCGGCGAGCGCATGAGCGAAATCGTTATCCAGTGGTTCCGTACTTCGGCTCAAGGTACTCAAGAGCACTACTACACCACCAAACTGGAAGACGCGATCATCGTCGCCATCAACAACAAAATGCACAACTGCCAGGATCCAGGCAACTCGCACTTCACCCACCTGGAAGAAGTGCAGTTCACCTACCGCAAAATCACCTGGACCCACGAAGTATCCGGTACTTCGGGTTCCGATGACTGGCGTGCTCCAGTCGTTTAATTACGGCTGATCGTTACAAGCATCGACCAGCCCTGCTGGTCGATGTTGTTTACGCCCCTCCAGAATTTCGCGTGCGTTGAACCGCCTGGCGGTTGTCGACGAGCGCCGCTGTACAGCACGAGGAACAAGGGATGTTCGCGCCGGCCAATGAAACCCACTTTGCCCTGACCATCGAAGGGCTCTCCGCCGACTTTCAGGTATTTACCCTGACCGGCCGGGAAGCCATCAGCCAGCCTTTTGTGTTCGAGGTGGAGCTGGTCAGTGAGCAGCCGTCGCTGGACCTCGAAACCCTGCTGCACAAACCGGCCTTCCTGCAGCTGTCGCCCGATGGCAGCGGCATTCACGGCCAGATCTACCGCGCCGCGCAAGGTGACTCGGGCAAACGCCTGACCCGTTATTCGGTGACCCTGCGCCCGCAATTGTCGTACTTGGCGCACCGCGTCAACCAACGCATCTTCCAGAACCTCACGGTGCCGAAAATCATCGGCATGGTCCTCGAAGAGCACGGCATCCAGAGCAACGCCTACGAATTCAAGACCGGTTCGATCTATCCCGAGCGCATCTACTGCGTGCAATACGATGAATCGGACCTGCATTTCATCCAGCGCCTGTGCGAGGAAGAAGGTATTCACTACCACTTCCAGCACAGCGCTACAGCGCACAGGCTCGTCTTCGGCGATGACCAGACTGTATTCCCGAAACTCAAGCCTGTGGCCTACCAACAAGACTCCGGCATGGTCGCCAGCGACCCGGTGATCAAGCGTTTCGACCTGCGCCTGGAAACCCGCACCAGCCGCACCACGCGCCGCGATTACGATTTCGAAAAACCGCGCCTGACGCTGGAAAGCGAAAACCGCGGCGACGCCCTGCCCGACCTCGAAGACTACGACTACCCAGGCCGTTTCATCGACCGCGAGCGCGGCAAACACCTGGCCAAACGTGCCCTCGAACGCCACCGCAGCGACTTCCAGCTCGCCGAAGGCAAGAGCGACCAGCCGCTGCTGGTCAGCGGCCATTTCCTCGCCTTGACCGAGCACCCGAAGGCCAAGTGGAACGACCTGTGGCTGCTGACCGAAGTCCTGCACGAAGGCAAACAGCCGCAAGTGCTGGAAGAATCGGTGACCAGCGACACCACCGCACTCAAAGACGATTTCCATCAGGGCTATCGCAACCGCTTCCAGGCGACCCCGTGGGACGTGCCGAACCGTCCACCACTGCGCCACCCGAAACCGCGCATCCTCGGCAGCCAGAGCGCCGTGGTCACCGGCCCGAAAGGTGAAGAGATCCACTGCGACCAGTACGGTCGGGTCAAAGTGCAATTCCACTGGGACCGCGAAGGCCAGGCCGATGACAAGACCAGTTGCTGGCTGCGTGTCTCCAGCGCCTGGGCCGGCGCCCAGTACGGCGGCATCGCCATCCCGCGCATCGGTATGGAAGTGCTGGTGACCTTCCTTGAAGGCGACCCCGATCAACCACTGATCAGCGGCTGCCTGTACCACAAGGAAAACACCGTCCCGTACGATCTGCCGGCGAACAAGACCCGTAGCACCTTCAAGACCCTGAGCTCGATGGGCGGCGGCGGTTACAACGAACTACGCATCGAAGACAAGAAAGGTCAGGAGCAGATCTTCCTCCACGCCCAGCGCGACTGGGACGAGAACATCGAGCACGACCAGAAGATCCGCGTCGGCAACGAACGCCACGACACCGTCGAGCAGAACAGCTACACGGAATTCAAGGCCGAAGAACACCACACCGTCTACGCCGACCGCAAAGTCGAAGCCCGCGCCAACGACAACCTGACCGTGGGCGTCAACCAGCACATCAAGATCGGCACCGGCCAGTTCATCGACGCCGGTCAGGAAATCCACCTCAGCAGCGGCATGAAAGTGGTGCTCGAAGCCGGCGCCGAGCTGACCCTGGTCGGCGGCGGCAGCTTCATCAAGATCGACGCCGGCGGCGTGACCATGAGCGGCCCGGTGATCAACATCAACTCCGGCGGCAGCCCCGGCAGCGGCACCGGCGCCGCCCCGCTGATGCCCGGCGTGCTGAAACAAGCCGACGCCGACAAGGCCGGCCAGGTCCTGACCCCGGCCCAGATCAACACCCTCAAACGTAACGCGCCGTTCTGCGAAGAATGCGAAAAATGCAAGGCAGGTGCCTGTGCCATCTGATCGACTGACACCCAAGGACTGGCTGGCACAACAGCCGCTGCAAACCGGCGAGCGCCTGTACCTGATCATCAGCGCAGCAAGCGATGCCGACGCGCTGAAAACCCTGTACCTGACCGAACCCACCGCGCAACTGCTGCCGATCTGGGGCGGCACGCCCTACTCCACCTGGCAACCGGTAATGCCCTACGTCACCGAACTCAAACCGAACTCGGCATTCCTGCCGTGGATCGCCGAAACCGACGCCCTCGACTGGGGCTGGCTGGCGGTCTCACGCGCGGAACCGAACGATGTGTTCGAGCATCTGCGCAGCTTGACTCAGGTGAAGATGCCGGACGGGACCGAGGTGTTTTTCCGGTTCTGGGATGGGCGGCATATCTACCCGATTCTGAAGGGGCTTGGGGAGAAGGCTGGGGAAGTAATGCCGGTGTTTGAGCGGTATTTGATTAATGGGCAGACGCTGGAGGTTGGGACGCGGGTGTTGCCGAAGGTGAAGGATTGGCCGTGGTGGGAGGTGCCGAAGGATTTGCTGGATGGGTTGACGGCGGAAAATCCGTCGACCGTCATCGGCAATATGTTGCAGTGGCTGCAAGAAGAACATGCTGATCTGTATTTCTCCTTCCCCGAATCAAACCTGAAACAAAAAGTGGCGCGGTTCGTAAAACGCACGCCACTCACGGAAGAAAATTTTACCGGGCTGTTGAAGGCCTATCTGGAAAAAGAGGTGGTGGTATGACCCCATTGGATACGATCGCTCATGTCACCGCTAAACAGCCTGACTTCAACACGCTCATTGCCGAGTTCAAGAATTGCCTGAAAAGTTACCGTTCCACTGCCCGCGTCATTCCTGGCCTGGAAATGGAGCAGCAATTTCAAGTTGGGGACGAGGTTAAAAAACCCGTCGCGGCGGACAGCAAGAACAAAGCCGTGTATTTCGCTACCTGTCCCGAGAATGGAAAACTCACGCTGATTCATAGTTTCGAATCGGCGCGTTTTGTGCCGATTGGCAACACGCCAGTAGTCCTGACTCCCGTCGATGCGAAGAACAACCCTGTGGCAGGGGAAGTCGTGCGCAAAACCATCGGGGCAACCGGAATTGAAGTCGTCAGTGATCTGAAGCCTCGCCAGCTGTACCGGATTAGCTTTTTCCCTGGCCTGACCAGCGCAGACAACGATCGACTGTTCAAATCCTACGACGACGTCATCGGCGATCTAAGCAAGTGGTTGTCTTCAGAATGGACAACCACTTGCCTGCCGTTGTGGAAAGAACATAACGACGCTTCGATCGCTGGGCGCTTCTGGCAGCAGTTGCAATCCGAATTGGATGGTTTCTGGAAATTCGTCATGGGTATCTGGGGCGATATCAAATCGCTATTTCATCTGGTGACTCACCCTCGCGAGAACTATGAAACGCTCAAAAAATTCTTCACCGACGAAAATATCAAGAAGATCTATAACGCTTCCACGGAAGCACTTCGAACCAGTTTTCTGATCGCAAGTGATGAGCCGTTGCTGTGGGTTTATGTCTCTGCCGTTTGGACGTGGGTGTCGATGCTGCCGCCGCAGACCCGCACAGAAGTGCTGGCGAGGTTGAAGTCGGAAATACTCTATATCGTGCTGGGGATCATTTTCACAGGTGGATTGGGCGTTGCATTGCGCGCCGGAGCTAAAACGGTCAAGGGCACGTTACAAGCGCAAAAAGCGATCAACATGGTTGAGAAAGTCACCGCCAAGCTCATCGAAATCAGCAGGATTCGCTCCAAAGCCCATGCGGATGCAGCCGCTTCATTGAGGTTTCACGGCAACGGTGTCACCAATTCAGGCAAAAAAGCAGTGGCTACTGTCGCTGATCATACGCCTGCACAAACAGCCACCGCTCCGAAGCGCCCCTCTCCCACGACAGGAGGGAAAGTCGAAAACGACGCGCAAATCCACGCACGAAACAAAACCCAGAACGAAACCCGCCTCGAGCAGCAGGAGAAGGTTGAAAACGCGCCCGCCCAGTCCAAGAACCAAGCTGATCAACCCGCTCAGTGTGCCAACAAAACCTGCACTAACGGTGACCCCGTTTCCATGGTCACCGGTGAAGAACTGCTCACCCTCACCGACGGTGAGCTGGGCGGCCTGTTACCGCTGGAGTGGACCCGTCTCTACCGCAGCAGCGCCGTCGAAATCGATAGCCGCATGGGGCCCGGCTGGAGCCACTCGTTATCTCATAGTCTGCAAATCGATGTTGACGGTGTGCTGTGGACAGACAACGAAAACCGCCAGACCCGCTTCCCAGTACCGACCGAACAACGACCGGCCATCACGAATAGCCTCGCTCAAGCAGCGATTTTTCTGGGAGATGCACCCGGTGAATTGATTCTGACGCAGGCCGGGGCGAAACCGCGTTTCTATCATTTCCGTGCGAACCGGCTGACCACCATCAGTGATTCGTATGAAAACCAGGTGCACATCACCTATGACATGGTCGGGCGCATTCAGCGCATCGACAATGGCGCCGGCCGGGCTTTACTGCTGCGCTACGACGACCGCCATATCGTTGCGGTGGATCAACAGCAACAACGCTCGGAATATGACGACTCCGGAAAACGTCAGGACCCGTGGTTGACCCTGCAGACGTTGGTCTCATACGAATACAACGCTCGACATCAATTGGTATCGGCGACTAATGCCGCTGGCGAAACCGAACACTACCGCTACAACGAGCAGCACGTGATTCTTGAGCGGCAACTGGCCGGCGGTGCTAGCTTCTTCTGGGAATGGGAGCGCGAAGGCAAACTGTCCCGTTGCGTCCGGCACTGGACAAACTACTCGCCATTGGAAACACGCTATGAGTGGGACGATAACGGCACGGTTACAGTTCACAACGGCGATGGCAGTGAACAGGTTTATGTACACGACGAAAATGCACGTCTGATCAGCGAAACCGCTCCGAATGGAGCAGAAACTCACAAAGCCTACGACGACCAGGGCCGCTTGATCGCTGTAAAAGACCCAATGGGCGCCATCACCGAGTATCAGTACAACAATGCTGGCCGGTTGCTGGCCGTGATTCCCCCAGAAGACGAGCCTACGCGTTACAACTATTACAACGGCCAACTGATCGAGGTCAGACGAGGCAAAGGTCGCTGGCAGTACGACTACAACCCACAAGGCGACATCACCCAGCAAATTGATCCGCACGGCAATGAAACCCAGTACAGCTATGACCGTCAGGGCCGACTGCTGCAAATTCGTCACCCCGATGGCAGCCGCCATCAATTAGGTTGGAACAACCTCGGTCAATTGCTCGAAGAACGTCTGCCGGACGGTGGCCAACGCAAGTACCGCTACGACGCCTTGGGCCGGCTGATTACCCGGCAAGACGAATTCAGCGCCATCACTCATTACCAATGGGATGCTGTTGATCGCCTGACCCAAGTCACCCTGCCCGGAGGCGCCACGCGCGCCTTTACTTACAACCCTTACGGTCGCGTAACCGCCGAACGCGATGAACTCGGACGCATCACCCGTTATGAATACGCTGACAACCTGCATCTGGTCAGCCGCCGTATCAACCCGGACGGCAGCCAACTGCGCTATCGCTACGACAACGCAGGTCTGTTGCTCACTGAAATCAAGAACGAACGCGGCGAGCAATACCACCTCGATTACTACGCCAACGGCCTGATCCAGCAAGAAACTGGCTTCGACGGCCGCCGCACGGCGTATGAGTACGACCTCAACGGTCAATTGCTAAAGAAAACCGAGTTCGGCGATGACGGCAGTGAACTGGTCAGCGAGTACCAGCGCGACACCGCAGGCCGCCTGCTGGTAAAGACCCTGCCCGACGGCAAAGAAATCCACTACAGCTACGACGCCCTAGGTCGCCTGGTCAACGTCGACGACGGTAACTGGCCGCTTGCCTACGAATATGACGTGCAGGACCGCTTGATCACCGAGCACCAGGGCTGGGGCACCACCCGGTACGAATACGACAGCGTCGGTCAATTGAGTCACTGCCGCCTGCCCGATGGCAGTATGCTCGATTACCGTCACCTGTCCGGTGGACGTCTGAGCAGCATCGATCTCAACGGTTCTCGCCTGACCTCTCACCAGTTCAGCGCCGGTCGCGAGCAGCAACGCCAGCAAGGCCTGCTGCTCAGCCAATATCAGTACGATGAACAGGGCCGACTACAAGCACACAGCGTCAACCAGCGTGACAAAAACCTCTTCCAGCGTCGTTACAACTACGACGCCAACGGCAACCTCGCCGGCGTCGACGACAGCCGCAAAGGCAACCGCAGCTATCACTACGATCCACTGGATCGCTTGATCAGCGTACGCGGTGCAACCCCGGAAAGTTTTGCCCACGACCCGGCGGGTAACCTACTGGGTCAGAACAACGAAGGCACGGCAAACCTCGCCAACGTCAAAGGTAACCGCCTGCTCATGCAAGGCGACCGCCATTATGACTACGACGCTTACGGTAACCTGATCCGTGAACGTCGCGGCACAGGCCAGAAACTCGTCACCGAGTACCGCTACGACTGCCAGCACCGCCTCGTCGGCGTCAGCCTGCCGGGCGGCAGTACTGCGAGTTACAAGTACGACGCCTTCGGCCGCCGCATCGAAAAAACCGTCGACGGTCACACCACCGAATTCCTGTGGCAAGGCGAGCGGCTGATCGCCGAAAACGCAGAAAACCGCTACCGCAGTTACATCTATGAGCCTGGCAGCTTCCGCCCACTGGCGATGCTCGATGGTGAAGGCCCGCGCAAGGCCACGCCGTTTTACTACCAACTCGACCACCTTGGTACACCGCAAGAACTCACCGACTACAGCGGTGAGATCATGTGGTCGGCGAAATACCGTGCGTACGGCAATCTGGTAGCGCTGGACGTCAGTGAAATCGATAACCCACTGCGGTTCCAAGGTCAGTATTTCGACGCAGAGACAGGGTTACATTACAACCGGCACCGCTACTACAATCCGGGCACTGGACGGTTTTTGACGCCTGATCCGATTAAGCTTGCAGGTGGGCTGAACAGTTACCAGTACGTGCCTAACCCTACGGGGTGGGTGGATCCTTTGGGCCTGAATAACGAGTGCCTTAAAAGCACATCCCAATCGTCAGGAAAGGTCGAAAGTCCGCCGGAAAAGGTGAAAGTAGATGAAGGGCAGCCAACACCAATTAATATCGATACAGGAACGGCGAACGCCTTTGTCTCGCAGAACTCGCCTATCAGGCATGGTCTGAAAGCCGAAGTCCAAGGCAAACAGATGGTTATGACTGAAACAGCTGCTGGAGAATTTAAAAACATCACAAGTAAAATTGCTGGCCCCCAAGAAAAAGCTCGGGCTGAACGTTTCATGGAAAAAGTGAAGATCATTCCAGACGACCCCTCCGAAAGGGCAATCAAGTTAACCACAACCAAAAAAGTCGGCGAAAACGATAAAATAATTTTTGGTACTGGAGATAAAATCGGTGCTAAAACAATGACATCGGATGCCAAATTTGTTCGAGGAGCATCCAGTCAAGGCGTTGATTTTGATGTCCACATTCACGACCCAGTACCTTTGAAAGGAGAGTAAAAGGTGAAGACAAAAAGTGATTTAGATGAGTCCTTATTAGATGCTTTTCACATGTTGAAACAGGCTTACCCAGAAGGTATATCCGCCCCAGACTACTTTCCTGTACTGACTCTTCTTTATGAGTATTTTTCTGATAGAAATCTAGCCTCCTTGATTTCAGAAATTAACAAGACCGATTCAGATTTAGTCATAAACGACATCTACGCATCTGTCAGCACACAGAAACCCAGTGAACAAGCAGTAGACTCTGTCAGAAAAAAATTAGAACCATTCAATTTTCACTCCATCTGTGTAGATGATTAAGAAATAAGAGAACTGACAGGTATATTTTATATACCCATGACGATAAAACTAACCTCTTGTCTCTTTTTCGCTTCTCAGCGCCACAGACACGCAAACAAAAGAGAACCGAGCGTAGGTGACAGTTTTTTCTTACAAAAATAAATCTGTCACTTTTCTGGTTCTGGCCCCAGACAGCAAAAATTCATCCGTCTACCATTTCCGCTTTAACAGCAAAGGCGCACTCTGATCGCCATCAGCGACAGCTATGGCAATCGACTGCACGTTACACGCGACATCCACGGTCGCATCAAACGTCTCGACAATGGCGCAGGTCGTGCCCTGCTTCTGCGCTACGACCGCAAACACATCATCGCGGTCGACTACCAGCAGTTTCTGCCTGCGGACAATCTTGAAGACGCCTGGAACACCGTGCAGACGCTGGTCACCTACAGCTACGACGCCCAGCATCGCCTGATCGAAGCGAAGAACGCCGCCGGCGAAGCCGAGCGCTATCGCTACAACGATCAGCACGTGATTCTGGAGCGGCAACTGGCAGGCGGCGCGGCCTTCTACTGGGAGTGGGAGAACGAAGGCAAACTGTCTCGCTGCATCCGTCACTGGGCCAACTTCTCGCAGATGGAAGCGCATTACGCTTGGGACGATAAAGGCAGCGTAACGGTAACCAACGCCGATGGCAGCGAAGAGGTCTACACCCACGACGACCAGGCGCGACTGATCAGCAAGATCGACCCGGACGGCAATGCCACGCTGTACAGCTACGACGCCCAGGGTCGCCTGCTGGAGATCCGCCACCCCGACGGCAGCCGCCATCAACTCGGCTGGAACAACCTCGGCCAGTTACTCGAAGAGCGCCTGCCGGACGGCGGTCAACGCAAGTATCGCTACGACGCACTTGGCCGGCAAATCACCCGTCAGGATGAATTCGGCGCGATTACTCAATATCAATGGGACGCCGTCGATCGCCTGACCCAAGTCACCCTGCCAGGCGGAGCCTCTCGCGCATTCACCTACAACCCGTATGGCCGGGTCACCGCCGAACGCGACGAGTTCGGCCGTATCACCCGCTACGAATACGCCGACAACCTGCACTTGGTCAGCCGCCGCATCAATCCGGACGGCAGCCAACTGCGCTACCGCTACGACAGCTCACGTCTGTTGCTCACCGACATCGAAAACGAGCGCGGCGAACATTACCATCTCGATTACTACTCGAACGGCCTGATCCAACAGGAAACCGGCTTAGACGGCCAGTTGCTGAAGAAAACCGAATTCGGCGATGACGGCAGCGAACTCGTTACCGAATACCAGCGCGATACCGCTGGCCGTCTGCTGGTAAAAACCCTCGCCGATGGCGAAGAAATTCACTACAGCTACGACGCCCTCGGTCGTCTGGTAAACGTCGACGACGGCCATTGGCCGCTCGCCTACAAGTACGACCTGCAAGACCGCCTCATCGAAGAACACCAAGGCTGGGGCACCCTGCGCTACGAGTACGACAGCGTTGGCCAGCTTAGCCACTGCCGCCTCCCGGATGGCAGCAAACTCGACTACCGTCACCTGTCCGGCGGACGCCTGAGCAGCATCGACCTCAACGGCTCACGTCTGACCGCTCACCAGTTCAGCGCCGGTCGCGAACAACAGCGCCAGCAAGGCCTGCTGCTCAGCCAATACCAATACGACGAACAAGGCCGCCTGCAAGCCCACACTGTCGGCCAGCGTGATAAAAACCTGTTCCAGCGTCGCTATAACTACGACGCCAACGGCAACCTCGCCGGCATCGATGACAGCCGCAAGGGCAATCGCAGCTACCATTACGACCCACTCGATCGGCTCATCAGCGTGCGTGGCGCCACACCGGAAAGCTTCGCCCACGACCCGGCGGGTAACCTGCTGGGTCAGAACAACGAAGGCACGGCCAACCTCGCCAATGTCAAAGGCAACCGCCTGCTGATGCAGGGCGACCGTCATTACGACTATGACGCCTATGGCAACCTGATCCGCGAACGTCGCGGCACCGGCCAGAAACTCGTCACTGAATACCGCTACGACTGCCAGCACCGTCTCATTGGCGTCAGCCTGCCGAGTGGCAGCACCGCGTCGTACAAATACGACGCTTTCGGCCGACGCATCGAAAAAATCGTTGACGGCCAGACCACCGAGTTTCTGTGGCAAGGCGAACGACTGATCGCTGAAAGCGCCGAAAACCGCTACCGCAGCTACATCTATGAGCCCGGCAGCTTCCGTCCACTGGTGATGCTCGATGGCGAAGGTCCGCGCAAAGCCACGCCGTTTTACTACCAACTCGATCATCTGGGCACACCGCAGGAACTCACCGACTACAGTGGCGAGATCATGTGGTCGGCCAAGTACCGCGCCTACGGTAACCTCGCGGCGCTGGACGTCAGCGAGATCGATAATCCGCTGCGCTTCCAGGGTCAGTATTTCGACGCCGAGACAGGGTTACATTACAACCGGCACCGCTACTACAATCCTGGGACTGGACGGTTTTTGACACCGGATCCGATCAAGCTTGCGGGTGGTTTGAATAGCTACCAGTACGTGCCTAACCCTACGGGTTGGGTGGATCCGTTGGGGTTAGCAAGTAAAGAGTGTGATGAGCCAGAACCCTATGACAACTCTGCTCATAACGCCGCCAAATACGAAGCCATGAAACGTGACCTTAGAACGACTGAGGCTGCTAACCCCTTAGTCGAAAGCTTGCGGGCCACTGGTGATCTTCCCCCAAACTACGTTACTAAAGCTCAGGCAACACAAAGCGGATGGAAAAAAGGTAAAGCAGTCAACAATAGCGTTCCTGGTGGGCAGCTAGGCGGGGATGTTTTCTATAATGATACAAACGTACTTCCATCAGCCCCTGGCCGAACCTGGTATGAAGCTGACGTCGGTCTCAATAATACGATGTCTCGAAGCAATCAGCCTGGAACCAGATTGCTCTACTCAGATGACGGACTACTTTACATCACTAGCGATCACTACGAAACTGTCACCCCTATTGGAAAGTGGAAGTAAATCAAAATGATAATTGAGTTTGATGGATTATCCATCTCATCCGAGCAAGAATTCCATAAGCGCATAGCATCTGCTTTTTCCGTTACACAATATTATGGAAACAACCTCAATGCTCTGTGGGACCTGCTCAGCACCGACGTAGAACGTCCAATTGAATTAATTTGGACGAACTCAAAACATTCAGAAGAACGAATGGGTGATGCATATAAAAAAATCTTAACCATTCTTGATCGAGTAAAAAGTCAAGATGAAAGCTTTGGACTGGAGGAGAAATTCAGCTACCAACTGAAATAGAGAAAGCAAACCATGAAAAAAATTGGCAGTTTCGTCTTTTATCGCTGAAAAATAAACTGCCTTTTTTTCCGAATAAATGGCGAACAACAAAGGATAACCTGAACCACTCATTTAGCATGACTAAATACAGTGGCACGTTTTGGCGTCGAGGGCACCTGCCACAAAGGTGACAGACTTATTATTAATAGATGACCCAAAAGGCATTAAAAATGGATTCGTCCTTTTTGTTTACTAAAAGAGGGTGAAAACTCACTTACGCACTTTAAAAAAGAATAATTATGAAACATTTTATACTTGCGACTCAGGAATTAAATTATGCGAGCAACCCGAGTGCAAACTTTCGGCTGACTTTGTGAGTTTCACACTCGTTTCGGCATCTTTGCAGGACATATGGTCAACTTGGAAAAAATCAGCCACTCTCTGTCACCGGAATGGCCTACAACAATAAAGTGGCGGACTGTTGGCTACTCGTTGGAAGATCAAAAAATCCAAGAAATTCGTCTACGCAAGGACATTGAATCGACTCTAGCCACCAATGGAATACTCAAAAAAATGCAAAAACAAAAATATACTCTTACTTAGACCCGACTAACACTCATGAAAACAAATTCGAGCCAGACTAACTAACACAATACAGAAATACTTTTCTAATTCTAAAAAAAGCATCCCAGACACATACCTGCTCTTCGACCAACTAAGTGACAACGACAAAGCCGTCACTTCAAAAAGCATTTTTAATTTTATGATGTTTGACAAAGAGACACTTATCGTCCGATTCCTAGAAAGCGACACTCATTCAACCTTACAGCTTATTGCACCAGCAGAAAAATCAAACAAAATAAAATTAATACTTGAAAATCTAGAAATCAGAAAAATCAAACACACCGAACTCTACAAAACAATAAACAACCTTCAACATTAACACCCAGAACAAAAACCCTGTTTACTTTCAAAAACAAATGGGGCAGATTTACTTTCAGGCTTGCTCCCCTTGCGATTCAAAAAGGATTGAAAATAAACACGTTACTCTTGTTCCATTTCAATCTACGACTAATTTAAACCCTTATACAGGCAAAGCACCTGGTAGAGACCACTAAATTATCTTGAGCAACCTAACATGTGGACATCATCAATATCGAACAAAAAGCAGTGGACGTCTATTTTCGGAGAAACATATTCCCCCTCAAGCATGCGTACGTCATACGTAATGCTGGACGGAAACTCTATATGCATAAAATTATCCAGCAAAATAGAGCAAGCAGCCCCTAAAAAGTGGCTGGCAAAGAATTACAACGAGTATGAGTTTCAGCTCTACATAGTAGACATAGAAAATTTTAATGTAGAGAATTTCAACTTCAGCGGCACCACCACCTTAACAATCGAAGGAAAATCCTCAGACTACAAAGTCACAATTAAATTTGAAAATAACTGTGCAGTCACATGCCAAGCAAAAAATATTAGTATAGCCAATATTACAGCATACAATAATGACGGCGCAGTGTAGCGCAATGCGCTCACTGACACTTTTATAGAAATCAGTGCATTCAGACACTACCGACGATGTCGGGAACAGATCACAGTTTCTTATTACATAGATGTGATTATCTCACAACCTAAACGCTTTCATAAATCTGGCTCGTGAGCTCCTTGGTTCTAGGCAGAAACTATACCCATTACTTTGCGGCCCTTCGGTTTACATGAGCACCCATGAATAAACATCAAATCACACTCACCAATAACTGGACCGCCACCTTCGAAAACAACGGTGAGTTCCGCATGGGAGCCGAAGGCTGGAGCTTGCTCCTGCAAGGACCTGACGGCAGAAATATCAGTTACTTCGCGGACCAGATCATTTTGGTCAACGATGACGACGGCACCCAGGCTAATTCGTGCATTCGTCTATCCAGCGACGGTGTCTACGGTTATTTGAGTACAGCCGTTGACAGCTGCTGGGTGATCGATTTCTCGCGGTGCATGATCGCCCCGCACCGAGTGAGCATCCGTCACTACCATGACGCCTATGACGAAAGCGTGGCAGTTTACGAACAACCGGCCTTCAAGCGTGCGAGGCAATACATCAGTGTGGTTGAAAGGAACATCTATCTGACCTTCCCGCTGACCAAAGATGAAGACTTCCCCACGGTATGGGAAGAGTATCTATCCATACGCAAACGCCAACTGGAGGAGCTCTATTTCAGAAACTGATCAGTGGGCGCCAATATCATCGTAGCTATTTTTTCGCCCTACCCGATCAACTCGTCCATCACCTCATACTTAACCACCACCCGATTCCGATACAACCTAACCCTCTCCACCAACTCCCCCACCTGCCCCTTCTCCCGCACTTCCCGCCAGATCTCATTCTCCCGATACACCCGCTCTCCCTCCCGCACAAACCGGTGCCCTTCCTGAAACACGTGATACCGATACTCCCGCACCCGATCGCACAACAATTCCCCCTCCAGCTGCGTTTCCCCCACATTCAACTTCAACTGAAAAGTCCGATCCGTCGGGTTGTGCAGTACCAGGTCAACGTAGTTGTAGAAAATCGCCGCTCCGGAGCCGAATGGCAGCACCCGCCCCTCATCCGGGAATGGATCGAAGCTGTGGTTGGAGCGCTCGACCACGACCAGCGGTGAGTGAATTGCCATCCAGTGGATCAGGTTGCTCAGTTGGCAGATTCCGCCGCCGACACCCCTTCGTGCTTCGCCGAAGGACAGTTCCATACCTTCGACGTAGCCGCGTTTGCGGGTTGGGCGGCCGACGAGGCGGCAGAAGGAGAAGTGTTCGCCGGGGGCGATGATGAGGCCGTCGATGGCGGCGACGGCGAGTTTGAGGTTGATGACTTTGTTGTGTTGCAGGGCGAGGTCGGAGTCGCCGAGTTTGCGGATGAGTTTCGAGGTGTGTTTGAGGTAGCGGAATGGCAGACGGTCAGCGCCGGCCACAAGGCGCGAATAGCGTTTGCTGGAGCAACGCCAGGCGATCTGGCGGCACAGTCTTTTTTGCCAGACGCGCAGCCAGTACAGGGCCGGGTGGTAGAGGGAAAGTGGTTTCATCCGTGAGGCGACGGCAGGTGCCGTTTCTTCCTTGAAGCATCTGAGGGGCGCGCAGTTTAGCCTGTGGGACGGCTTGCGTCGTGCGCGAGATCGTGTCCCGACACACTTGGAATTGCTTGCTGAACGGCGAATTAAGCTTCAACTAAGCTTGCGTCGCTAGCATCCCGGCCCGAGAGACACCTGTCGCCGATCAACCGCGGATGAGCTTCCCGAATGAGCCAGTTTGATTTACCAGCCGTTACGCAGCCGAATTTCAGTCTTGTATTGGTAAATTACAAAACCCCGGACATCACCCGGATGTGCCTGGAGTTGTTGCGTCAGCATGTTCAGGCGCAGCGCATTCCGGTTTGGGTGGTGGACAATGATTCTGCCGACGCCAGTCTGGATTACTTGCGCTCGCTGGACTGGATCAAGCTGATCGAACGCCCCTCCCCCGGCAAAGAAGCGGGACATATTGCACATGGCAAGGCGCTGGATATGGCGCTGGAAGAAGTTGAAACCGACTATCTGTTTCTGCTGCACACCGACACCTTTGTCTACGACAAGGAAGTCTTTGCGATGATGTTGCGTGAGTGCACAACGTCTGCGGATATCGCCGCAGTCGGGTGTGTCGAGCAAATCGACCGTGGGATTGTCAGAGACACCTGGCGGTTAACTTCGCGCTTTTGCAAACACTATATTCGCCGGGCGAAAACTTCATTAGGTTTGCGCAGTAAAGAACCAAAACCTTATCGGGAAACTCACCTCAAGAGTTTCTGCACCTTATGGAACGCCAAGTTGATGAAGTCTCGCGGACTGCACTTTTGCATGGATGATCGGGTGCCCGGTTATACCCTTCAGGATCGGATGGTCGCTCTGGGCTATGGCATCAAGCTGTTGTCGCCACGCAAGATTTTCCGCTATCTGGATCACATCCAGGCAGGAACCGTCGCCGCTGCCGGCACGTACGGCAAAAACCACCGCAGGACCAAGATGTATGAAGCCACCCTCAAACGCTTCGAGGGGCAGGCATCGGCATAATCGCGAACACAAAAAAAGGGCGACTGCAAAGTCGCCATTTTTTTATCTGAAATTGTATACATCCGCTCCGAGGAGGTGTTCGCCCAGTGTAATGGCCTGGCAATCCATGCACCGGTAAAGAGCCCTGACACTGGGCGAACGGGAAGGATTTTAATAGAAGTTGGCGCATATGTCGTCATACATAAAGGTAAATTTTATGTACGAAAAAGTTAATAGATATTTATCGACGAAATCCTTTCGCGAAACTTTCAGAGCACGGTTTGACTTCATTCAGATGATTGTTCTCATACAATAATCTGTACAAGAACAATCATTCTGTAGAGTTAATACTCAGCTTTCATGCTGACTGGTCACTTTTAATACATCGGTATAAGTGACAACTACGCTTTGCCCGACTTTCAGATCTTTCAGCTTGGCTTGGATTTCAGGCTTTTTTACGTCGAGGACTTTCGACTGGCCCGCCGGGTTTTCCAGGGTGACCTGATTTGTCTTCAAATCAATTTTGGTGATTTTCAGTTGCACCTGAATCTGCCGGTAGGCCTCGCCGCCCGGGTTTTCAGTGCCGGGAGCGTTGCGCAACTCGCCGCTACGCTCGACAGTGCCAGGCAGACCTTTATCCACGTCGGTATCGAGGTAAGCCGCCACGGAACGCTGCACTTCGACTTTGACCAGGTCACCGACCTTGAGGTTGGCGAGGTTTTTCGCCTTGTCGCTGAGCTGAACGTGAACCTGACGACCTTCGGCGCCTTCCAGCACGACCTGATGGTTGGCGGCATCGACGGCCAGCACTTTGGTGGTGACCTGATCGGCCTCGACGGTGGCAGACAGCGGAATATCGGCCGCCATGGCGCCGAAGCTGGTGGCGGACAGAACGGTTGCGAGGGTGATGGCCTTGGCCAGAGCGTGAAGCTTCATAAGCGGTACTTTCCCTGTAATGAATGGCAGCACCCGGCGCCAACTCAGGGTCGGCGGCGGATGTGCCATTGAGCATAGACGCTGTTCAGGGCTTGGCTTTCGTTTCTGATGCGGCAGTCTCCTGCGCGGTGGATTCGCCGCTGGCGGTGCCCTTGCCGCTGTCCTCGCGCTGTTTAGGGTCGGTTGGGCGCAAGGCGTCGTTGTCACGCTCGGTTTCTCCCGGTGGCCGGGGTTCGTCGGGATGTTCGCTGGGGGATACGGGGTTCATGGTGGTTCTCCTCAGGCTTCAGGGTCATCCAGTTCATTGGCGACGTTCACCGCGGGCGAATCCTTGTGCAGGTCATCGGCCTTGGCACGCAGGATCTGCCACTGCTCCAGATCGATCGCGCCCTGGCCGAGCAGGTCGTCGGCGATGCGTTGCAGGTCGAAGTAGTGAGCGTCGGGGGATTGCTGCCAGTAGGTCTGATCGTCAAACAGGCGCTGCCAGGTGGTGAGGTCTGGGGGTTGCAGGTCGTCGCTCATGCTCAATCCTCCACGGGTATAACTTTGTAGAGGCTGCGCAATGAAACGGAGTTCAACCCAATCCCTGTAGGAGCTGCCGAAGGCTGCGATCTTTTGACTTTGATTTTTTTAAAACAGGATCAAAAGATCGCAGCCTTCGGCAGCTCCTACAGGGATTGCAATCAAGCAGTCAGTACCCGGTCATTTCCAGATAGCCGCGCCCGCCATGGCTGCCACTGATCCGCACCGGCCCTTCCCAGTAAGGGATGCGCAGGTTCATCCACGCCTTGGGGTTGAGCGCGTCGAGGCTGATGTCGAGGTGTTTGTCGGGAATGCTGATCGACCAGCGTATCGGCATCGTGTGTCCGGCAACTTTTGCGGTGTCCTTGGGTGTGAGTCTGATCTGCTCGCCGTGCAGGGTTTCGGTCCGGCCGTCGGCGCGGATCCAGGTACCGGTCAGGTACGGCGCACCCTCAGTTTGCCGGGTGCGAAACAGCATCAGCGATTCACCGCTGTCCAGGTGCAGGGAAAACCAGTCCCACCCGGTCTGATTGGCCGCCAGCGGCTGGCTGCTCCACTCACGGTCCAGCCACGCCGGGCCGCTGACGGTGTAGGCCTGGCCATCGATTTGCAGGGTACCGCTGGCCTGAAAAAACGGCTGACTGTAGTAATACGAGGCCTGGCCCTGTTCGGATTTGCGGCTGAAACCGTTGTCACCCTGCAACACCAGCGGCCGACTGGAGGTGAGGTGCAATTGATAGCTGAAGGCTTTGTCTCGAGCACTGAGTTGCAGATCGGTCAGCGGATCCTGCGCCTGACTGGCCAAGCGCCAATCATCGATCCACGCTTCGAACGGCGCCACGTTCACCCCGGCCTGCCCCACTCCGCCCCGGGCATAGCGCTCGGCGGCGTGATGCGCGGTGGCTGAAGTCACGGCGGCATGCCCGAGCCAGATCGTCTGGTTGGCCCAGCCCGCCTGTTGCGCCAGCGGTTTCAAGGCGCTGCGAAACAGCGTCCATTGCACGCCGAAATCATTGCCCTGTTGATCCTTGAGGTTGGCGGTGACGTACCACCATTCGATACGAAAACCATCATGCGCGCCGTGATCCGCCGGGAAGCTGAATACCCGCCCCGGAGCCACCGGTGTGAACTGCGCGGCTTGATCCCCCAGCCCGGCAAAACCCTTTTGCTCGGGCTGCGGTTGATCACAGCCAACCAGCAGCAGCGCCAGACACAGCGCAGCGAGGTTAATCCTCATGGGCAAACGTCCTCAGCAAATCCGCCGGCTGTGTGCGGTACAACGAATACAGCGGCCACGCCGAGGCCAACAGCGTCGCCAGCAACGCCAGCCCGAGCAACTGCAAAAGTTGCAGCGGAAATACCCGCAGCGGCAGACGCCAACCAAACGCCTGCACGTTGATCACCGCATCCAGACACCAGGCCAACGCGATCCCCAACGGCAACGCCAGCACCAGCGTCAGCAGCGCCAACAGCCAGGTCTGCCCGAGGTTGAGCAGCATCAACTGGCGGCGCGTCACGCCCAATGCCCACAGCGGCGCCAGCTGTCCGAGGCGGCTCTGGCTCTGGGTCAGCAGGCTGATGAACAGCGCCACACCGGCCACCGCCAACGTCAGGCTGTTCAGCGCGGCGGTGGCGGCGAAGGTACGCTCGAACACTTGCACCGACCAACCCTTGAGCCGCGCCTGATCGACGATGCGGCTGTCATCGAGCTGAAAGCGCGTTTGCAGCGTGGTCAAAAACGGCGGGATGTCGGGCGGTGCGATGCGCAGGTTGAAACGGTTCGGTGTCAGTGACGGCCACAGCCGCAGCAGATGATTGCTGTTGACCAGCACGTGGCCCTTGGGATTGCCGTAGTCGGCGTAGATCCCGACGATCCGCGGGGACCACGCCCCGCCCGGCGTCGGCAGGCTCAGGTGATCACCCGCGCGCACCTTCAGGCGTCGTGCCAATTGTTCGCTGAGCATCACCGCATCGTCCGTCGCCAGGTGCGCCCACGGATCGCCGGCAATCGCCTCGAGCAACGGCCAGTGTTGGCGGTAATAAGGATGATCGATCACGCCGAACACATCCGCCGGCCAGCCTTGCAGGGTGACTGTCACTTGCCAGTTGGGCAGCACCGCACTGACGTTCGGCTGTTGTTTCAGCCAGACGTACATCTCGCGCGACTGCGCCGGATTGACCGGGTTGAGGTACAGCTCGGCACTGAGGCGTTGTTCCAGCCAGTCGTCGAAGGTCTGGCGAAAACCGGCGGTCATGCTGCCCGCGCCGATGTTCGCCGACAGCGCCAGCAGCAACGCCATCAGCGCCAGACTGAGTGCCGGCAGTTGCTGGCGGCAGTCGGCGAGAAACCATTGACCGAGCACCGAGCGACTGCGCCCGAGCAAGGGCTTGAGCACCGCGCTGAGCACCACCGGCAACGCCAGCGCGGCACCGAGCAACAACCCGGCCATCAACACGAATCCGCTACCGAGGCTATCACCGAACAGCAGCGCCAACAGTGCGATCAGGCCCAGCACCGCCGCCAGCCAACCCTGACGTCGCAACCAGCGCGCATGTTGCTGATGCCAGGCCTGCGGATCCGCCACCGCCAACAGCGGCAAACGTGCCGCACGCAGCAGACTGTTGGCACCGGCGAGCAACGCGCCGAACAGGCTCAAACCGATTCCGCTGAACCACCACCACGGGCTCAGGCGCAACTGCCCCGCCACTTCCGCGCCGTACAGACCACGCAGGCTGGCGGCGACATCCGGCAGCAGCACGCTCGCCAGCCAGTAACCGCTGATGACCCCGAACACCCCGCCAACCAACGCCAGCACACCGAGTTCGACGATCAGACAGCCGATCAACATCCGCGCACTGACCCCGCAGGCACGCAACGTGCGCAGCAGGCCACGACGCTGTTCCAGCGCCAGACCGATGGCCGCGTGCACGATGAACAGCCCGACCAGAAACGAGAGAAAGCCCAAGGCATCGAGGTTGAGGTGAAAGCTCTCGGTCAGGCGCGAAAGATTGTTTTCCTCGGCGCTGCTTTTAAGCTGCAACCGACCATTGAACGCGGGCGGTAGCTCGGCATGAAAGTCCTTCGGCAGTAACAGCCGCGACAGTTGCCCGGGCTGTTCAAGCAGGGTTTGTGCGACACCGATGTCCACCAGCAGCATGCCCGGTGCCATGTCCTTTTGCGCGTGCAGCGGCGGCAGGGTCTGGCCGTTAGCGGTCTGTGGCGTGGCGCCTTCGCTGAGGTTCAAGGCCTGCAATGTCTCAGGCGCAATCCACGTAATGCCCGGCGGCGAGAAGAACTCGATGATGCGCTCGATCGGCATCGCCTGCCCGGCCACCGCAGAGTCCGTCGGCAGCGACACCGGTTCGATGCCCATCAGTTGCAGACGCTGGTCCTGATGATCCTTGAGCATCAGCCGGCCTTGCAGCAGCGGCGAGACTGGCCAGCCTGCGCGGCGCAGATCGACAAACCACTGTTGGCTGAATGTCGCACCGCTCGGCGCGCCGAGGCTGGCCTGCGGTTCGCCGCCGATCATCTGACTGGCGCGAGCGTAACTGTCGCGGGCCTGACTGTTCAGCGCCTCGACCCCGGTCAGCAGGCTGGTTGCCAGCCACAACCCGGTCAGCACACTGAAAAACTGCACCGGATGCCGCCGCCAGTGGCTGAGCAGCGCACGCAGGGTTTGCCAGAATACGTTCACGTCAGGCGGCCACTGGACAACACCACCCGTTGCGCCAGACGCGCCGCCACGCGTGGGCTGTGGGTGACCATCAGCAGTGTGGTCGGTGTGTCGTCGAGCAGCTCCAGCAACAGGCGCAGCACTTCATCACTGGTGGCTTCGTCAAGGCTGCCGGTGGGTTCGTCGGCCAGCAGCAATTTCGGTCGTGACGCCAGTGCTCGGGCCAGCGCAACCCGTTGCTGTTGGCCGCCCGACAGTTGTTCGGGATAACGCTTGAGCAAATCGCCCAGACCCAGACGCAGCACCAGATGCGCCTGCCAGTGCGGTTCATGCCGGCCGGCCAGACGCGCCTGAAACGCCAGATTGTCCTCGACCCGCAGGCTGCCGATCAGGTTGAACTGCTGGAACACCAGACCGATTTCAGTGCGCCGCCAGTCGGCCAGTTGCGCTTCGTTCATCTGTTCCAGCCGATGCTCGCCACTGTGGATACTGCCGCGATCCACCTTGTCGAGGCCGGCGATCAGGTGCAGCAGGGTGCTCTTGCCACTGCCGGATTCGCCCATCAGCGCCAGACTGCTGCCGGCTTCGAGCGTCAGGTCGACGCCTTGCAGCACCGGGAGCGGGCCTTGCGGGGTGAGGTAACTTTTGAAGACGCCTTGAACCTGAAGCATGCCGCCATCCGTTGGGTCAGTGTGGGGCAAGGATAGCGGATAGCGGCCTCAGCAGATCAGTGGTGTTTGCACTGGTCTCATCGCTGGCAAGCCAGCTCCCACAGGGATTGAGGTTGCTCACGAATACTGGACTCACCATCAAACACTGTGGGAGGCCTCTTCAGATCATTGGTGTTTGAACTGGCCTCATCGCTTGCAGGAAAGCTCCTACAGGGGTTGAGGTTGTCTACAAATACCGGGTTCACCCTGAAACATTGTGGGAGCTGGCTTGCCAGCGATGAGGCCAGTGAATCCGGCACAAATCTCACTCCCCCGCCGCCACACTGGTCGCCGCCTGCCCCGGCGTAACAATCGTGTTCAGATCAATGTGCTTCCACTCAGGTTTGGCCCCCAACCGCGCATTGAAGCGGTAGTTGAAGGTGAAGTCGTCCGCGGTCGGCAGCGTCAGCGGTTTGCCATACACCGCTTCTATTCCCGCCAGGTCGTAACCCATCAACTGCAACAGCGTCGGGAAGATGTTGTAGTGGCTGGAGCGATCCTTGTTCTGCGGTAATGCCTGCGCCCAATCCGGGCCGTGCACCTGATCGCCCTGAATCACCACCAGCGGCACCAACCCTTCTTCCTCCACCGGATCGCCGCCGCAGTGGGTATTGAGCCCGGGGTTGCCGCGCTCATGCAGATCCTGACCGTGATCGGAGGTGTAGATCAGCAGCGCATTGTGCAAATTGGCCTGGGCAAACACCCGGGCGAAGAACTCGCCGACATTCCACAGCACGGTGTTTTTGTAGGCGTTGCGGTACAGCACCCAGTCATCCGGCTGACCGTTGAAACCGTCACGCTTGCCGGTGTCGGCCACTTCGGTGAACTGCCCGCGCGGCAGCGTCGGGCGATACGCCATAAAGGCGTCGGGGTATTTGTCGTGCACCGGGAAATGCGCGCCGACCTTGTTGATCACCACCAGCTCCGGTTGATCATCGTTGAGCAGTTCGATCAGCTTCGCGGCGGCAGCCATGTCGCGGTCACGCACACTGGTCTGGTCAAACTGGACGAATTCGTCGATGTCCTTTTTCTCGGTATCGGTCATCAGGTTCTGCAAATTGCCCGCGGTGCGCTGGGCGTCGATGTACACCGTGCGCAACCCGGCCTTTTTCGCGTACTGCCAGATCGACGGCAGCGTGCTGTTGATCCGCATGTAATCGGCGCGGGTCCCGCCGTAGCGCAGGGTGACGTTGGTGTCGGCGCTGCAATTGGCAATCGACGCGGCGTAGCCGTAGTTGAAGATGTCGACGCCGGTTTGCGCCTGCTTGAGGTTGCTGGGCACACCGAACGGCGCGTTGATGTCCAGGTAATTGCCGGAGATGCTTTCGTCGATGATCAGCACGATGTCGTGATTGACCGCGGCTGTGCTGCGCGCCAGGGTCACCGGCTCACGCGGGCCGACGGTGTTGTGCAGCGCTTCATAGGCGAACAGGTTCAGATAAGCCAGCGGCGTGTACATGATCGGCAAACCGCGCGCGCCCTCGCCCGCCCGCAGGAACAACACCGCACTCAACAGCAGCACGCCACACACCGGCGCCGCCACGCGCAACGCATTGGGCACCACCAGTGCATGACGCGGCTTGAGACCGATGCCGAACAGCAACAGCAGCCCGCTGAGGGCGCCATGAACGATCGCGTCGCGATACTGATAGGCGGCCTCCTGGATGAAGCCGCCGGAGTACATCAGCGAGACAAAGCTGCTATAGCTCAGGTAATCCGCGGTGACGCGGGTATAGACATCGAAAAATACCGCCGAGACAAACAGTGTTATTGCGAATAAGTGGCGAATGAGAGTCTGACGAATATAAGCCGTTAGATATAACGCTAAAGTTAGCGCCAAAAACATCGCGCCAAAAAGAAGTACAGCAAAACCGCCACCGATAGCATTTAACCGATCAATGTAATATTCGGAATAAAGCAGCAAATAAACAATTAAAAGTAATTCTTTGGCATATCTGAACATGGCGATACCGCTCGCGCAAAACGACAGGGAGTCAAAGGTTTGTCGGTCAGAACCTGACACTAGCACCCAGCCATCAAAGCGCAAGAATTGACTGTTTTCTTTAGAAAGCGTCAAAAAACCGGTGACTCAAATCTGACACACACCCAACGCTAGAAGCCTTTAAATTAAAGACTTACAACCGTTTATCGCTTATTTGGAATCTGAACAAATCTGTAAAAAAACAACAAATCCAATCGCAGCAATGACTTGATGGCCAATCGCCAAAAAGCGCTCAAGTGTTATACAGGTGCAACATGTCATTTTGCTGACACGCTTTCCAAACCCTGCGCTATACCCCTTTTACAGTCTTCTTCCGAACTTCTTCTTTTCGCTCTATCGAGGGTGCGCAGATGGACGTGAGCGTATTTGGCACCGGCTATGTCGGATTAATTCAAGCCGCCGCACTTGCAGATGTAGGGCATCGGGTTTTATGTGTCGATATTGACCCCAACAAGATCAAGCAACTGCAACAAGCTGTGCCACCTATTAGTGAGCCAGGTCTTTCCAGCACCCTTGAAGAAAACATCAAGGCCGGGCGCTTGCTCTTTAGCACCCAGGCCAGCGACGCGGTGGAGCATGCCGAGCTGATTTTCATCGCCGTGGGCACCCCGGCCGATGAGGATGGCTCCGCCGACCTGACCCATGTGCTCAACGTCGCCCGGCAGATCGCCTCGCACATGGAGGCCGATCGCACCCTGATCATCAAGTCCACGGTGCCGGTCGGCACGGCGGACCAGGTCGCCGCCAAGGCCAACGAAGAGTTGCAGCGCCGTGGCCGCAGCAGCCTCAAGGTGCGCGTGGTGTCCAACCCCGAATTTCTCAAGGAAGGCAGCGCGCTCGCCGATTGCATGCGGCCGGACCGGATCATCGTCGGCACCCGCGATGACACCGCTCGCGAGCAGATGAGCGAGTTGTACGCGCCGTTCTGCCGCAACCACGAAAAACTGATGTTCATGGACAATCGCAGCGCCGAGCTGACCAAATACGCGGCCAACGCGATGCTCGCCACGCGCATCAGTTTCATGAACGAACTGGCCAACCTCACCGAACTGCTCGGCGCCGACATCGAAGCGGTGCGCAAAGGCATCGGCTCCGACCCACGCATCGGCTACCACTTCATCTACCCCGGCTGCGGCTTTGGTGGCTCGTGCTTTCCCAAGGATCTGCGCGCCCTGCTGCACACCGCCGAACACAACGGCATGCCGCTGAAACTGCTGCGTAGCGTCACCGACGTCAACGACAGCCAGCGGCACATCCTCTTCAGCAAACTCAAGGCGCAGTTTCCGCAGGGTCTGGCCGGCAAGTCGATTGCGATCTGGGGCCTGGCGTTCAAACCCAATACCGATGACATGCGCGAAGCCCCCAGCCGCTACCTGATGGACGCGCTGTGGGCCGAAGGCGCCAGCGTGCAAGCCTACGATCCGGAAGCCATGTCCGAATGCCGGCGCCTGTACGGCTATCGCAACGACCTGCACCTGTGCGCCACCCGCGACGACACCCTGGAAGACGCCGATGCGCTGGTGATCTGCACCGAGTGGAAAAATTTTCGCGTAGTGGATTTCGAGCTGCTGGCGAGCAAGCTGCGCTCGAAGGTGATTGTCGACGGGCGCAACCTTTACAACCCGGAACACGTGGCCGCCGCCGGCCTGCACTACAGCGGCATCGGCTTGCGCCACATCGCTCCGGAAGGACTGCGCCCATGAAAATCCTGGTCACCGGCGCAGCCGGCTTCATTGGCGCTCATTGCGTGTTGCGACTGATGCGCGACGGACATGCGGTGGTCGGCCTGGACAATTTCAACGGCTACTACGACCCGCAGCTGAAACACGATCGGGTGCAATGGGTGCGTGATCAGGTCGGGCATTTTCCGCTGGCGCGGATTGATCTGGCCGATGCCGCCGCGATTGAAGCACTGTTTGTCCGCGAGCAACCGCAAGTGGTGATCCACCTCGCGGCGCAGGCCGGGGTGCGCTACTCGCTGGAAAACCCGAAGGCCTACCTCGACAGCAACCTCTGCGGCTTCCTGAATATTCTCGAAGGCTGCCGGCACCATCCGGTGGAGCACCTGATCTACGCCTCGTCGAGCTCGGTCTACGGTGCCAACCAGCACACGCCTTACTCGGTGCATGACGGGGTCAATCACCCGCTGTCGCTGTATGCCGCAACCAAAAAAGCCAACGAGCTGATGGCCCACAGTTACAGCCACCTGTTCGGCATTCCCAGCACCGGCCTGCGCTTTTTCACCGTGTACGGGCCATGGGGTCGGCCCGACATGTCGCCGATCCAGTTCGCCCGCGCGATCACCGAAGGCACGCCGCTGAAACTGTTCAACTACGGCGAGCACCAGCGCGATTTCACCTACATCGACGACATCGTCGAAAGCATCGCGCGCCTCACCGGCCATCCGCCGCACAACCATCCGGAATGGGACCGCGAACACCCCGACGCCGGCAGCAGCATGGCGCCGTGGTGCCTGTTCAACATCGGCGGCCACCACCCGGTGGAGCTGAAAACCTACCTGGCGCTGATGGAAAAACACCTCGGCCAGAAAGCCATTGTCGAGCTCTTGCCCCTGCAACCGGGCGATGTGCTCAACACCTGTGCCGAGACCGATGATCTGGCCCAGGCCACCGGGTTCCAGCCCCGGATCGAGCTGGATGAAGGACTGGGGCGTTTCATCGCCTGGTTTCGCGACTACTACCCCACAGCCTGTCACCCACGCGCCGCTCGCGGCTGAACATCAGCGGAGGACCCCATGACTGGACATGAACAAGGTGTACCGATCAATCAGATGCGCCGCGACAAGCGCATGGATCCCGAGCACCGAATGCGCCTCGATAGCGCCATCCACAGGCAGGGCCGTGGCTGGTTGACCGGCCGTGACGGTGGCCGGCCGTGGACGCTGTCACGCACCAACCGGGTGCTGGCCTGCTTCGGTGCGCTGCTGATTCTGGTGGTGTTTTCGCCGCTGCTGCTGGGCCTGGCACTGGCGATCAAGTTCACCAGCCCGGGGCCGGTGATGTTCGTGCAGAAACGCACCGGTTATCGCGGCCGCACCTTCGGCATGTTCAAGTTCCGCACCATGGTCTGCAACGCCGAAGAACTGAAGGAATCGCTGCGCCACCTCAACAAGCACGGGGTCGACGCCATCGACTTCAAGATCGACAAGGATCCACGCATCACCGGCATCGGCGGTTTTCTGCGGCGTACCAGCCTCGACGAACTGCCCAACCTGTTCAATGTGGTGAGCGGTGACATGCGCCTGGTCGGCCCGCGTCCGACCTCGTTCAACGCCTACCGCTACAAGGACAGCCACCTCGCGCGCCTGAGCATCTACCCCGGCATGACCGGCCTCTGGCAGATCTCCGGGCGCAGCAACATCGACTTCGACCAGCGCGTTGAGTTGGACCTCAGCTATATCGCCGAGCAAAGCCTTTTGCTTGATCTGAAGATCCTGTTGAAAACCCCCTTCAAAGTATTCAGCGGCCACGGAGCAAGCTAATGGACGGTTCAACCAACAAAAGCCTGAGCATTGCCAACCCCAGCGAATCGAACCTGATTTCGACCGTGCTGGATCTGGATCTGCGGATCCTGTTCCTGACCGCCGCCAACCCCGGCGCCGGCACCACCACCAGCGCGTTGGCACTGGCCAGCCAACTGGCGCAGATGAGCAGCGGCCAGGTGCTGCTGGTCGACGCCAGCCAGTCGGCGAGCAACCTCACCCAGCAATTGAACCTGGGCAAGGAGCGCGGCTTGCGCGACCTGCTGTTCAACCCGGACAACCCGCCGCTGTTGCAGGACTGCGTGGTGCAGGTGTCGAGCCTGCCGTTCCATGTCCTGCCCAATGGCCGGCCGATCCGCACGCTGGAGCACTTGACCGCCGAGCGTCTGGGGCCGTTGCTCGATCAACTGGGCAGCCAGTACCGCTTCGTGGTGATCGACGGCGACGCGGTGTATTCCGCCGCCGACACGCTGGTGCTCGCCACTCAGGTCGATGGCGTGGTGTTCGTGGTCCGCGCCGAGGACACGCGCTGGGAAGTCGCCCAGGCCGCCGTGCAACGCCTGACCCAGGCCGGGGCGAAAGTGGTCGGCAGCGTGTTCAACCGGCGCAAGTACTACATGCCCAAGTGGCTCTACAAAAACCTGTAAGCAAACGCGAAGGATGACGCCATGAACGCCAAGATACTTGTTCTGCTGATGCTGCCGCTTGCAGGCTGCTCCAGCACTTCCGAAACCCAGAACATGCCGGTGAACATTCTCACCGCCACCCCGGCCAACGCCCAGGCCACCGACATGCCGAAGGTCGAACAGACCCTGCGTCCGCAAGACGTGCTGGATGTGATCTTCCACATCAGCACCAGTGGTTCGGACGCCTACCGCGTGCAATCGGGTGACCAGATCGGCCTCAACTTCACGGCGGCCAGCCAGCTCAACGGCAACCAGCTGGTGCTGCCTGACGGCACCATCAACCTGCCGGGCGCCAACACCTCGGTGAAAATCGCCGGGCTGACCAGTGACGAGGCGCGCGAAGAAATCCAGCGTGCCTACCAGCGCAAACAGCTGTTCCAGCCCAACCGCAATCAGCTGACGGTGCAGATCATCAGCCCGCTGACCAACGAGCAGAACCTCAAAAGCGCGCTCAACCACCCGGCCACCGGCATGAGCCGCGAGATCACCGTGGGCACCGATGGCTATGCGAGTTTCCCGGAAATCGGCGCCGTGCCGCTGCAAGGCATGACCGTCAATCAACTGGAAACCTTCCTCAACCAGAAGTACGCGCAACTGCCGGGACGGATGAGCGTCGATGTGCTGCTCAAATCCACCGCCGGCAACGAGATCTACGTGCTCGGCGAAGTCGGCCAACCGGGTTCCTACCCGATTCGCCGGCCGGTCTCGGTGCTTGAAGCGCTGACCCTGGCGCGCGGCACCAACGTCAAGGCGCGCCTGGATTCGGTGGTGATCATGCGCCGCAACGGCAACCAGGTGCAGGCCGTGCACTACGACGTGGAAAAAGCCTTGTCGGGCGACGCGTCGCAGATCGCCTACCTGCAACCGGACGACATGCTGTTTGTGCCGAAAACCAAACTGGCGAGTGCCGGTGAACTGGCCCGGCAACTGGCAGACGTGGTGCTGTTCCAGGGCGTGGGCTTCAGCTTCGGCTACCGCGTCGACAACAAAGACAGTAACAACAACTGACTCTCAGGTGACCGATCATGAATCCAAAGGAAAACTACCTGCATGAGTTCTTCAGGATCTTCTTCGCCAACAAGCAATTGGTGAAACGGGTCTTCCTGATCTTTGCAGTCATCGCGTTGCTGCTGCCGCTGGTGCTCAAACAGAGCTTCGATATCACCGCCCAGGTGATCGTGCAGTCGAAAAAACTCTCCCAGGGTGACGCCACCACGTCACTGACCGTCGATAACGCCACCTTCATTCCGCCGTCGCTGGCGGACATGGAAACAGAAAGCAACATCCTCCGCTCGCCGGCGCTGATCCGCCAGACCATCAGCGAGCTGCGCGACAAGGGCGAGTACAACCCACCGGTGGGCATCTTCGCCAAACTGGTGAGCGACCCGTTCCGGCGCTACGTTTCCTCGCCGCTGCGTGAGTACCTGATCAATCCTTTGCGCAACATGCTCGGGCTGCAAACCGATCCGGTGCGTGACACCGTGCTCGACGGCCTCACTCAACAGGCCCTCGACAGCCTGAAGATCGAGACCCTGCCCGGCTCCAACGTGATCTCGATCGTCTACAGCTTCCCCGATCCGCATCAGGGCACGACCTTTGTCGCCACCCTGCTGCAAAACTATCTGGGCAGCCGTCAGGCGCTGCAATCAATCGACCTGCCGCAATCCTTCTACGAAACCAAAAAGCACCTGTATCAGGTGCGTCTCGATGGGCTGGAAGGCAATCGCCAGGCGCTGCTGGAAAGTGTCGGTTCGTCCGATCCGAAGGAAGAGATCACCTTCCGCCTGAACGCGATCAACACCGAAGAGCAAGCCCTGAACCTGTACCAGGATCGCCTGCTGCAGAGCCAGCGCTGGCTCGAATACCTGAAAACCGCGCTGGCCGCCGCCAGCACCAACAAGCTCAACGACTACACCTTCCCCTACACCTTCACCACCACCGTCGACAACGTGGCGTTCGAGGATCGGGAAGTCAAACAGTTGGGCGAGCAACTTACCACCCAGGTCAGCCGCTACATGAATGACCTCGCGGTATTCCAGCCCGGCAGCGAGCCGATGCTGCTCACCCGCGAACAGATCGCCCGCACCCGTCAGCAATTCCTCAAAGTGGTGAGCAACCGCATTCAGGAGCGCACCAACGACCTGGCCGTGGTGCAACAGGTGATCGATCAGAAAACCGCGCGCATCGCCGACTTCAAGAACCGCATCCACACTTTGCAGCAGACCCAGAGCAAGCTGCGGCAGATGGACACCGAAATCGACGCACTGCACACGGCGTTCTCGACCTACGCGCAACGCTTCGCCGAAAGCAGCACTGCCGGTTCGCTCAACGATGATCTGTCGAACGCCAAAGTCCTCAGCCCGCCATTTGAACCCACCGAGCCGGCGTTTCCCAAACCGCTGCTGATCATTCCGTTCGGGCTGTTCACCGGTCTGCTACTGGCGATTGCTCTGGTGTATGTGCGGGAGTTCTTCGATCACCGCTTCAAACATCCGGCGCAAATCACCCACGAACTGGGTCTGCCGGTATTGCTGGTGATCAACGACGAAAACGTGCTGCCACGCAATCCGCACAAGAACTGGACCGTGCCAAGTTTCGTGCACTGGGTGCGCAATTGAACACGCTGTCCACCCCGCATGCCGCGCTGCCGATCATTCATTTGCTCAGCAGCGGCGGCTTCTATGGGGCCGAGCGCATGTTGCTCGATCACTGCCTGGCGACACCGGGGCAGCACCAGGTGCTGTTTCTCGATGCGCCGCCAGCATTGATCGCGCGCTTTCGAGAGGCCGGGGTGGACTGTCGTGGCTGCGCCGGACCGGGGGAGTTGTTACGTCACCTGCGTGCCCGGCGCAGTGAGCAGCCGCTGATCAACACCCACAACTTCAAAGGGCTGTTGTTCGGTTGGGTCGCGGCGACGCTGTTGCGCTTGCCGCTGGTCATCACCCAACACGGCTTCACCCCGCGCAGCCGCAAGCAGAAGTTCTACACCTGGCTGAGTCTGCAGTTGTGCCGCACCGCGTCGGTGGATCGGGTGGTGTGCGTGGCCGAAAGCATCGCCGTGCTGCATCGTCAGGCCAGCGTGCGGGCGGAAAAACTGCAGGTGATTCCCAACGGTTTACCGGCCGCTGTGGCACTGGTCAGCAACGTAGACCGCCAGCGCTGGCTCGCCGGTTACGTCGGACGCCTGAGCAGCGAGAAAGGCCCGGATCTGTTTCTCGATGCGCTGATTCCGCTGTGTCACCAGCATCCGCAACTGGACGCGGTGATGCTCGGTGACGGCCCGGAACGTGAAGCGCTGCAAACACGCATCGACGCCGCCGGATTGACCCAACGGATTCGCCTGCCCGGTTACCAGACCGCCATGCAGCCGTGGTGGCAACAACTGGATGCGCTGGTCATCAGCTCGCGCACTGAAGGCACGCCGATGATTCTGCTGGAAGCGATGCAGGCCGGCGTGCCGGTGGTGGCGTTCGCCGTCGGCGGTATACCCGATGTGCTCGAACACCGGCATAACGGCCTGCTGGTGACACCCGCCGACAGCGCCGACCTTGCCCGTCAACTGGACAACCTGCTGAGCGAGCGCAACCTGGCCCGGCACTTGTGCGACAACGCAAAGCGTACGCAACAGGATCGCTACGACCTCAAGGCCCTGGCCGAACGCTGGTCGCAGCTGTACATCCGCACGGCACGGGAGGCACGCACATGATTTTCCCGCTCTCGATCGTCACTCTGCTCGGTCTGGTGTGCATCGCTTTGCTCGCCAGTCCTTATCCGTTTCTGGCACCCGGTGCGGTCATTGCCTTGGTGGGTTTTTCGGTGCTGTACCGCAAGCCGACCTGGGGCCTGTTGGGCATCGCTGCGCTGGTGCCGTTCGAAGGCTTCTTCAAGGACAGTTCGCTGTCCGGGAGCAAACTGATCGGTGCTTCGCTGGCGGTGATCCTGATGCTGCAACTGGCGATGCATCAGATTCCCTCCGACCGTTTGCGCAGCAATATCTGGCGGTTTCTCCTGTGGTTCCTGGTTGTGTATTTCCTCAGCCTGCTCAACACCGATGACCTGGGCATGTCGCTGGGGCATCTGCGTGAGCTGAGCGTCGGCCTGATCCTGTTTGTCATCACCCTGTTGATCGGCCGCGAACTGAACCTCGACCTGTTCGCCCGTCTGGTGACCCTGAGCGTCAGTGCCACCTGCGCGATGGCGATGTTCTCGACCAAGTTCCAGGATCAGGGCCGCGCCGCCGGGCTGCTCGAAGACCCCAACGCCTTCGCCCTGCTGATCGCCTTCGCCATTCCGCTGGGCCTGCTGCTGGTGATTCGTGGGCCGAACCTGCTGCATCGGTTGTTCTGGGGCGCTTGCTGCCTGCTGTTGCTCGGCGGCATGACCAAGACCGAATCGCGCTCCGGGCTGGTGGTGGTGGCCTTGAGTCTGTTGATCGGCTGCTGGCACTACCGCGCGCAACTGACCCGGATTCGCCCACGGCACCTGGGGTTCGCCATGCTCGGCGCAGCCATCGTGATTCCGCTGGCGATCTACGCGATGCCCGCCGGTTACCTCGCACGCATTCAGTCCCTGAGCGTATTGACCGCCGGGGCCAAGGGTCACGACGACGAATCCCTCGGCCGGCGCGCCTCGTACATCGTGGTCGGCGGGCAGATGATCCGCGAGAACCCATTGCTCGGTTCCGGCCCCGGCACCTTCCCGCTGCACTATGCCACCACCGGTTACGCCAAGGCGTTTTCCGCCAACCGCAAGATCGGTGACCTGTACCGCCGTGCGCACAACACCTACCTGGAAATCTTCAGTGAACTGGGGATTCCCGCCGGCCTGCTGTTCGTCGGCATGCTTGGCCTCGGCCTGTACAACCTGATCCGCGCCCGCGCTGCGTGGATGCTGCGGCGCGACTGGCATCAGGCAGACCTGATGACGCACCTCGGCGTGAGCTTCCTGTCGCTGACCCTGTTCCTGATGTTCCTCAGCGCGCCGAACCAGAAATACCTGTGGATCATGCTTGCGCTGACCAGCGTGCTGCGCCTCAAGGCCGAGCAAGCGCCACTGACCGAGGCCAGAACATGAGCCGGATCAGCATCATCATCCCGATGTACAACGAGGCCCGGCACATTGGCCGCACGCTGCTGGCCGCGCAAAAAGCCGCACATGCGGCCAATGTCGACTGCGAGTTGATCGTGGTCGATAACGGCTCGAACGATGACGGCCCGCACATCGCCCGCCAGTTCGGCGCGCAGGTGCTGGTGCTGCCGGGCCTGTTGATCGGTGCGCTGCGCAATCGCGGTGCACTGCTGGGGGGTGGTGACTGGATTGCGTTCATCGACGCTGACGTCGAAATGCCCGAAGACTGGCTCAAGTCTCTGTTCGAAATGGAAGCCAGTGGTCAGTCCGACGTATTTGGTCTGGATCTGCACACCCCCGCCGCCGCGCCGTGGTACGCCGCCGCCTGGCAACGACGCACGCTGCGGCCATCGAGTCAGCCCTCGCACAGCGTGGACTGGCTGCCCAGCGCCAACCTGCTGATGCGCCGGCGCTGGTTCGACAAGGTCGGCGGTTTCAACGAACACCTGCGCACTGGTGAAGATAAAGAGTTCACCCTGCGTCTGAACGAACAAGGTGCGCGGCTGCTCTCGGTGAACAGCAGCGTGGCCCTGCACTGGGGCTACGAGATGAACTGGCGCGAGTGGATGGGCAAGGAAATGTGGCGTCAGGGCAGCCATCTGCAACTGCTGCGCACCCACGGTTTCAGCCTGCGCCTGCTGCGTTTTCCGCTGCTCTCGCTCGGCGCGTGGCTGCTCGACTTGCTGGCGATTTCCGCACTGCTCAACGGTTTCCCGCACCACGCGGCCGTCATGGTGATGCTGACCACGATACCAGCGCTGGTGCTGAGCATTCGCCAGAGTTCACGCCATCACGACCTGGGCCTGACCCTGCAACTGTGGAGCCTGCACTGGGTGCGTCTGCACCTGGCCGGGGCGGCGTTCATTCTCAGTCTGTGTCATTGGAACGCCAGGAGGCCTGCCCGTGGCTGAATTCATTTTCTGGCTGTGCCTGCTGCTGCCGGTGTACGCCTACCTCGGCTACCCGCTGCTATTGACCGTGCTGGCGCCGCTGTTTCCGGCCTGGCGCCACAGCCCGGCGCCGCCGCTGAACATCAGCATCGTGATCGCCGCGCACAATGAGGCGCGGCACATCGAGCACAAGTTGCGCACACTGCTGGCGCAGGACTATCAGCCGGCCACGCTGCAGATCATTCTCGCCAGCGATGGCTCGACCGACGACACCGTGGCCTGTGCGCACAAGGTGATCGATTCGCGCATCACCGTGCTCGATCTGCCGCGCCAGGGCAAAGCGGCAACGCTGAACGCCGGCGTGGCGCTGGCGACCGGCGAGATTCTGGTGTTCACCGATGCCGACAATCAGTGGTCGCGGGAAACCCTCGGCTACCTGCTCGCGCCCCTCAGTGACCCGAATGTCGGCGCCTGCGCCGGGCACATGGTGATTCCGGTGACCGGCGGTGGCCTGAGCGTCGGCGACAGTCTGTACCGGCATTACGAAGGCTGGCTGCGCCGGGTCGAGAACCGCACCGGCTGCATGGTCTCGGCCGACGGCGCCCTGCTCGCCCTGCGCCGCGAGCTGTTCCAGAGCGTGCCGGCGGAGGTCAACGATGACTTCTTTCTCAGCACCTGTGCACCGGTGGCATTCAAGCGCATTGTGTACGTGCCCGAGGCGCAAGTGATCGACCACGGCGTGGACGAAGCGGACAAACAATTCCGCCGCCGTCAACGCGTCACCGTCGGTGGCCTGCAAAGCCTCGCCCAGCGCAGTGAGCTGCTCAACCCACTCAAACATGGCCTGTATTCGATTGCGCTGATCAGCCACAAGCTGATCCGGCGCCTGGCACCGATCCTCCTGCTGCCGTTGCTGCTGAGCAATTTCTGGCTGTGGGACGACCACGGTTTCTATCGACTGGCCCTGATCGCCCAACTGTTCGGCTACGCCGTGGCGATTGCCGGACTGCTGGATTCACAACACCGGTTACCCAAACCGTTCCGCCTGGCGGCTTTCCTGCTGGTGACACTGGCAGGCATGAGCATCGGCCTGTGGCAATTCCTGCGCGGCCACCGTTACGCCCAGTGGAACCCTGAACAAAACCGTTGAGAGGACCGAAGCCATGGCGATCAAACAATTAATAAAACGCACCAGTGGCTGGCTTTACCTCAATTCGCCCGTGGGACGAAACCAGTTGCACGGGGCCGGGGTGATCCTGATGCTGCACCGGGTGCTGGCCAACGACCGCGCCGCCGACCTGCCGCACCGCAATGAACTGTGCGTCGGCCCCAAAGCGTTCGAACACCTGCTGGTGTGGCTGCGCCGGCATTTCGATTGCGTGTCGCTGATGGACATCCTGACGCCCACCGCACTGCGCAGCGAGCGCCCGCAAGTGGCGCTGACCTTCGACGACGGCTGGCGCGACAACGCGGTCAACGCCTTCCCGCTGCTGCAAAAACACCAGGTGCCGGCGAGCATTTTCCTCTCCACCGATTTCATCGGCAGCCGCCAGCGCTTCTGGTGGGAAAGCCTCGGCGAAACCCTGTGGGGCAGCCACGGCGAAAAGGCCCGCATGCACTTGATCGAATGCCTGCACGTGATCCACCACCCGGTGCCGGTGCTGGTCGATGACATCGACGTCGATCGGCGCAGCCTGTCGCTGCTGCATTACCTGCAAAGCCTGAAAAACCTTGAGCCGGCGATGCTCGAACGCCTCACCGACGAATGCCCGCCCGAAGCGCAGCCGCAAGCGCTGGACTGGCATCAGGTGCGCGCGCTGGAAGCCTCGGGGCTGGTGCGCTTCGGCCCGCACGGCGCCAGCCACGCGATCCTCACCGAACTGGACGATGTGCGCCTGAGCGAAGAAATCAGTCGCAGCCGTGATGCCTTGCACAACGGCTGCAACCGGCCGTTGCCGGTGTATTGCTACCCCAACGGCAACAACGACGAGCGGGTGCGCAAGCAGATTGCCGCGCACGATTATCCGTTCGCCCTCGGAACCGGCACCGGCATCTATCGCGGCGCAGGCGACCCGCTGAACCTGCCGCGTTTCGGCGTCAGCCAGCGTACCGCACGTAATCCGGAGCTGCTGTCGTGGCGCATCTTCCGTGGCAACCGCCCATGAGCCGCAGCCACTACCTCAGGCACCTGGCGCTGAGCATGGGCACCAAGCTCGCGATGATCGCCCTGCGCCTGCTGCGCAACGTGTTGCTGGCGCGGATCCTCGGGCCGAGTGAACGCGGGTTGTTTGCGCTGCTCAGCACCTTGCCCGACCTGATCAGCGCCGCCACCAGTGGCGGGTTGAACTCGGCCGTGGGTTATCAGGCTGCCAAGCAACGGCCGATGGGCCTGCTGCTGAGTCAGGTGCTGGTGTTCGGTTGCATGCTCGCCGGTCTGCTGACCTTGCTGGTGGTGGCGCTGGTGCGTGAATTCGGCAGTGACCTGGATGTCACGGTGCAGCTCGGTCTGTTGGCCTGGCTGTTGCTGCTGGCGGTGCCGCTGACGGTGCTGAAAAGCGGCCTGCTGACCCTGCACAACGCCTCCGGCGGCGTGGTCGCGTTCAATGCCTTGCGCCTGACCGAATCACTGGCGCCGCTGCTGCTGTTTCTCGCGCTGTTCTGGATGTGGAAAAGCGCGGCGCTGGAAGCGGCGCTGATCAGCTGGCTGGCCGGGATCAGCCTGGTGGTGCTGGCCGGTTGGGTCTGGCTCAAACGGGCGCAACCGCTGCAACTGCAATGGGATCGCGCCAGCCAGAACGAACTGCTGCGCTACAGTGCACGCAGCCATCCGGACCTGCTGTTCCAGCAAGTGATTCTGCGCTCGGATTACCTGTTCATCGGCGCCCTGCTCGGCAGCACCGCGCTGGGTCATTACGCCATGGCCAGCGCCGCCGCCGAACTGCTGCTGATCGTTCCGGAAGCGGTGACCACGCCGCTGATGAAACGCCTGCTGCAACAGGACGAAGGCATGGACAAGGTCACCCCGCTGGCCCTGCGTCTGACCGCCACGGTGATGCTCGGCGCGTGCCTGACGATGGCGCTGATCGGCAACTGGTTGATCGTCACCCTGTTCGGCATCGCCTACCAACCGGCGTATCCCGCGCTGCTCGCCTTGCTGCCGGGGCTGCTCGGCCTGTGCTACGCAAGCATCCTGCGTCTGGACCTGCTGGGGAAAAACCGCCCCGGCACGGTGTCGCTGCTGATGGGGCTCGGCGCCCTGCTCAACCTGGCGCTGAACCTGGTGTTGATTCCGGCCTACGGCATCGTCGGCGCGGCGGCGGCGTCGTCGATTGCCTATCTGGCCGTCACCGTGGCGATGCTGGTGTTGTACTGCCGTTTGAGCGGCGTGGCGTTCTGGCAAACCCTGATCATCCTGCCCAGCGACATCACGCCGATGTGGCAAATGCTGCAACGGAAGGCCGCATGAAAGGCCTGGTCCTGCTGCTCGGTCTCGGCCTGTCGCTGGACGCCTTTGCCGCGTCGATGCGCTGGGGCGAGATCCGCGACGGCAGCCTGTACCTGCAAACCGATCGCCCGGACACCGTGACCGTGCGCTGGACCCCGGCGTGGCAGGCCGATGCCAACGAAGAGCATCTGTACCTGCTCGACGGCCAGGGCAAATTGCAGGGCGAGCGCTTGATCAGGGCCAGCGAAACCCGTGGCACTCAGAGCTGGCCGTTACTGCCCGGCGCGGCCAGTTATCGTTTGGAAATTCCCGGCTACAGCTTTCGCAATTATCGGGTCGAACACGACGACCGTACCGTGGCGCTGTTCGAGCCGGCCAAAGTGCATTTCAGCGCGCAGACGCAGAATGGCGACGAGTTGTATTTCAAGGTCGCGCCGGGGGAACACGCGGTGCTCGCCGGCAAGTTTCACGGCGGGGTCAACGCGCTGCAGGCACAACGGGTGGGCGATGACCGGGCGCTGACACTGGCGCTCAAACCCTATCGCGCCTATTGGCAGTTCGATCAACTGGCGTTGCCGGTCAGCGAGCGCGAGCAGGTCTGGCGCCTGCGCTTGCAAGGCAGCGGCAAAGCGGCGTTCTGGCTCGACGGCACGGCCAATCGGTTTGCGCAGAATCCGCAGCAACTCAAACCCGTGCGCGAAGAAACCGGCCAGATCCACCTGACTCTGCACGACAAAATCCTCGGGCGCACGCCGGACCTGGGCATCGCCCTGCCCTACGTGATGCCGCCCGCCGCCAGCCATGCCGTGCTGGACGCGCTGAAACCGACCGCCGCCAGCTACTACAGTTTTGTCGATGTCACGGCGAAGAATCCGCACTTCGAGGATGCGTTCCGCGAGGTTTATCAGGAGCGCTTCGGCATCCGTCAGGACATCACCCTGCTCGCCGGCAGCCAGCGTCAGGCTGACTTGCGCGCCGATGTGCAAAGCAATGGCGGGCTCGACGCGTGGCTGGCCAGCACCCGCGCCTTGGGCGGCAAAGGCACGCACTACATCGGATTCGCCGACGAGCCGAACCTCAACTATTCGAGCTTCGAGCAATACCGGGCGATTTTCACCAGCATGGCCAGACAGGTGCGCAGCGATCCGGCGAATGCCAAGGCCGGCGTGCGCATCGCCATGCCGGCCAGTTCACGGCTGGTCAATGGGCCGTTCGCCGACAACGCGGCAGACAAGCGCGGCATCGACTGGGCGCGGCGCTTGCTCGGCGAGTCCGCCGAGCAGATCGACGCGCTGGCGTGGCACGAATGGATGATCCGCGACCTGCTCGCCACCCGCGTCTACCGCGACAGCGTGCGCCGCGCCGCCGAACTGGTCGGCCTCGACGCCCACGGCCAGCCGCGCAAAGCCTTGCTGCTGGATCAGACCAACCTGTCCAGTGGCTCCAGCCTCAGTCCTTACGATCAGGAGACCCATTACGCCTCGCTGTGGTGGGCCTCGGTGGTGATCAATGCCTCGCAGGACGGTTTGCTGACGATGCTCAACTGGTTTCAGGCCGCCGATGAACCGCAGTACCCCAAGGGCATGATCCGGGTTTTGGGCGCCGAGCGATTCGAGCTGAAACCGGTGGGTCTGGCCCAGCAGTTCATCGCGCAACACTGGCTGCACCAGGTGCTGTGGCTGGAGAACGATGGCTTTGAAGTCGATGTGCTGGCGATGGCCGGCGACGAGCAGCGGGGCCTGCTCGGTGTGAATAAAGGCACGCGTTTGCAGCGTGTCGACCTGAGTGGCGCCAGGTGCCCGCTGAACAACGGTGCGTTGCGTTACTTCGGCGCGGACAACCGCAGCCGCGACGCGCCGTTTGCCTGTCGCGCCGGACGCGTCAGCTTCGAGTTGCCAGGGGAAACCCTGTTCGCCCTGAGCTGGAGCGCGTCATGAACCCCAATTTCAGACAATGCATGGCGAAAACAAAATTGTGGCGAGGGAGCTTGCTCCCGCTGGGCTGCGAAGCGGCCCCAATACTTGCGACCCCATTGGCGACTGCTGCGCAGCCGAGCGGGAGCAAGCTCCCTCGCCACAGTCGTTCGCCCTGCGATATCGCCGGAGTACAGAACATGGGTACCGTCAGCAAACTCAGCGAACACATCAAACAAAAAGGCCTGCGCGCCACCCTCGGCAAGGCGTGGAAGCACTACGTGTTTTTCCATCAGGAACTGCTGTGGATGGAGCGCGATCTGGTCAGTCCGGTGCCACCGCACAGCCTCAAACCGTATCCGCCACTGCGAGTGGTAAAAATCACCGCCGACAACGCCAGCGCCTTCGCCCGCTACTTCGGCGACCGTGTCGGGACCATGGCCGAGTTGGCCAACGAAGGGCACACCGGGCACATGCACCTGGACGATCAGGGCGATGCCGTGGCCTTCATCTGGGGCAGCGCGCGGGACTATTTCGACCGGCATTACTACGGCTGCATGTTCCCGGTGAAACCCGGCGAATTCTTCGAATTCGGCGGCGAGCTGACCCGTTCCTACTGGGGCACCGAACTCTCGGTCGACCTGCAACTGGAACTGTGGAAAGCCATGGCTGCGCAGGGCTGCGACAAGGTGGTGGACGTCTGCGAGTTCCACAACATCCCGGCGCTGAAACTGCACCTGCGCATGGGTTACACCGAACAAGGCCGGATCATGAACGTCTACACCCTGTTCGGTCGCTGGCGCTTCTACCGCGAAACCCGCTACAGCGGTTCGCGACTGGATGCGCTGCGCAAACCATCCCGTCCACCTGTCACAGCCACGGCGGTCTGAGCCTATGACGGCGCGATTCGAATGGCGCACGTCACTGTGCGCCGCCAACTTCCCGGCAGCCGCCTATGAAGCGCTGCGCCTGCGGGTGACGGACCACACGCCGTTCAACCACCTGGGCTGGTTGTGCGCGGCCGAGCAGGCACTCGATGGGGGTGAGCGCCTGCACATCCTGCTCGGTTGGGAAGCGGACGAATTGCGCCTGTGCCTGCCGCTGGTGGCGGGCCGCGAGCGTTTTGCCGGCGTGCCGTTCCGCGTGCTGCACCACTTGGGCCATCCGCTGGCGGACCGGCTGGCGCTGCTGTCATTACTCAACGGCGAAGACATGCGCGAAGCCTTGCGCCTGATCCGCCGACAGCTGCCGCACGCGCTGCTGCAACTCAACGAATTGTCCGAGCCTGCAGGTGAGGAAAGTGCCCTGACCGAATGGATGGCCCACAGTTCTGCTGGCGAACGCCGTCTCAGTTGCCGGGTGCCGGTGCATCTGATCAGCGAGGCGGATCATCAGGAGGTCTCCGGTGACCCACGCTACAAGCTGCGCCGAGCGCGCAAACGGATTGCCGCGTGTGGCGCCCAGGTACGGCGCATCACTCCCGACGCGCTGAGCATGGCTGTGCTGTTGCGGGCGATCAGCGAAGTCGAAGCGGTGAGCTGGAAAGGTGACGAAGGCGTGGGGATCTTTGCCAGCGAGCGCAGTCGGCAATGGATCGAACGCGCCTTCACCGCCCTCGCCGGCCAGGGCCTGGTGCGGGTGGTGACGCTGGAACTCAACGGGCGTTGCATCAGCTACCGCCTCGGCTTGCTGGAACAGGGCCGACTCTACGATTACAACCTCGCGTTCCTGCCGCAATACGCCGATCTGGGCAGCGGCCGGGTGCTGCTGGAGGAATGGATTCGCTGGGGGCTGGACGAGCACTGGCGCTGGATCGACGCCTCGCGGGTCAGTCTGGAAAACTCCAGCCACCAACTGCACGAACGCATGACCGGACAACTGGAACACTGGCGCTGGAGTTTCTATTCCTGGCGCCCCAGCGGGATGTTGCTGGGGCTGGGATTGCGCCTCTGGCATCGCTTGAAACCGACGGTGCAGCAATGGCGCGCGCGACGTGCGGCCAGACCGGCGCCGGCGCCCACACCTGTCGTCATCACCACGGAGGGCGATCATGCCTCGCCAAGTCATAGTCAACGCTGACGATTTCGGTTTGAGCCCGAACGAAAACGCGACGATCTTCGCCGCGTTTCAGGCCGGGGTCATCAGCTCGGCCACGGCCATGGCCAACATGCCGGCGTTCGAAGCGGCCTGCGCGATGGCCCGGCATCCGTCCTTGCAAGGTCGGATCGGGTTGCACTTCAACCTGACTTACGGGCGACCGTTAAGCGCTCCGATCCTGCGCAGTCGCACCTTCTGCGATGGCCACGGCGTGTTCGACCTCAGCCTGCCTCGGCACAGCCTGTGGCTGAGTCGCGAAGATCGCGACGCGGTGCGTGAAGAGTTGCACGCGCAGTGGCAGCGCTGTGTCGAACATGGCGTGCGGCCGAGCCACATCGACTCGCATCAGCATGTGCACAACATCTGGCCAATCGGTGAACTCGTCGCGCGCTTTGCCGCTCAGCAAGGTGTGCCGATTCGCCTGGCGCGCAACCTGGGACAGAACCTCAGTCTGCCGAAACGCCTGTTCAAAGGTTTGCTCAACTGGCGTTTACAAAGTCTCGCCGGAGCCACGGCGGATTATGTGTGTACCCCGGTAGACCTGCGCAACGACCCTGCGCCGACCGACGGCGTGCTGGAAATCGTTGCCCACCCGAATCAGATCGGGAGCGATTTCGGTGACGCCTATCTCAACCCCGGAGAATCCCTGAGCCGCGTGCTAGAGCAGCGGCTGCCGGGCGTTCCACGGGTTTCCTATGCCGATCTGAACAAGGATTTTCTACGCGGTGCCGCGGCACTCGATTGACCTACATAACTTGCAATACTTTCGAAAATGGCGCTTCGAAACGGCGTTGCAGGTGTGATCTATACCCACAAAAGCACCATCCACCACACCGGGCCTTGGCCACGGAGGGCAACATGAGCGTTATCGAAAAACTGCGCGAACGCATTCGTCAAAAAGGCCTTGGCCGTCTCTTCGCCACCCTATGGAAACGCTATGTGTTCTTCCACTGGGAGCTGCTGTGGATGGAGCGCGATCTGGTCTCCCCGGTGCCGCCGCACAAGCTGCGCCCGTACGAAGGTTTGCGCAAAGTCGATATCACCCAGCTCAACACCGGGGCCTTCGCCAAACACTTCGGCGACCGCGTCGAAACCATGGCCGAACTCGCCGCCGAGGGTCACACCGGGCACATGTACCTCGATGCCGACGGTCATGCAGTGGCGTTCATCTGGGGCAGCATTCGCGACTACCACGACCGTCACTATTACGGCTGCTGGTTTCCGGTCAAACCCGGCGAGTTCTTCGAATTCGGCGGCGAAATGGCCCGGCCGTATTTCGGCACCAGCCTGTCGGTGGACGTGCAGGTTGCACTCTGGGAAGCCATGGCCGCCCAGGGCTGCAACAAAGTCGTCGACGTCTGCGAAACCCACAACATCCCGGCGCTGAAACTGCACATCCGCATGGGCTACCACGAACAGGGCCGCGTCACCCACGTCTACGGCCTGTTCGGCCGCTGGCGCTTCTACCGCGAAAGCCGCTATGACGGCTCACGCCTGGAACCACTGCGCAAACCAGGGCGGCCGGTGGTGAGTGCGGCGGCGCAGGCGTGAATTAATCGTAAAAGTGATGGCGGCCATTCGGCCGCCTTCGCGAGCAGGCTCACTCCTACAGTGGCTTTGTGTACGACACCATTCAACTGTAGGAGTGAGCCTGCTCGCGATAAGGCGCGAAGTCGTTCGCCAGGTTCACATTCAGAAGGGTCAAACGGCCGAAGTTGGTTTTGATTCTTTCAGCCAGACTTGAAACCTTATCGACGCCTTCGCGAGCAAGCCCGCTCCCACAATGGATTTGTGTACGACGCAGATCCAATGTGGGAGCGGGCTTGCTCGCGAAAAGGCCGGTTGCAGCGATGGAAAGCTTCAGGCCTTACTGGCGACCAGGGTGAAGCACAGCGGCATCTGCGCTGGCTGATTCAGGTACTGGTCGTACACCTCTTCCCGGTTCGAGTGCGCATACTCCTTGAAGTGCGCGATGTTCAGGCCGGCGGCGAGGGCGCCGCTGAAGATCGCGCCGAGGGTGTGGACGAACCAGTAGGACTTGGCAGCCTGCTGCTCGACCTTGCCCACGTAGACGATCGGTTCTTCCTGCACGAATGGCTCGGCGCGGAAGTAGGAGCTGGCGAGGCGGTACGGGTCTTCGCCTTCAGGATCGACCATTTCCAGAAACGGATGGGTTTCATAGATCACCAGTTTGCCGCCCGGCTTCAGGGTCAACGCGACATGGCGGAAGAACTCGCCGATGTCGGGCATCCAGTTCAGCACGCCGATGGTGATCAGCGCCACGTCGAAGCGGCTATGCAACGCGGCCGGCAGGTGATGGATATCGCTTTCGATGAATTCGGCGTGGTGCGGCGAGCGCTGGTTCAACTCGCGGGCCTGTTCGAGAAACGCCTCCGATTGATCGACGCCGACCACACTGCGCGCGCCGAGGGCAAACAGCGACAGACTTTCGCGTCCGTTGTTGCAGCCCAGTTGAATCAGCGCTTTACCGTCGACGCCGACCTGTTCCAGCACGCCACGCAAGGTGTCGTCGAGGCAAGAGAAATCAGCTTTTGACACGTCGTTCAGCAGCGCTTGCCATTCCGCTGATTCACGGTGATGGCGAGCGGAATCGTTCCACGCCTGTCGATTGCTGTCGATGGCGGTTTTATTGTTGGGCACTTCCATGGCGCACTCCGGACGATGCTCGTGATTGAGCGGTGTCGAGTGTAGAACGACCCGCTCAGTACGGTTGTTGCGACTTTGTAAGCCACACCGCCGATCCACGTGGGAGCTAGCCTGCTAGCGATAGCGTCGGTACAGCCAACATCTTCATCGCCTGAACCACCGCTATCGCGAGCAGGCTCACTCCTACAGTTCGGAGCGCTTACATTTGGTTGAGGCGTTCACGCAGGAATTCGACCAGCGCCTGCACCGGGCGCGAAGCCTGGCGGTGCTGCGGGTACACCGCCGACAGGGTCAGCGGTTCAGTGCGGAAATCGTCCAGGACCGGCACCAGTCGCCCGTCTTTCAGCGCCGCGCCAACGATGAACGTCGGCAGATAGGTAATCCCCATCCCCTGCACCGCCGCGTCCCTCAGCAACTCGCCATTGTTCACCCGCATGCGCCCGGTAACATTGACCAGCAGCGGCTTGCCCTGCCCCGCGTTGAAGCGCCACTGCACCGAGCGCCCGTGGCCGTACGGCAGGCAGTCGTGGCTATGCAGGTCTTCGGGATTGAGCGGTGTGCCACGTTCGGCCAGATACGCGGGGCTGGCGCAGTACACCCGCTCGATGGCGGCGATACGCCGGGCGATCAGTGTCGAGTCTTCCAGCACACCGATGCGCAGCGCCAGGTCATAACCTTCGCCGAGCAGGTCCACCGGGCGGTCGCTCAAATCCACTTCCACGGTGACCTCGCGATAACGCTGCAGGAACAGCGGCAGCAGACACCCCAGGTGCGCCACGGCAAACGACAGCGGTGCACTGACGCGAATGGTCCCGCGTGGCTCGGCGGTCTGCCCGGCAATGCCCTGCTCGACCTGTTCCACTTCGCCCAGCAGACGCAGCGCCGACTCGTAATAGCTCTGGCCCAGCGGCGTGACGTCGAGGCGTCGGGTGGAACGGTTCAACAAGCGCACACCGAGGCGCTCTTCGAGCTGCATCAAACGGCGGCTGACGAACTGCTTGGACAGGCCCAACTGATCGGCCGCAGCAGTGAAACTGCCGGAGTCCATGACCTGGCAAAAAATACGCATGTCTTCGAACGGGTTCATTGTCACTCTCTGGTAGACAGTCAAACGCTTTATAGCCGCTTTTTCACTTTTCGACAGCTCATTAATCTGTGTTCACGGTTTGAGAACAGCCCGACACAACACCAAAAACTTTCGAAAAAGGAATTGAGCATGAACATCAAAAAGACCCTGACCGCATCCCTTCTCGCCCTCTCCGTCGGCAATGCTTTTGCCGCTGGCAGCCCGGGTGTCGAACACACCACCCAGGCCTTCCTCGAAGCCCTCGCTGCCGGCGGTGGCAAACCGCTTGAGCAACTGAGCCCAAAGGATGCCCGTGCGGTACTGACTGGCGCTCAGGCGTCGGTGAAAGTCGACCTCTCCGGGGTTGAAGTCAGCGACAAGGCAATCAAGGTCGATGGCCAGACGATCAACCTCAAAGTGGTGCGTCCGGCCAAGGTCAAAGGCGAGTTGCCGGTGTTCATGTTTTTCCATGGCGGCGGTTGGGTGTTGGGCGATTACCCGACGCACCAGCGCCTGATTCGCGATCTGGTGGTCGGTTCTGGAGCAGTCGCGGTGTACGTCGATTACACGCCGTCGCCGGAAGCGCAGTACCCGACGGCGATCAACCAGGCCTATGCGGCAACCAAGTGGGTCGCGGAAAACGGCCAGCAGATCGGTGTCGACGGCAAGCGTCTGGCGGTGGCCGGCAACAGCGTCGGCGGCAACATGGCGGCGGTCGTGGCGCTGATGGCCAAAGAAAAGCAGAGCCCGGCCCTGCGTTTCCAACTGCTGATGTGGCCGGTGACCAACGCGCAGTTCGACGACGGCTCTTACCAGCAGTTTGCCGAGGGCCATTTCCTCACCAAGGGCATGATGCAGTGGTTCTGGGACAACTACACCACCAACCCGGCCGAACGCGCACAGATCCACGCCTCGCCGCTGAACGCCAGCAGCGAACAGCTCAAGGGCCTGCCCGCCGCGCTGGTGCAGACCGCCGAGTTCGACGTGTTGCGGGATGAAGGCGAAGGCTACGCGCGGCACCTGGATGCGGCCGGCGTGGCGGTGACCTCGGTGCGCTACAACGGGATGATTCATGACTTTGGCTTGCTTAATCCGCTGAGTCAGATTCCCGAAGTGAAAGCGGCGGTGCGGCAGGCGGCGGCTGAGCTGAAGACGCATCTGAACTGAGGCCCCCTCACTCGCCACACCCGACGGTGTGGCGAGTTTTTCGACCGACCACATTCTGTGGCGAGGGAGCTTGCTCCCGCTGGGCTGCGCAGCGGCCCCAAGTTTTTGTGAGCGCTGCGCACTCAAGCGGGAGCAAGCTCCCTCGCCACAACGGCGCTCATCATCGTGGAGCACATCATGCCCCTCCTCCTCACCCACCCACTGTCCTGGAGCGCCGCCCTGCTGCTGCTCGATGCGCTGCTCTGGCACCTCGCCCCGTTCCAGCACCGCGCACCGAGGGTCGGCATTCGCCTGGCGCTGTTCCTTGGTTTCAGCGCATTGATCATCAACGCCGAGATCAGCCCGTTGCAGGCGCCGTTGTTCGCCGATGACCGGGTGATGCAACTGGGCGCAACAGCGCTGGGGATTATCTGGTGGCTGTACGCCGCGCGAGTGCTGACAGAGGTGGTCGGTCTGGCACTGATGCGGCGCATCGGCCACAGCGGTCGGCTGTTGCAGGATGTGATCGGCGCGCTGGTGTTTCTGGCGGCGATCGTCGCGGCCGCCGGCTATGTGCTGGAACTGCCGGTCAAAGGCTTGCTGGCGACCTCCGGGGTGGTGGCGATCGTCGTCGGTCTGGCGTTGCAAAGCACCTTGAGCGACGTGTTCTCGGGGATCGTGCTCAACACCACCAAGCCGTATCAGGTCGACGATTTCGTGGTGATCGACGGCGTCGAGGGCAAGGTACTCGATATCGACTGGCGCGCCACGCACCTGCTGACCAGTAGCGGCACCCTGGCGGTGGTGCCGAATTCGGTGGCGGCCAAGGCGAAGATCGTCAATCTCAGTCGCCCGAGCAACCTGCACGGCGTCTCGATCAGCATCAAGGTGCCGAATCACATTCGCCCACGGCGAGTGCTCGACGCCCTCGACCGCACTCTGCAAGGCAGCAGCAGTCTGCTGCTCAATCCGCCGCCCAAAGCCGTGTTGAAGGAGGCCGGTGAGGAAATGTCGGAGTATGTCGCCAGCGGTTTCATCAGTGAACTGAGCAAGAAAGGCGAAGTGCGCAATCAACTGTTCGACCTCGCCCACCGGCATCTCGAAGCCGCAGGAATTTCCCGGCATCCGGATGGCGTGATCGCCCCCTCGAGCCGCGCCCGGGCGTTGCTCGATGAAGTGAAAGTCTTTCGCTCGCTGAGCCATGAGGAACGTGATCGCCTCGCCGAATCGATGGTCGCGCAACAGTACGCGGCCGGGCAGGTGGTGCTGGGTCTGGATGAAGTGCCCGACTGTCTGTTTGTCATCGCCACTGGCGTGGTCAGTGCGACCGTGCCCGATGGCAACGGCCAGACCGAGGCCGGGCGCATGGGGCCGAGCGAGGTCATGGGCGAACAGAGCATCCTCGCCGATACCCCGTCGCAAGCGACGTTCACCGCGCTGACCTCGAGCATCATCTACCGTCTCGACAAAACCCTGGCGCGCCAATGCATGGAGCAGCGCAGCGAAGTCGCCCAGGCGTTGAACAAGTTGCAGGCGGTGCGACAGCAGAGCAGTCACCTCGCGCTGATGGCCAAACCGGTGGCGGTGCGCAAGGGTGGTTTTCTCGGCTGGTTGCAGAAACATTAAAAGCAAAGATCGCAGCCTGCGGCAGCTCCTACATTGGAACGCGTTCCTCTGTAGGAGCTGCCGCAGGCTGCGATTTTTTGATCTTCTTACTTGGCCGTGAACTTGGTGTAGCTGTTGATCAGGTTGCGGTAGTTCGGCAGGCGCTCGGACAGCAGATGCGCCAGACCTTCCATGTCGTTGCGCCAGTCACCCTGCAGCTCGCACGCCACCGAGAACCAGTTCAACAGCTGCGCACCGGCTGCCGACATCCGCGCCCACGCCGCTTGCTGCACGGTGGTGTTGAAGGTGCCGGAAGAATCGGTGACCACGAACACGTCATAACCTTCGGCAATGGCCGACAGGGTCGGGAATGCCACGCACACATCAGTCACCACACCGGCGATGATCAGTTGCTTGCGACCGGTAGCCTTGATCGCCTTGACGAAGTCTTCGTTGTCCCAGGCGTTGATCTGGCCCGGGCGCTGAATGAACGGTGCATCGGGGAATTGCTCACGCAGCTCAGGCACGATCGGGCCGTTGGGACCGGCGTCGAAACTGGTGGTGAGGATGGTCGGCAGCTTGAAGAACTTGGCGATGTCGCCCAGCGCCAGCACGTTGTTCTTGAACTCGTTGGGGGTGAAATCCTGCACCAGCGAAATCAGACCGGTCTGGTGATCAACCAGCAGCACGACCGCATCATCTTTGTTCAGACGCTTGTAAGGAACGCTCATGGGGAAACTCCTCGGTGGATGGTTGTTGCGGGAGGCGCCGTGCCGGTTGGCCGGCGCTTTTTTGTAGGGATCAGAACGCGAAACAGGAACAGCCGAACGCGCCCCAGAAACCGGCGAAGTCACTGACCGGTGCGGTCGACAGTCGAGCCTTTTCATGGCTGTGCGAGTGCACTGCGCAGGCACCGACGCACTGGTGCACTTGCGCCTGCAACGGCGAGTTCGGGCGCCAATGGCCCGGTACCTTGACCACCGGCGACCAGTCCGGGAGCACGGGGATCGAGCGTGGGCCGAGGTCTTCAAAGTCGCCGGCGGCGTAGACGATCTTGCCGCCGACCACGGTCAGCACCGACTCGATCCACTTGATTGCTTCTTCCTCGACATGGAAGAAGTCCGCGCTCAGCGCCGCCAGATCCGCCAGTTGCCCGACCTTGATCTGGCCCTTGTTGCCCTGCTCGGAGGAGAACCAGGCGCTGCCGTGGGTGAACAGTTCCAGCGCGGTAGTGCGTGGCAGACCTTCTTCGTACAAGGCCAGACCACCGACGGTGCGGCCGCTGACCATCCAGTACAGCGAGGTCCACGGGTTGTAGCTGGACACCCGCGTGGCATCGGTGCCGGCGCCTACTGGCACGCCTTCGGCAAGCATGCGTTTGATCGGCGGCGTGGCTTCGGCGGCTTTCGCGCCGTAGCGGTCGACGAAATATTCGCCCTGGAACGCCATGCGATCCTGAATCGCGATACCGCCGCCCAGCGCCCTCACCCGCTCGATGTTCTGCGGGGTGATGGTTTCGGCGTGGTCGAAGAACCACGGCAAGCCATTGAACGGAATGTCGCGATTGACCTTCTCGAACACGTCGAGCATGCGGCTGATCGATTCGTTGTACGTGGCGTGCAAACGGAACGGCCAGCGCTGCTCGACCAGATGGCGCACCACCGGTTCCAGTTCCTGTTCCATGGTCTGCGGCAGGTCCGGACGCGGTTCGAGGAAGTCTTCGAAGTCGGCGGCGGAAAACACCAGCATCTCGCCGGCACCGTTGTGCCGCAGGTAATCATCGCCCTGGTGCAACTTGACGCTGCCGGTCCAGTTCTGGAAATCGCTGAGCTCTTCTTTCGGTTTCTGGGTGAACAGGTTGTAGGCGATGCGCACGGTCAACTGGTCGTCCTTGGCCAGTTGTTCGATCACCTGATAGTCGTCGGGATAGTTCTGGAAACCACCGCCGGCATCGATCGCGCTGGTCAGACCGAGGCGATTGAGTTCGCGCATGAACTGCCGGGTCGAGTTGACTTGATACTCCAGCGGCAGCTTCGGCCCCTTGGCCAGCGTCGAGTACAGAATCATCGCGTTGGGTTTTGCCACCAGCATCCCGGTCGGATTGCCGTTGGCATCACGCACGATCTCGCCACCCGGCGGGTTCGGCGTGTCGCGGGTGTAACCGGCAACCCGCAGTGCGGCGCGGTTGAGCAGCGCGCGGTCGTACAGGTGCAGAACGAACACCGGGGTGTCCGGCGCCGCCTGGTTGAGTTCTTCGAGGGTCGGCATGCGTTTTTCGGCGAACTGGAATTCGTTCCAGCCACCGACCACGCGCACCCACTGCGGGGTCGGCGTGCGGTCGGCCTGCTCCTTGAGCATGCGCAGCGCATCGGCCAGCGACGGCACGCCTTCCCAACGCAGTTCGAGGTTGTAGTTGAGGCCGCCACGGATCAGGTGCAGGTGCGAGTCGTTGAGACCGGGGATCACGCAGCGCCCGTGCAAGTCGATCACTTGCGTGGCCGAACCGCGCAGGGCCATGGCCTGGGTGTCGTTACCGACGACGACAAAGCGGCCGTCCTTGATCGCCACGGCACTGGCCAGCGGCTTGCTGCGGTCTACGGTATGAAATTGGCCATTGAACAGAATCAGATCGGCGTTCATCGCAGTTCCTTTCGAGAGAAATGAATGGGTTTCAGCGTGACGGCTGTTTGGCGGGCTCGAGGTGAGCATGGGCCTGACCGGCTTCCAGCCACGGCGCGAACAACCGGGTCACGCGGGGCATGAACACGTACACCACCGACAGGACGATGGTCAGGGTGATCAGGAACGTGGCGACCACGTAATTGGAAAGCAGCGGATGCAGCTTGAGCAGCGGCCCCCAGATCAGCGGCACCAGCAGCGTATGCGGCAGAATCACCAGCAGGGTGATCACCGCTTGTTTCCAGCGCGGCGGCGGCTTGGCGGCATCGGCCAGCGGCGCGAACCAGAATTCGTTGACCGGCGCGACTTCGGTCTGGTCTCCATCGGCGAGCATCGGCGCTGCTTCATCCACCAACGCCTGACGCTGCGGCGACTCCAGCCACAGCTGCATGGCCTCGGTGGAGCAAAAGCGCAGGACGCAGGTGTATGTGTCGAGGCCGGCCAGTTTGCCGCGCACCACATCGACCCCGAGGTGACCGTCGCGCTGCCCGGCGACCCGGACGATGTTGCGCAACCACGCCTCGTAAGGCTGTTCAAACCCGGCCTTGACCCGGTGCTTGACGATCAGGGTCACGGTTTCACCGCCCCCCGGTGCTTTTGGACTCAGGGCTTCAGGCATAACGCAGCACTCCGGGCAGACGGACATTGAGCGCCAGCCGTCCCGGCCCGGCGATAAACACAGTGGCGAACAGGATCAACAGCAACCAGCCGAACTGCCCCTCGGCCACACTCCATTGCGGATGCACGACCAGCAGCGGCACCAGCAGAACAAAGAGAATAGGCAAGCAGGCCAATCGCGCCAGCACCCCGCCGACGATCAGTAGCGGACACAGGACTTCGGCGAAGATCGCCAGGCAGAGGGTGAGGTGCGCGCCGAGGTGAAACGGGTCTTCGATCTGCTGCAATTGCGCGTTGAAGTTCAGCAGCTTGGGCAAGCCATGCACCCACAGCAGAAACAATCCGCCGCTGACCCGCAGAAACAGCAAACCGGCGTCGCGCGCCCGTTCATCCTTTTGCACAGCGTTCATGAGCTCACCCTTTAATGCTTATCGGGGTGAATCATGCTCGTCGCCGGCGGAGAAAAATTGGACATATGTGCTGTAGGCGCTGTCGCAGGCTGCGAGCTTTTGATCCTGTTTTTAAATCAACATCAAAAGATCGCAGCCTGCGGCAGCGCCTACAGGGAGCGTGCGCGCAGCATTAATTGAGTTGATAGGACAGCTGACGGAACAGTGGGCCCTGCACCGCATCGCTGTTGCCTCCGCCCTCTGGCAGACCTGCGGTGATCAAACGGCGGTCGAGCGTCAGGAAAGCAAACGCTTGGGCGTTGCCGGTTATCGACCTGACGCCGCTCAGTTGATTGGCCACAGAACGGGTATCGCCGCCCCACACCGGGTTGCCAAACGCTTCGGCCGTGCCGTCTGCATAGAGCACCGCATAGGCACCATTGGTGCTGGCGATTTGCATGACGTCCGTACGTCGGGCCACCGAAGCCGGAACCAGCCCGCCCTGGGCCGAATCGCCCCATGTGTCGATTTGATGGTTATCCAGGCGGACCGCAAAACCATAGCCGCCGCCGATGATTTCGATGACGTTGGTATAAGCGGCAATCCGCCCAGGCACCACTCCCCCCGCCTCCGGATTGCCCCAGGCGACGACACGGCGATCGGCGAGCAGTGCGGCAAATGCCGATCCGGAGCTGATCACTTCGACAATGTCGTTGAGTCGGGCAATCTCGGGCGGCACCGTGCCGCCCGACACCCCTTCGCCCCAGCCGACGACGGTGCCATTGGCTCTCAAGGCCACGCACGCATTGTGATTGCAGGTCACGGCGCTGACGTCGCGCAGTGCCGCGATCCCGGTGGGTAGGCTGCCGCCAAATCGGGAGTCGCCCCAAGCCACGATCTGCCCGTTGGTACGCAGCGCCACGAAAGCTGAAACCGTCGCGCCGATGCTGACGATGTCAGCCATCAGCGCGATATCGCCAGGGACCGATCCGCCAAACCGGGCGTCGCCCCAGGCGGCCAGTTGACCGTTGCTGCGCACGACCGCGCCGCCATAACCTCCCGCCGTGACGCTGACCACATCGGTCAGGCCCGCCACCTCGGGAGAAAGGACACCGCCGTAATCGACGTCGCCCCAGGCCTTGACGGTATTGTTGGCGCGCAACAAGGCCATGGCTCGAGACCCACCGACAACATCAATGACATCCCCGAGCCCGCCAATGTCCGCCGGCAAGGTACCGCCATAGCGACCCAGCCCCCAGGCGACCAGACTCCCGGCGTCACGCAGGGCGACAAATGCGGCATGGGCTTCATCCGGGGTGGCAGGATCACCCCAGCCGTTGCCGAACAGATTGGCCCGTTGCAACAACACCTGAAACTGGCCGCTGCCTACCCGAAGCAGACGCCGGGGTTGCCGATCGTCGAAACGCGAGCCACGAAATGACTGACTGTCGCCCTCGTACTGCCAAACGGTTTCCACGGGTTTGAGACTGACCGGATCGAGCGCCGTCAACAGGCGCGAGCTGCCCTTGTTCGACCAGTAACGCATCGTGGTGCCGCGTGAACCGATGACCAGCGGCGCGACCCGGGCCGCAGCCTCCTTGATCACCACGGACAACGGCGGCGACTTATAGGTCTGGCCATTGCGGTACAACAGGTAGAACAACGTGAAGGTTTCACCCCGGTGATTTTCGATGAACTGCTTGTCCACCGGATAATTGGCACGGCTGTTGGCGTTCAGGGCCTTGGCCTCGAATGACGGTACACCGGCTCCGGACGGCTGCTCGAAGAATGGTTGCACCCTGTCTCCCGGCAGAAAGCCCAGCAGTTCGACCTGCAGATTCGCACCGTCGACATTCGCCGGATCATCCGGGTCGTAGACGCCATTGACCGACCGTTGAAACCGAGGCTGTTGCAGATCCGGCCGCGCTTCTCCCACCACTTGCGCCAGGGCGGAACTGGCAATGCCGATCCGCACCCCGCCGCGTACCACTTCATAATTCGACGTCACGGCACTGCCGGGGATTACCCGGTCATAGGGCACTTGCAGGACGCATGGCCGGTTCTGTCCGAACGCATCGGCCTCGATCTCACCGCTGACCTTTACCACTTCATCCGGTTGACCTGGCACTCTGGCGATGTAGATCACATTGATAATATCGCCGGGGCGCATGCGCCTATCGTTGGTGAGCACGATCAGCGACAGGGGATTTCTGTCGAGTTTCGACAAGTCGATGGTTTCCGAGACATCTCCCGATTCGCTGGGAACTTCCCGATAGATCAGGGGCAGGAATCGGGTTCCGTCCAGATTCTCTTCGACGATCTGCGAAGCCGACCAGAGCGCATCAGGATCGACGGTGTTGCCCAATTGGTCGGTGACGGTGTAGGCAAACTCAAGGGTCTTGTCAGGCCGCTGGGGCACGCTGTCCAGAAAAGCCCGAGTGAGGGTGAAACACACGGTGGTAGGCACTGCCGAGCCCGGATAGGGCGGAGGCGCTGCTTGATCCGCGCTGACTCTGAAGGGGGTGGGGAGGCTTTGACCGTTGCATTTGAGTGTGATCAGGTCATAGGCCCGGCAGTACGGATAACGGAAGCAGACCTGAGCGCTGACGAAGTCGGCAGCGACGCCTTTCAGGATCTCTTCGGGTAGCAGCAATTTCAGCTCGGAATGACCCTCGACAAGCGGCTCGGTGTCTTTGAGGCCCGGCCGGATCTTGTTGTACAGCCCGGTCACCGTCGCCGAGGTGGCCATGTTCTGGCTGCCTCGCACGATATCGCAGTAAAGCCCGAAAACGCTGTCGAAGGGCAGCCGCCCGTAGGGGATGCGCATGAACACTGTGGCGTCGACGTCCTCGAAGATGTGACTGTCGAGAATCGCCGTCTCGCCCACCAGTCTCAATCGTATGACATCACCTTTTTCGACCGTTCCGCTCAACGGCGGATCGACTCTCACGGTCGCCTCCACACCACCGGTCCCCGGACTGTGGATGAGCATGGAGACGCCTAGAATTGCGCCAACGACTGGCTCGGTGGCGCCGACTATATTGGGCGGAGATACCTGAAGTACGCCGTTGTTATCAGATTCGGGGGTGTTCATAGGCCGGGCACCTGTGCAGTGTTTAGTGAACAGGTGCCAGCAAACCGCTAAACAGGCCATTGCGCACCTGTCAGATATGACAGGTGCGCCAATATTTAAGACAGACGGTCGATCACTGTAGGGGGAAGTCACCGGCGCCAGCCGGCGCCACTGACAGAATCCCTGGATGGCCGCGATCCGTACGGACGAGCAGCGTCAGGTCGTCGGTATATCCAGCGGCGCCGCCATGAACTGACTGATCCGCGAGCGCAGCCAGCGTTCGGCCGGGTCGTTGTCGTGGACCCCGCTCCAGGCCATCGACAGTTGCGCGGCGTCGATCGGGAACGGCGGATCTTCGGCGCGCAGATTGCAGCCTTCGACCAATGCGCAGGCGGCGTAGTCCGGCACGGTGGCAATCATTTCGGTGCCGGCCAGCAGCGCACGCAACCCGCTGAACTGCGGCACACCAAGCACCACGCGCCGACGGCGGCCGAGCTTGGCCAGGTCCAGGTCGATGTTGCCGCTCAAGTCACCGGAGAACGACACCATCGCGTGCGGGCGCTCGCAGTATTCGTCGAGGGTCAACGGCCCGGGGCGATCATCGCCGCGCAGTACCTTGCAGGGAATGTCGCGCAGTTTCTTGCGCTTGGCGTTGGCCGGCAGATCGGTGGTGTAACTCACACCGACGGAGATTTCCCCGGACGCCAGCAGCGCCGGCATCAACAGATAGTTGGCGCGGCGCACCACCACGACGATGCCCGGCGCCTCTTGCTGAAGCTTGCGCAACAGCGGCGGAAACAGACCGAACTCGGCGTCATCCGACAGGCCGATGCGGAACACATCACAACTGCTCGCCGGGTCGAACTCCTTGGCCCGGCTGACCGCGCCGGAGATCACGTCCATCGCCGGTTGCAGCTCTTGCAGAATCGCCAGCGCACGCGCGGTCGGCTCCATGCTGCGGCCATTGCGCAGCAGCAACGGATCATCGAACAGATCACGCAAACGGCCCAGCGCGGCACTCACCGCCGGTTGACCCATGAACAGTTTTTCGGCGACGCGGGTCAGGTTCTTTTCGAACATCAGCGCTTCGAAAATCACCAGCAGGTTCATGTCGACGCGGCGTAGATCATTACGGTTCATGGGCGGCAATTCCTTCGTTGACCAGTCGCAAGTGCTGAGCACTCTACCCGATCAACGGCGGTTTGCATGCGGTGCCTGCCGGCGAATTAACAACGATTAACTCGTCAGGTTCCGTTTCCCGTCTTAACAATGAAGGCTTCTGCGCAGCGTTGTTTTTTTGCCCCACGACACGGACCTTGGCCATGGCTCATCTACAGCAAACCGTCGCCCTCGCCCCTGCCAGCGAAACCCGCAAGCCGCTCATTGGCGGTCTCAGCCCGCAACGGGAACGGCAGGTCAAAAAATTGATCCTCGAACGCCTCGGAGAAAGTCTCGAAGTGGCCGAGCTGGCACGCGCCTGCTCGCTGTCACGCAGCCATTTCTCCCGGGCGTTCAAGGCCAGCACCGGCCAGGCACCACAGGACTGGATCCGCGAACAGCGTATTGCCCGCGCCAAGCTGCTGATCCGCCACACCGGCCTGAGCCTGACGCAGATCAGCCTGGAATGCGGCTTCTGCGATCAGGCGCATTTCTGTCACATGTTTACTCGCAGCGAAGGGATCAATCCGTTCGCCTGGCGCTGTCAGGTCATGCGTGAAAACAAGGACACCCGGACCCGGCCCATGACCTTTTGAGCGTTGCGCAGGCGCCTGGCGTTGCACTGATGGCCAAACCTGAGGAATATGCTGCGATACCTGGTACCCGACGATCTGCATCTTCACGCAGCGTCCATTTGCCAGGATCGCCGCATCACCGCAGGAGTGTGCTGTTGAGTCTTTCCCCGAATCAGGCCATCGGCTTCGGCCCCTATCGGATCTACACCGGGCAGCGGCTGGTCATGGAGGGTGACCAGCCGCTGCGTCTGGGGCGGCGCGCCATGGATATTCTGCTGATGCTGCTGGCGCAGGCCGGGGAAGTGGTGAGCAAGCAACAACTGCTCGCCGGGGTTTGGCCGGACAGTGTCGTCGAGGACATCAACCTGCGGGTGCACATGGCCGCCCTGCGTAAAGCGCTGGGCGACGGTCAGGCCGGCCAGCGCTATATCATCACCGTGGCGCAACGCGGCTACAGTTTCGTCGCTCCGCTGACGGTGCAGGCCAGCGAACAACGGCGGCTGGAAGCCGCCCCCGGTCGCCACAATTTGCCGTTGCGCCATACCCGGATGATCGGCCGTCAGCCATTGGTGGACAGCCTGATGCAGCAACTGCCGCGACAGCGCTGCATCACCCTGGTCGGCCCCGGCGGAATCGGCAAGACCACCGTCGCTCTGCGCGTCGCCGAGCAGTTGCTCGGACGCTATCGCGATGGCATCCGTCTGCTCGACCTGGCGCCACTCAACGACCCGGCGCTGATCGCCTCGCAACTGGCCACCCTGCTTGATCTGTCAGTGCACGACGGCGAGCCACTGGCGGGGGTGATCAGTGATCTGCGCGGGCGGCAGATGCTGCTGGTGATCGACAACTGCGAGCACCTGATCGATGCCGTGGCGCTGCTCGTCGAGAGCCTGCTGCGCGGTGCGCCGCAGGTGCACGTTCTGGCCACCAGCCGCGAAAGCCTGCGTGCTGAAGGCGAGTTCGTGCAGCGTCTGGAATCCCTCGACTGCCCGCCGGCGACGAGCATTCTCGATCGCGAGCAGGCGATGGCTTTTGCCGCCCTGCAACTGTTTGTCGAGCGGGCCATGGTCGCCCAGGAACACTTTGAATTGAGCGACGCCGACCTGCCGCTAGCGATGGAAATCTGCCGGCGTCTGGACGGGATCCCGCTGGCCCTGGAGCTGGCGGCCGCGCAAGTCGACAGCCTGGGCCTGAGCGGTTTGCTGGAACAATGGCAGGATCATTTGCACCCACTGGCGGCGGGCAACCACCACCGCCATGCGCGGCACCAGACGCTGCAAGCCACGCTGGACTGGAGTTTCAACCTGCTCAGCCCCTGCGAGCAGACCTGCCTGCGCCGCCTCGGGGTGTTTCGCGGCAGCTTCAGCCTGACATCGGCTGCGGCGGTGATCGTCGGTCAGCACATCGATCCCGCACAGGTACTTGCGTCGGTCACGCAACTGGTGGGCAAATCACTGCTGAATGTGGATGTTGGCGATGAAGACGTGTTTTATCGCCTGCTCGACACGACTCGCCATTACGCATTGGAAAAACTCGAACACAGCGGCGAACGTGAGACCCTGCGGGAACGTCACGCCGAGCGGTGTCTGGCGTTGATGGAGCAGGCGCAGACCGAGTGGGAAAACACTCCGACCGTGAAGTGGATCGAGCGCTACGCGCGGAGTCTGGAAGACCTGCGCGCCGCCCTCGACTGGAGCTTGCACGGCGCCGGTTCGCGCCAGCTCGGCATCCGTCTGACGGCGACCTCGGCCGCGTTGTGGCAGGAGCTGTCACTGCTCAAGGAATATGGCTCTCATGTGCGGCAGGCGCTGACCTTGCTCAAAAGCGCCGCACAACCCTGCCCGCGCCTGGAGATTGCCCTGCAACTGGCACTCGGCAGCGCCTGCTACCACACCTGGGGCGGTTCGCCGGAGACCATTGAGGCGTTCACCCGGGCCCACGCACTGGCGCAACAGCAGCAGGATGTCGCCGGGCAATTGCGGGCCATCTCCGGGCATCTGGCGGTGAATCTCAGTTGCGGGCATTACCAGGCGGCCTTGCTGCAAAGCGAGCAGTTCGACCGACTCGGCGGCCACGACGATCCTCTGTTGACGTTGAGCACTCACCGCTTGCGCGTCCTCGCCCTGCACTTTGCCGGCGACCAGCCGCAGGCGCGGATCAGTGCCGAGCAAGTGATCCAGCGCATGGCCCACAGTGGCTATCGCAACCGCTTCACCCACGGTTTTGGCGTGCAGTACGACCAGAGCGTGGCTTCGCTGACCATTCTCGCCCGGGTGTTGTGGCTGCAGGGCTTTCCCGAACAGGCGTGGCGCACCGCCCGGCAGGCGCTGGACATCGCCGTGCAGATCAACCACGGCACCTCGATCTGCTACACCCTGGCATTGGCCAGTTGTCTGATCGCGCATTACAACGGCGATGCCAGAACGGCCCGCGCGCTATTGCAACAGTTGCTGGAGCAGGCGCAGAAGCACTCGGTGCTGCTGTTCTACCGTTGGGGACGGCAATATGCGCAGGTGATTGATGAACCTCTGGCCCAGCCGCTCGCTCCGGCGGACAACGGCCTGATCAAGGAGCTGATGGTCACGCTCGATGCCCGTTGCATCGATGATGCATTGCTGCAGCGCGCACGCCGTGGCGCGGCAGGCTGGAGCACGGCGGAGGTGTTGCGGGCGCAGGCCGAGCGCTTGCTGGCTGATGAGGCGGGTGGTGCGCAGGGACGCCTTGGCGAGCAGGCAGAAGAACTCCTGCAAAACGCTCTCGCCATCGCCCGCGCCCAGGGCGCGCTGGCCTGGGAACTGCGCAGCGCCACATCATTGGCACAACTGTGGCAGCGTCAATCACGCCACCGCGAAGCATTGGACTTGCTGACCCCGATCTACCAGCGCTTCAGCGAAGGCTACGCCACCCCGGACTTGCACAAAGTGCGCTTACTGCTCGACGCGCTGCGTGGTCAGTTGCTCACCCGAGCCTGAGCGTTTCCGCCCGCGGTATCGGGCAGGACGCTGCACGATTTCCCTCAGATCACCGCTGGTTTCCAGCTGCTCCCGGACATAGCAACGAATGATGTTGAGCATCCGGTAGCGCACCGAATCGCCGCCCCGCTCCACTGTCAGCCACGACTTGGCAGCCAGGCGCTGGATGATCGCGGTCAGGTGCGCACCGTCTATCACCCGCAGCGCCGCCTCCTCGTTGAAGGCCATCTTGAACACCGACAGGCGTTGCAACACCTGTTGCTCACTGACCCGCAAATCCTGATAGCTCCAGTCCAGCGCTGCGCTCATGGACTGCAGCCGCGGCACTGCCGTACGCCGGCCATGACTGAGCAGGTGCAGGCCGTGGTCCAGTTGCGTTTGCACCCCGACCAACGCCAGCGCACCGATCTGCGCTGCCGCCAGTTCCAGAGCCAGCGGCACCCCGTCCAGCCGGCGACAGATGTCGCACACGGTTCGCAGATCCTGCTCGCGGAGGTTGAAGTCGTGCTGCCGGGCACGCGCGCGGCTGACCAGCAACTGCACCGCCGAATAGCCCATGAGTTCGTCGACACTGTCCGGCGTCGAGGCCTTGGGGAAGGTCAACGGCGCAATGGCTTGCAGGGTCTCGAGATTGGCTTGCAGCGGTTCGCGACTGGTCACCAGAAGCGCCAGCCGCGGCGCCATCAACAACAGACGCTCCACCAGCGCCCGACACGGTTCACGATGCCGCTCGCTGTTATCCAGCACCAGCAAGACATGGCGCGAGGCCAATGCATCGAGCGAGATGTCGAGTGCCCGCAGCAGTCGCTCAAGCAGCGACGGGGCTTCATCGGAGACGGACAGGTCGATGTACCAGACGCCGTCGCGATAATGCTGCAACAACAACTCGGCCACCCGCAGCGCCACCGTGGATTTACCAATGCCTGCCGGTCCGGTCAGGGTCATCAGACGGCACAGCGGCATTTGTCGCACCAGACTCCCGACCAGCGAATCGCGGCCGATCACCGGGGTCAAGCGGGCGGGCAAGTTGTGTTGCGGTGGCTGCAGGGTTTCGAACAGCACTGGCGCGACGCTGTCGCCGTGTACCGGAGCGATAAAGCGATAACCGCATTGCGGCACATTGACGATGTAACGCTGACCGTTCTCGCCGTCGCCCAACGCCCGGCGCAATGCGGCGATGTGCACCCGCAGGTTGATCTCTTCGACCACACTGTCCGGCCATACCCAGGCGATCAGCTGCTCCTTGCGCACCACCCGACCGGCGCGCTCGACCAGCACCTGCAAAATATCCAGAGCGCGCCCGCCCATGCGCAGGGGCCGATCCCCTTCGAGGATCAGTCGTTGGCGTAGATGAAAAGCATAGGGCCCGAAATACAGGACCGATGCCGTGGGTAAATCCTTGTGGCTGTGCATGCCGTTTTCCAGCACCGGCGCTCGCGGGCAGCATGCCCACAGCGCCCGGCGCCGCTCCCTTCCAAGCGTTGCCGTTTATCTTGGCAGGCGCAGGTGACGGCACAACCTCCGTTCGGAGCGCAACACGGACATCCGGATGCCCCGGACGGACACAAGCGCTCTAGCTGAACTGTTCGCGGTACTGCGCCGGGGTCAGACCGAGCTTTTCGGCAAACAGAAAACGCATGTGGCGCACACTGCCGAAACCACTTTTGTAGGCCACGGTCTTCAGCGGCAGCTCAGTGGTTTCCAGCAGATTACGCGCGCAATCGATGCGCGCGTTTTGCAGAAACTCCATCGGCGTCATGTTCACATCGCGGGCGAACAGCCGTGCAAAGTGCCGCGTACTCATGTTCGCCAGACCGGCCATGCGCTCGACGGTAAAGGCTTCGTCGAGGTGTTCCAGCACATGGTTCTGGACCCGGGTGATCGCGGTTTCCTGTGGTGAGACCGCCGCCATCAACGGACTGAACTGCGCTTGTCCGCCCTGACGTTTCATCACCACCAGCAGCACCTTGGCCACGTCTTGGGCGACTTTTTTCCCGTGATCCCGGGCGACCACGGCCAACGCCAGATCAATGCCGGCGGTCACGCCTCCCGAGGTGATCAGATTGCGGTCTTCGGTGTAGATCCGGTCAGTTTCCACCTGCGCCTGAGGGAAGGCCTTGATCAGCCGTTCGGTGTAGTTCCAGTGCGTGGTCACCCGATAACCGTCGAGCAGCCCGGCGTGGCCAAGGACAAAGGCCCCGGTGCAGATCGAACCGTAGCAACCGACCTGCCCCACCGCGCGTCGCAGCCAGGCGAGCAGCGCCGGGTGTCTTTCGTTGTAGGCACCGGGACCACCCGGCACCAGCAGCAGGTCGCAGGCCTGAGCGGGATCGTCGATATGGCGGTCAGTCTGCACCTGCACGCCATTGGACGCCCGCAGCATCCCGCGCTCGGTGCCCAGGGTCATCAGTTGGTAATGATCTTCGGGTTTCAGGTAACGATTGGCGACCGAAAACACCTCCATGGGACCGGCCATGTCGAGCAGAAGAAAGTCGGGGAACAGCACCATTGCCACGGTTTTCATGGTGAAAATCACTGAAATGAAAGGAGAGTAAGCAGACCGCGCATTATGGCCAAGTGGCTGGCGAGCGGCGAAAAGAATGCGTGATGCGTGGCGCAAAACTGTCAACCCGAGAGGGACAGTGTTTCAGTTTCAACCTACTTATTGCACGGACCGGTTAACAGTAACCTTCTCCTCACTCGGACGAATCAACGTCCCGCAAGGAGAATTCATCATGCTGACCCTTCGCAAAGCTACCGACCGCGGCCTCGCCAATCATGGCTGGTTGAAGTCCTTCCACACCTTTTCCTTCGCCAGCTACCGCGATCCGCGCGAGCAGGGTTTCTCTGACCTGCTGGTGATCAACGACGACCGCGTGGCCGCCGGCAAGGGTTTTGGCCAGCACCCGCACCGCGACATGGAAATTTTCTCCTACGTACTTGAAGGCGCGCTGGAGCACAAGGACACCCTGGGCACCGGTTCGGTGATCCGCCCCGGTGACGTGCAACTGATGAGTGCCGGCAGCGGCGTGGCCCACAGCGAGTTCAACCATTCGGCCAGCAAGCCTGTGCACTTTCTGCAGATCTGGATCGTGCCGGAAGTGGCCGGGGCCAAGCCGCGCTACCAGCAGGAGCACTTCAGCGCGCAGAAAAAACGCGGCCGCCTGCAACTGATCATCTCGCCGGACGGCGCTGACGGCTCGTTGAAGGTCCGTCAGGACGCACGGGTTTTCGCCGGCCTGTTTGACGGCCAGGACAGCGCGACGCTGAAACTGCCAGCCAACCGCTATGCCTACGTGCATGTAGCGCGTGGCAGCGTTGAACTCAACGGCGTGCAGTTGCAGGAAGGTGACGGCGTGCGAGTTCGTGAGGAACAAGCGCTGACCTTGAGCAACGGCGTGGATGCCGAAGTGCTGGTGTTTGATCTGCGGCCGCAGGAGTTGCCGCAAATGCCATGAAGCATGGGTTTAACGCCTGCAAAAACGGCCTTCATTTGAAGGCCGTTTTTTATTGCGGTGGTAATGGAGTTGGCAGCATCGACGGTTTTGGTGCGTGAGCATCCTTGCCCGCCTGGACCGCCGCGAGGGTGGTTTGTATAGCTACGTACATGTTGGCTTGATTGGCGTAGTAGGCCCCAACGACGATGGCGACTATTCCAAGCAACTGGACGGCCGTTGCTGCCCAGACGTTGGCCTTGACGGTGGCGCCCTGCCTTGCTGCGTCCTGCGCGCCGTCGGCAATTCTTCGCATCTCTTGCGTAATCAAGTCGTAGCGTTTGTCGCGCTCGACCTGAATGGATAAAAAGCCGTCAATTTTCATTGATACCGCGTCCAGTCGAGCATCCATTCGTGTCTCGATGGTCTCGATCCTGGCGTTGAACTCTTCTCGACTGATGGCGCCCATGACTTGCTTACCCTGATCTTTACCCGTTATGTCACTGCTTTGAAAATGACTGAATTCCCTGGCTTCCAATTCGACACCTTTATCGGGCTACCGATACCGTCCGTGGTATGTCACTCCAGTGCAAGCGTGCGGCCTCGCACCAGCCTTTGGGAACGATAGCCCCCGGTCCTTCGGCCTACAAGCCAGCGGATTCTGCGTCCGGCGTAGGCCATTTCGTCAGACCTTGTGAGTTCGCCGAGAAAACGCGCCTTACTCGTTTTCCGACGCGAACACCTCGACGATCTGCTCGATCACGGCCCTCACCCGCGCGGTATGACGCAGGTCCGCATGGGTCACCAGCCACACTTCGTACGGCTGCGGCCGGGTACGCTGCGGCCAGAGCCGCACCAGACCGTCGCGCTCGCCCATGTACAGCGGGATTTCTCCTACACCAATACCCGCCGCAATCGAGCGACGCATCAACAGGCTGGAACCCAGGCTGGCGACAATTCGCCCACGGCTGATCGGCTCCCCCACCAGGTTCAGGTCCCGGTTGCTCTGCAGATACGGCTGATAAACCACCAGATCATGCCCGGCGAAAGCACTGCCGAACTCAGGCTCGCCGTTGGCATCGACGTAGGCCTTTGAAGCAAACAATCCCGTTGGCCAGCGCGCGATGCGTCGGGCGATCAGGTCCGGATTGTCGGGCCGGGTGTTGCGTACGGCGATGTCCGCCTCACGCTTGGCCAGACTGAGGATCTGCGTAGAGGCGTCCAGCTGCACGCGCACGTCCGGGTGCACTTCATGCAACCGGGCGATGGCCGGGATCAGGAAGTCAATGGCCAGCGAATCGGTGGTGCTGACCCGCACCGTACCGGTCAGGCGATCATCCAAGCCCTGGATCTGCCGCTCAAGCTCCAGTGCCGAATGTTCCATTTTCTCCACGGACCTGAGCGCGGCCTCACCTACCGCCGTTAGCGCGTAACCTTCGGAAGTGCGCAGGAACAACGTCGCGCTGAGGGATTTTTCCAGCGCGGTAATTCGCCGTCCGACGGTGGCCTGATCCACCCCCAGCACTCGCGCGGCCCCGCGCAATGTCGACTCGCGGCAGATCGCGAGAAACACCCGAGCGTCATCCCAATTCATCTGTTCCCCTACTGATGCAGATTTGCATCACCATGCCGCCAAATCGCTGCGCTAAAGCAGCAACAATAGCCGATATCCTCATCCCGTTCTCAAGCCTGAAATGCTTTTGCAGGGAATCATTGGCGCCCCTCTGAACTCCCACCTACAGACCTCTTACGCAACAGGACCGGATATGACACTGCCCAGCGAACTGACCCGTATCGAAATCACTCAACCGGGTGGCCCCGAAGTATTGCAGGCCAAACGCGTAACCCTGCCCGTCGCCGCTGCCGGCGAAGTACTGATCCGTGTGCATGCCGCCGGGATCAATCGTCCCGACGCTCTGCAACGGGCCGGCAAATACCCGATGAAGCCGGGCATGAATCCGATCCCCGGCCTGGAAGTGGCCGGCGAAATCGTGGCGCTGGGTGCCGGTGTCAGTCAGTTTGCCGTGGGGGACAAGGTCTGCGCGCTGACCAACGGTGGCGGTTACGCCGAATACTGCACTGTCCCGGCCGGGCAAACCCTGCCGATCCCCGATGGTCTGGATTGGGTGCAGGCGGCCGCCATCCCGGAAACATTCTTTACCGTGTGGGCCAACCTGTTCGGCCTCGGCAACGCTCAGCGTGGCCAGCGCGTGTTGATCCACGGCGGTACCAGCGGCATCGGCACCACCGCGTTGATGCTCTGCCGCGAATTCGGCATCGAAGCCTTCGCCACCGCCGGCAGTGCCGATAAATGCGCGGCAATCAGCAAATTGGGTGGGCAGCCGATCAATTATCGCGAGCAGGATTTCGCCACGGTCATCGCCGAAAAAACTGCAGACCAAGGGGTGAACGCGATTCTCGACATCATGGGCGCCTCGTATCTCAACGGTAATGTCAGCGCGCTGGCGATGGATGGCCGGCTGGTGATGCTCGGCTTTCTCGGCGGCGGCAAGGCCAACGACATCGACCTGCTGGCGATCATGGCCAAGCGTGCGGTGATCACCGGATCCTTGCTACGAGCGCGCACCGCTGAGGAAAAGGCCGAAATCGCCGAACAGTTGCGCGAACACGTGTGGCCGGTACTCGCGGCCGGACGCTGCCTGCCAATCATCGACAAGGTCTACTCGCTGAACGACGCGGCCCAGGCACATGCGCGCATGGAAGGTGGCGACCACATCGGCAAAATTGTCCTGCGGGTGGATTGAGCCGCAGCATTTTGTAATCGTTGCGGGTACACGGTGGTCGAAAAAATCACGCGCAGACCAAGCCTTCTGGTAAAAAGCCTTCTTTGTCTGCGCTGTGGTGAACCGTTTAATGTTCCTTTCCTTCATGACTCGTTTGCGTCGCCGCCGTCTGGCGTTCGCCTGCATGGCTGCGCTGATCATTGGCGTGCCGACGAGTTGTGCGGTGCTCGAACACACCGAGCGCAAACTGCTGTTTCGCATCGAGCCGGGTACCGCCGGCTGGTATCACGGCTTGCCGGGCAGCGTGCAGGAACTCGACTTGCAGCCCAAGAGCTTCAAGGCCGGGCAGAACATTCATGCCTGGTGGTGGCCGGCAGAACGCGCGAATGCCCCGGCAATCCTTTATCTGCATGGCGTGCGCTGGAACCTTACCGGGCAGTTATTCCGCATCGAGCAACTGCGTGCGGCAGGTTATTCGGTACTGGCGATCGATTACCGTGGTTTCGGCCAGAGCAAGGGTGATCTGCCTTCGGAAAGCAGCGTGTACGAAGATGCCCGTGTGGCATGGGAACGCTTCAAACTGCTGCAGCCAGATCCGAGCAAACGCCTGATTTACGGTCATTCACTAGGGGGTGCCGTGGCCATTGATCTGGCGGCCGAACTTGGCCAGGACGCCGCGCGGGACCATACCCCGCTGCCGGTCAAGGGCCTGGTGATCGAGTCCACCTTTACCTCTCTCGCGGATGTGGCCGCGGCAGTGGCCAACACCTCGCTGCCGGTGCGCTGGCTGCTGTCGCAGAAATTCGATTCCATCGACAAGATCGCCGAGATTCACATGCCATTGCTGGTGGTACACGGCATGGCTGACGCATTCGTGCCGCCGCGCTTCAGCGAGCAGCTGTTCAACGCCGCCCAACAACCGAAACGACTGCTGTTGGTGCCGGGTGCCACCCACAACAACAGCATGGCGCTGGGCGGGCAGAATTATCGCAAGGCGATCGACGCGCTGATGCAATCCAAACCCGCGCCGCGCGTGGCCGGCCCCGCAGTGGTACGCAGCGCGCAGGACTCCTAGCGATAGCCGCGAGCCTGCAGATCGAACAGCTTGGCGTAGTGCCCGTTGGCGGCGATCAGGCTGTGGTGATCGCCTTGCTCCAGTATCCGCCCTGCCTCCAGCACCATGATCTGATCGGCATTGCGCACACTGGAAAAACGATGGGAGATCAGCAGGGTCATGCGCCCTTCGGTGTGCTGGCTGAAATGCTCGAACACTGCCGCTTCCGCTGCCGGATCCAGCGCCGAGGTCGGTTCATCGAGAATCAGGATATCGGCATCGCGGCGCATGTAAGCCCGGGACAGGGCAATCTTCTGCCATTGCCCGCCCGACAACTCCTGACCGCCAGCAAACCAGCGGCCCAGTTGCGTTGCATAGCCACGGTCGAGCCCTTCGATGAACGGCGCGGCCATGCCTTCGGCCGCGGCGGCCTGCCAGCGCGATTCTTCATTGAACGCCGAGGTATCGCCCACGCCGATGTTTTCACCCACGGTGAACTGGTAGCGAATGTAGTCCTGAAAAATCACGCCGATACGCCGGCGCAATGTGTTCTCTTCCCAATCCTGCAAATCGCTGCCATCGAGCAGAATCCGTCCCTGATCCGGCCGATACAGGCGGGTCAGCAACTTGATCAGCGTGGTCTTGCCTGAGCCGTTCTCCCCCACCAGCGCCACGCTCTTGCCCGGCACCAGGTGCAGGTCGATACCTTCCAATGCTGCACGGCTAGCCCCCGGATAGCGGAAACCGACGTTTTCAAAACGCAGGCCATCACCCGGTTGCGCGCCGACCGTGAGATGACCGGAATCGGCGAGCACCGGTTCGGCCAGATACTCATACAGGCTCGACAGATACAAGCCGTCCTCGTACAAACCGCTGATCGCACTCAGGCTGCTGCTGACCGCACTCTGGCCCTGCTTGAACAACACCAGGTACATGGTCATCTGACCGAGGCTGATATTGCCGTGCACGGCGTCGATCACCACCCAGGCGTAAGCCAGATAGAACGCCCCGGTGCCAAGCAGGCCGAGACCGAAGCCCCAGCCATCGCGACGCAATGTCAGGCGCCGATCCTCGGCATAGAGTCTGGCGAAGGTGTCCCGATAACGCTGCAACAGCAACGGCGCAAAGCCGAACAGCTTGACCTCTTTGATGTAGGCCTCGTGGGACAACAAGGTTTCGATGTAACTTTGCTGCCGACTCTCCGGGGCCCGGCGGGTGAACAAGCGGAAAGCATCGCCGGAAAAATGCGCCTCGGCAAAAAATACCGGCAACGCGCCGATCACCAGTAACAGCAGCGCCCACGGCGAGAAATGCACCAGCAGCACACCGAAGCTGATCAGCATGATCAGGTTCTGGATCAACCCAAGCGATTTCATCACCAGCGCCAGCGGCCGGGTCGAGGCTTCGCGGCGTACGCGCACCAGTTTGTCGTAGAACTCGGAGTTTTCGAACTGCACCAGCGACAGTGTCTGCGCCTTCTCGAGAATCAGCGTGTTGACCTTCTGCCCCAACTGCACCCGCAACAGCGACTGCTGCACCGACAACGCCCGTTGCGTACCGGACAACAGCGCCAGCACGCCCGCCTCCATCAGCACATAACGCAACACCGGCCACAGCGGCGCATCGCCTTGCTGCGCGTGCAACTGCATCGCCGTCACCACCGCATCGACAATGCGCTGCCCCAGCCAAGCGGCCAGCGCAGGCAATACACCGGCGATCAAAGTTGCCAGCACCAGGCCCAGAAACAATCCGCGTGATGTCGCCCAGACTAAGAGCAAGGCGCGCCGGGCCTGATCTAACAGGGTATTGAAGCGGGAAATCAAAGGCATGGCGGATCAAGCTCGATAGGCAGTACAGGGTGTCATGGTACTCCGCAGGTTTTATCCGTGCTGAAGCGCGGTGTTTTCAGAAGAAAAACATCTGGAAAAACTCTGCCCATTGCGGCGTCCAATGCTTTGCTATGGTTTAACCGCCTTTCGTGGAACCCGACGAAAATCGCCTCTCTCCGCGCCTACTGCCAGGAACGCCATCATGAGAATCAATCCCTACCTGATCTTCAACGGCAACTGCCGCGAGGCTTTCACCTTTTACGAACAAGCCTTGCAGGGCAAACTCGAAGCAATGATGACCTACGGCGAAACACCCGCCGCCGATCACGTACCGAAAGAACACCACAACCTCGTCAACCATACCTGCCTGAAGGTTGGCGACCAGATGATCATGGCCTCGGACACCACCCCTGATCGGCCAACCGGGGGCATGAGCGGATGCTCGATTTCCATCAACGTCGACAGCATCGCCGAAGCCGAGCGAGTGTTTAATGCGCTGGCCAAGGACGCTCGCGTCGACATGCCGCTGCAAACCACATTCTGGGCCGCCCGTTTCGGCATGCTGGTCGATCGCTTTGGTGTGGCGTGGATGGTCAATTGCGAGACTGACCAGTGATGCTGATGTTTCGTCAGGCATGAAAAAGCCCAACCTCTTCAGGTTGGGCTTTGGGGTTTATCGCTGGGCCAGTTCATGCCGCACGCATTGTTCGTAATAGGTCTGCTTGACCGCCGCCGGCTTGAGCCTGGAGGTGCTGTTGTAAGTCTGCTCGGTAATGCCCATCGCCGTCATGCGCATCCACGGTTGCTGGAACTTGCGCACCTGCAACTGCTTGCGCGCGCCGTACAACGAGATCCCCGACAGCTTCGACTGCTGCGCCCCGGCAGCGATGTCCGAGCCCCAGGTACAGGCGAAACGATGACTCTTGCTCAACTCCTTCGCTTCAATGGCCGAAGCGAAGGCAGCCAGGGAAAGCGTTGCAACGGTTATGACAATCGTCCGCATATAGCCAACCTAACCTTTTGAAAAAAGGCGAGTTTGCCGGGGAAGACCAAATCTGGGGGCCAGCAAATTGCCGCTTTTCCGAGATTGACCTGTGCCTGCGCCGTGATCAGCGGATACTGCGGACCTCAACCCGCAGACGCTCGGCGCCCTCCTCCGAACATTCGATATTCACCGGCAAGAAGCGCTCGATCACCGCGATGTTGCTGTGCAGATGCTCGGTCACTCTTGGGGTAGTGAATGATCCGCCACCGGCCAGCGCCATCGGCAGCAGCAACTGGTCGGCGAGGTGTTCCGCCACAGCAGCGTCACTGCGCAACCAGTCTGTCGCCTGATTGATTGCGCTATCAGCGACCTTCTCCGCCCGTAACAACACTTGGCCAAAGGCACTGAAGACTTCCGTGACCTGCTCGAACACGTACTCCAGCAACAACACATTACCGGGGCCACGCGCCGGATCGAGCGTGATCGGATGCAATGTTTCCGATGACCAGTTCAGGCGTTTGGCCACCCTATTCAGTTCTCGCTCGGCGACAGTCCGTGCGAGCCCCGCAGTCAGCGCCATTGCCTGATGCGACAGCAACGCCCCGCGCTCACACAGATCAAGTCGCGTCAGTTGCGACGGCTGCACCGTGACGTCGATCTCACCACCACCGGCCGGGACGAAGCCGTGACGCAACAGATCCAGCTCAATGCCGGCCCCCATGCGTCGCATCAGCGGCAACCAACTGCGCGTGAGGAAATCGGCAGGCGGCGCCAATGGATTATGCGTGCCGCCGCTGATCCGCACGCGACTTGTGCCCGGCGCCTGCAACAGCGCCGGCAGCAGTGTCTGTAGCACCAACGTGCAACTCCCGGCTGTGCCGATCGCAAACTGGTAATCACCCGAACGAATCGTTCCCGGCTCGAAATACAGCTCCTGCGAGCCCAGCTCCGCTCCCGCGATCCGCGCGCCGCAGACTTCGGCGGCCGCCATCACTGCCGTCAAATGCTGACGCAACAATCCCGGCCGACTGCGGCGGGCGCGAATCTGTTTGATGCGAAACGCCTGGCCCGTCACCATCGACAGGCTCAGCGCGCTGCGCAACACCTGACCGCCGCCAATCGCGCCGTCCAGTTCAATCACTTGCTGTTCCATTTCAATCCTTACGCGTACAACCCGACGGTGTCCCTGAGGTAGTCATCCAGTCGTCGCGAGTCTTCCTGAGTTCTGAGTAATGTCGGCGCATCGCGCTCGAGTTCGGCAGCGATGAACCTGTGCAGCGCCGGGCGACGCGGACCATAGGTGCTCTTGTCGGCATTGCGTTTAAGTGCCAGCAGTTCGTCGACTTCAGCCAGCAGTGCACGGTCGTCGACCGTGGTCAGCAGGTCGGCGAAGGTCATCGGTGGACGCCCCCGGCCCTGATCGATCCAGCGCACCGCCAGCAAGGGCCGCAGCACGTAGAAGTACTTCTTGAACCGCACACTGTCGCCTTGCAGGTACTGGCGAAAGTTGTTTTTCGCCATCGACAGATAGTGATTGCGGGCTGCTGGCGGGCTGTAGAACGCTTCGGCCAGTTCACGCAGTTGCGCAACCTGTGCGCTTTCGCTGCGGTACACCAATGGCGAGTCGAGCCACTCCAGCAGCGTCGGGTTGGATTTGCGCAACAACCCGAGGGTCTTGCGCAGTTCCCAGCCGCTGACGTCCAGTTCATCGTCCAATGGCCGCTCGATCACAGCGCGCGGCGTGTCGACCTGAACGAACCACTGCGGTTTTTCCACGTACACGAATCGTACGTCGTAATCGCTGTCGGTCGAGGCAAAGCCCCAGGCCCGACTGCCGGACTCACAGGCGTACAGCACTGTGACGTTGCGCTCGCGCTCTATACGCGCCAACTCTTCCAGCACCCGCGCACGCATCGTGTCGCACAGCGGGTGGCGTTCTGCAAATTCCATGACTGCTGATCCTTTTATCCTTTGACGCACACCACTTGCCGCAGGGTGTGCAGCACTTCCACCAACTCGCGCTGGGCGTGCATGACTTTGTCGATGTCCTTGTAGGCCATCGGAATTTCGTCGATCACCGCTTCGTCCTTGCGGCACTCGACATGCGCAGTGGCGCGGATCTGGTCTTCGACCGTGAAAGTATTCCTGGCCTTGGTGCGGCTCATGGTGCGGCCGGCGCCATGGCTGCAGGAACTGAACGACTCTTCGTTGCCCAGACCGCGCACAATGAAACTCTTGGCGCCCATCGACCCCGGGATGATCCCCAGCTCCCCCTTCTTCGCCGACACCGCGCCTTTGCGGGTGACCAAGACGTCTTCACCGAAATGCCGCTCTTTCTGCACGTAGTTGTGGTGGCAGTTCACCGCTTCCAGCGCCACCTCGAACGGCTTGCGAATGATCTGGCGCGTGGCCTGAATCACCGCTTGCATCATCAGTTCGCGGTTCTGTCTGGCGAAGTCCTGCGCCCAGCTCACCGCTTCCACGTAATCATCGAAGTGCTGGCTGCCTTCTTCGAAATACGCCAGGTCACGATCCGGCAGGTTGGCAATATGTTGCCGCATATCCGCCTGAGCCATCTGAATGAACAGGTTGCCGATAGCGTTGCCGACACCGCGAGAACCACTGTGCAACATGAACCAGACCCGGTTGGCTTCGTCCAGGCACACTTCGATGAAGTGGTTACCGCTGCCGAGCGTCCCCAGATGCCCACGGTTGTTGGTGTTGGCCAGTTTCGGATACTTGTCGGTGATCAGCTTGAAACGTGGCTGAAGCCCCGCCCAGGCCTGATCGGCTTGCTGCGGAATCTCGTCCCATGCGCCCTTGTCGCGCCGCGAACGGTTCGAACTGCGGCCATGGGGCACCGCGTGCTCGATGGCGCTGCGCAGGCCTTGCAGGTTATCCGGCAGGTCGGTAGCGGTCAGCGACGTGCGTGCGGCGATCATGCCGCAACCGATGTCCACGCCGACGGCTGCCGGGATAATCGCGCCCACCGTCGGAATCACGCTGCCAATGGTCGACCCCTTGCCCAGATGCACATCCGGCATCACCGCCAGATGCTTGAAGATGAATGGCATCTTTGCGGTGTTCATCAGTTGCTCGCGGGCCTCGGTTTCTACCGGAACGCCTTCGGTCCAGAGTTTGATCGGCTTGCCGTCGGCGACTTCGAGCAGTTGGTAAGTGTGTGCTTTCATTTCTCTATTCTTTATTCGTTGGCCGATGATTCGGCGTTGTTCGGTCATGTGCAGCGACAAAAAAACAGACACTGTGGCTCTGCCAGTCGAGCCCCCGTTGCCGGGGCGGGATTCGAACCCGCGTTCCGATGGAGTACCTGTTGCATTCGCTGCCTTCTTTTTCAATAAGGTGGCACGACAAAAGTTGATGACTGTTGCGCGTTGCCGCGCACCGGGGTTAACCGGCCTCAAATGTACAGCCATCAGGCATTCGTGCCGTCACACACGCTGACAAGGGTTTGATGAGACGTCTTGGATGTAGTCCCACCGGCATTCAGCGCCTGTGACAAATCAATTCATTGCATCTTCTCGATCGCTTCGACCCAGTGCTGCGCGCCGTAACGACCGCTGGCGAACTGCTCAACCACATCGAACACCGCATCACTGAAACCGCCGACATTCAGAATGTCATCGCGGTCCGCTGCCTGCGTTGCATAACCCGGCTGGATATCGATACACACCAGCCGCGCCTGCGGATTGATCCGTTTGATGCGCTCCCACTGCAGCATCGTCTCACTGGCACCATGGCGCCGCGTGTCAATCCAGGACTCGTTGTCCGATACCAGAATCAGCGTATCGACCCTGGCCTTGCTGTCCGCCAGTTTCTTCAGCGGCGCCGAGCAGTTGGTGCCGCCGCCAAAGGCCGCGGCCAGTTTCTCCGCGTTGCTGATCACGCTGTCCCGAGGGTTGAGCTTGATATCCACAACCTTCACTTCGAACGGCATCACCCGCGCCGCCGGCTGTTTGCGCAACACCGCTGCCGCGACCAGCGCCGCCACGTCGATGCAACGCACTGCGGTGGTTGCGCCCTGACGATAACCGGTCGCCGGGCTGCCCATCGAACCCGATACGTCCGGGCAAACCACCACCGCGCCTTCCAGCTTCGGCACATTGGCCAGCGATAACTCAAGTGCGTCCTGCAATGCCTCGCGGATCTGCAGCGGTACGTTATCGCCAACCATCCGGTAGGCCGCCAGCAACTGGTACGGATAAACCCGCGCCTTTGCCACTTCTTGCGGGTCTGCAAGTCGCGCCGCCACGTACTCGACGCAACCCGGAACTTCAAACGCGCCATGCCGCGCCAGGGTGTTGAGGTTGATGCGCAATCCCTGCCAGCCCATGTTGTAAGCCTGCGCAGCCCATTGCTGTTTGCTCAGGGTTTCGTTGCCGAGCAGTTGAAACGGTACTGCGGGTACTTCGTGACTTGCACCGCTGCGAAACGCCAGCAAATCGCGGGTCAGCTCAGGCAACGCCTGCACATCCACCGGTTTGCCGATCAGCCAGGCGAAGAACGCTTCGCGCCAGGCCTCAGCCGGCTTTGGGTGAACCATCTTCACCACGTCCGCCAGCGATGGCTGGTTGCCAATCGACGCTTGCAGCAGTTGACGTTCGGTCGCGCCGTTGAGCCAGTTCTGCACCAGACGCTTGGGTTGCGAGCCAAGAGATTTGCGCCCGGTGGCGCCACTGCGCAGGATCTGCACGTAGTTGCGCAACATCTTGCCGCTGTCGATCACTTGTTCAAACACCTCAGGTACCAACGTCGAACGGTTCGCCGTCAGTGCCGCCAACAGCAACGCCGGCATATCTTTCATGTGGCCTTTTTGGCGAGCGTACACAGCAGCCTTCGCCACGAAACGGCTGTCGAGTTCAACCACCAGCTTCAACACTTGATCCAGCTGACTTTCAGCGCTGGCGTAAAACGTCTGGTTCAGGCAACCGGTGACTGCCAGTTGAGCCAGTTGATGCTTCGGGGTGTAGGCATAGGCCGAGGCACCGGAAGCATTCAAAGTGTCGCAGGCTGCCAGCTGTTTCGATTGCGTGTTGAAGAGTTTGAAGTTGGCCATCGTGGCGTCTCGCTCTGTTGTCCTGTTCGTTGCGATAGGTATTGCAGCGGCTGTGCCAGTTTTTGAAAGGCATTGAATTTATTTTTTATATTATTGATTTATAACGATTTTTTATTTTTTATGGTTTTCTTTGCGCTGATCAGAAGACAAACCCAGCGCAAGAAATCTATCATTTGATATCGTCATTTATCTTTTGAGATAGTCATGCCCAACAAACGTACGGTCGCCATCGGTTTTATCGGCGCCACCCTGGACCGCGTTGGCAAGGGCGCCAATCGCTGGAGCCACTGGCGACCGAGCGTTGGCCTGTGCCAGCAACCGGACGTGCTGATCCATCGCCTGGAACTGATTCACGGTATCGACGCACGCGACCTCAGCCTCGCTGAACGGGTTCGCGCCGATATCCAGCAGGTCTCGCCGGAAACCGAGGTAAACCTGCACCCCATGGCACTGCGTAATCCGTGGGATTTCGAAGAGGTCTACGGCGCACTGCATGACTTCACGACGGCCTACAGCTTCGATACCGAAAACGAGGACTATCTGGTTCACATCACCACCGGCACCCACGTCGCGCAGATTTGCTGGTTCCTGCTGACCGAAGCACGCTTTCTGCCGGCGCGCCTGATCCAGACCTCCCCTGCCCGACGCAAAAGTGAAGATGAGCAAGCCACCGGCACCCACGCCCTGATCGACCTTGACCTGTCGCGCTATGACCGCATCGCCTCGCGTTTCGCCAACAAACGCCTCGAAGGCCTGGAGTTCTTGAAGTCCGGCATCGCCACCCGTAACGCGGCGTTCAACCGCTCCATCGAACAGATAGAGCGCGTCGCGGTGCGTTCGAAGGCGCCCATGCTGCTGATCGGCCCGACCGGCGCCGGCAAATCGTTTCTCGCCCGGCGCATCTACGAACTCAAGCGCAGTCGCCATCAAATGCAGGGCCGGTTTGTTGAGGTGAACTGCGCCACCCTGCGGGGCGACGGCGCGATGTCGGCATTGTTTGGTCACGTCAAAGGCGCTTTCACCGGCGCGCAAAACGCCCGCGACGGCCTGCTGCGCGCTGCGGACGGCGGCATGTTGTTTCTCGATGAAATCGGCGAACTGGGCGCGGACGAACAGGCGATGCTGCTCAAGGCTATCGAAGAAAAGCGCTTCTTTCCGCTCGGCTCCGACAAGGAAGTCGACAGCGATTTCCTGATCATCGCCGGCACCCACCGCGACCTGCGCAGCCGCGTCGCCGAAGGCCTGTTCCGCGAAGATCTGTACGCGCGGATCAACCTCTGGACATTTGATTTGCCCGGCCTGGCCGGCCGCCGCGAAGACATCGAGCCCAACATCGATTTCGAGCTAGAACGTCACGCTCGCGATCACGGCCAGCTAGTGCGCTTCAACCTCGAAGCACGGCGGCGCTACCTCGCCTTCGCCAGTTCTCGCGAAGCGGCATGGCTGGGCAACTTTCGCGAGTTGTCAGCGTCGATTACCCGGATGGCCACCCTCGCGGACAGCGGGCGAATTGATGAGGCGCAAGTGCAGGAAGAAATTGATCGGCTGCGTTATGCGTGGGGGCTGACGCAAGCGGACGGGATGTCGGATGAACTACCGGGAGACGCCGACAGCCTGGACCTGTTCGATCGACTGCAATTGAAGGCGGTACTTGAAGTATGTCGGCAAGCGGGCAGCCTTTCGGATGCCGGACGCAGACTGTTTGGGGTATCGCGCCAGGCCAAGGCGCAGCCGAATGATGCGGACCGGTTGAGAAAATACCTGAGCCGCTTCGGGATTGAATGGGCTGACTTGCAAGGCCGCAAAATATAGCGCGGTGCTTTCGCGCCGTTTTGTCGCGGTCATGTTTGTGGTTGGCCTTGTAGAAATCCTTCTACTCTCACATTGGGCCGGGTATCTATGATTCTACCGCTCGTCCAACGGCCAGCACCTTAGGCCTGTTCATGCCTCCAATGGGTTACCCCCATCGCGCGGAAGATTCAGAAAATGAACAAGTCGATTGCAACCCTGACGCTCGCAAGCCTGCTGCTGACTGGCTCGCTCTTCACGCAGACCAGTTCGGCAGCAACACCGACGGCCTCATCCGGAACAAATCAGGCGCAAAGCTCAGAGTCCAATGAGGAAAAAGCCAATAAAAAGGGCGAAGAAGCGTCAGGTTCAAACTCCGGCGCCGAACCGCAAGAAACGCAGAAAGACGCCGCGACCTCCAGTGACTCGAAGGACATTCAGCAAGACTCGAAACAATAAAACCTGCGCGACTGCCGCCGCCTCATTTGATTCATCTGACACGAATCACAATTGTCGAAGCAAGCATGTCGCCCAAGCGTTTGCGCGAGCCAAAGAAGATGAAAATCCAGTCGAGGATGTTCAGAAAGGGCGTTGTGATATTGCGTATGAACGATTGATACAGATTGCAGCTCAAGTAGCTTCGCTCATCAATCACCGACATCCCCAGCAGCTTTTTACCCAGGCTTTGCCCGTTGGGCATTGCGTCGGAAAACAGGTAATACGCCACACCTGCACCAAAAGCCAAGACCGCCACAACATTTGGCGGCAAACCAATAAACTCCGCCATTCGTCCAATGAAGAGGATCAAAAAGTAGGTGATCAACGTATCGATGATCTGCCCACCCCAGCGACGGCCCAGGCCTGCGAGATTTTTCGGCTTTTGATATTCGCTACCGGTATTACTGATGTCCATGCGCCTTCGCTCGATCGGAATTTGGATGACTGAGTATCGGCACCCGATCGCCAATATTTAATGGCAATCCAGCGCTGGCCGCATTCACCGGGCGCTCGACCAAATCCCAGTTAGACTCGGCAAGGATCAATGTAGATCGAGAGCAATAATCAGAAACGGCTAAAACCGCTGACAATCTTGAAGAGGAAGCAGGCGTGAGAAATGGAGAAGTCACGCAAATGTCACGCGCATGAAAAAGGCCAATGCTGTGAACATTGGCCTAAATCATTGAATTATATGGTCGGGACGGAGTGATTCGAACACTCGACCCCTAGCACCCCATGCTAGTGCGCTACCGGACTGCGCTACGCCCCGACTGGTTTGAAACCTGCCCTTCATCTCGAAGAGCGCTCAAGAATATATCGCAAGCTTTTGAAAACTGGAAGTATTCAAACGCAGCTTTTTATTTCTTGAGCACCACCAGCACATCTTCAAGCTCAGCGATCATCTGGCGGATCATTTGCTTGTATTGGGTGGTGTCGTCTTTGGCTTCATCGCCGGACAAACGCAGACGCGCGCCGCCGATGGTGAATCCTTGATCGTAAAGGAGCGCGCGGATCTGCCGGATCATCAGCACGTCCTGGCGCTGATAATACCGGCGGTTTCCGCGGCGTTTGACGGGGTTGAGCTGAGGAAACTCCTGCTCCCAGTAGCGCAGCACGTGTGGTTTTACCGCACACAG